>CAIPYV010000105.1 GCA_903869365.1 uncultured Chlorobiaceae bacterium
AGCAGCTTGAGCACTTCGAGGTTGTCGCCTTCGATAAAGAGGTTTTCAGTGGTGTCGAAATTTACTGACTCCTGACGGCAGGGTTTGAGGGTGGCGGAGCTGAGGGTCTGAATGAGGTGCAGGGCCTCTTTTTTACCGGGCCACTCCATACCGTAGCGCTCACGACGTGACTCGAACGTGTCGCTGAAAGTACCAAGTTCGGCCTTGAGCTTTTCAAAGTCGATGGACTCGGTCAGTTCCCCTTTGTCGTTGCGGGTTTCGGCAAAAACGGTTGGAAAGAGCTGTTTCAGCCGGGCACGGTTTTGGGCGGCTATATCGAGCGTGGTTCCTTTCATGTTTTCGGGCTGGATCTCTGCCATAGTCTTTAACAATGTGTGGTTTAGACCGTCAACGGAAGCATTCATTCTTAGGGTATAAATCACCCGTTGATTTTTTACTTAATAAACAACAACCAGTGAGTGTGGCTTCTTAATATGTCCATTTTTTTGTTGCAAGTTCAAAATGTTCAGATCAGCGGAAGAGTCCGTAACCTGATATTTTTTTAATCTTATTTTGTTCTTATATTTGTTTTGGCCTGTGTTGCATGAAGGTCGGCTTCACGCCGTTGAAGTGTATCCTTCTAAGTGCAATGATGGGCTTTTTTTATTTGTTGTATTTTATGCAGTTATCGCTCGATAGCTTTTTTTGCCGGTTGTAATAATTTCCTCTGCTTTTCCATTTTTCGAAGTCATAGAGATCTTGCACCGTGGCAACCTGGTCGCTGATATAATCGTAATATCTGGTTTCGCCACGTTCAAAAACACGTTGAATCGCCCAGCAAAAATAATCAGCGATAATTCAGTAATGGCTCTGCTGTTGGCTGTTGGACGTTGAAGACAACGCTGCAATCGGGTGCTTTTGATTGTGCTCTGGTGATAGCCTTGCTCAGTCCTTTTTGAAGGTTCGTATGCGTGGTACACCTGCTCCGATGCGATATGTTTAAAACCAGTTTACTGTATGCATTGAGTTTGTTTTTCAGTAAATGAGAAAGCAGGTCAGCATAAAATTCGGCCTCTTTACCGTTGTGTTTGCTTTCGTAAAGAGTTGGTATCTTTCTACCAACGACGGCTTCAAAACTGCAATCAATAGTTTTGATCAAGTCAAAAGCCATTTTTTTTACTTCAGGGAGGGAAATCAGCTCATCGACAAACTGGCACTGTTATGCTGCTTGACCGGAATTGTGCGAATGTTATCGGCAGAAGCGTATTGCTGTCTTAAGCTTGGTATTTCAGTTGATTTATAAAAAAGATTTTACAATTTTTGGGTGAGGGGGGGATGTTCTGCTGGAAGCACCTCATTTCAATTCCGGTTAATCCATTAAATATCATCCTATGGGTGTTACCTGGCTACATGTTTCTGACATGCATTTGACACAAACAAGGTCGTATGACCATGACGTTGTACTCACTGCTTTACTTGAATCGGTTCGAGATGTTAAGGACAATCAAAAGTGGAAGCCGGACCTGATTTTTGCGACTGGTGATATTGCAGGCAAAGGAGATGTTGGGGTTTTTAAAGGTGGGGAAAATGCCCCTGCGACTAAATTTTTTAATGCGCTCCTTGAAGCTTCGGGGGTAGATCGAAAGAATTTGTTCATAGTTCCCGGCAATCATGATGTTGAGCGTAAAAAAGGTATTGGACTTGTAAGAACTCTCGAAACTCAGACCGATATTGATGAATATTTTGAGGATTCTTCACCAAAATACCATCTCACCTTTAAGCTGGAAGCCTTTGCGTCCTGGTACAATTACTATTTCTTTCCTCGAGTTTTTCCAGTAGACTCCACTTGTGAGCTGATTTCTTGCGAGATAAATAAAGTTCGGCTTGAGCTGCTGCTTATCAACAGCGCTCTTTTTTGCAAGGAAGCCAAATCAGATCATGGAATGCTCTGCATTGGGCGTTCATGTATAGATAAGTGTATCAATAATCTCAGGGAGAAAAGGAAGAAATCTGAACTTGATCTTGCAATTGCACTGATGCATCATCCGTTCGAATGGCTCCATACAAAATATGAAAGCATTGATCTAAAAAACACGCTTAGAACCCAGGTTGACATTCTCCTGCAAGGACATTTACATCAAACAGATGTAATAACCGGGAATATGTTACAGCTTGGAGCAGGAGCAGGTTACTACAGTCCTGATAGCCCAAAAAGAGCACTCTATGGCCAGGTTAATGGAGCAACGGTGAAGGTGCGTCCATTTTGCTATCAAGCTACCAGTTCACCAAAAGTTTGGACAGTAGATACAAGTCTTTTCCCTCATGAAGAAGGGTATATCGGCAGTTTCACCATTCCAAGTCGTTTCAAACCTCAAGAAACTGACAATAATGACGCATCCAGATATCGTGACTTTCTCAAAGGTGAGCTGGAAAATATTACCAATAGGCAGCCTAATGCATTTCAAGATATTTCAGTAAAGCTATCCAACATTTTTATCGAATTACGTCTTTCAGAGAGTTGGAGGAATGAGATGCGTTTTGAGGCTGATTCAGGATTTGACCAGCAGATGGTTGGGCACATCCGCACTCCCGCAGAGGTCATGGATCAAGCTTTTCAAAGGAAGCACCTGATGCTTGTGATTGGAGATCCAGGTTCGGGTAAAACAACCCTGCTTAAGCATTATGCATTATCCTGCCTTGAAAATGATGGTTATAAAGCGTTTGGGTTTAAAAACCCGGTCATGGTTTTTTATCTCGCCCTACGAGAGCTACCAAAGAAAGATGGTGCGTATCTTTCCTTACCTCTCTTTATCGAAGCAATAGCCAAGGAAAAATTCCATGAATTTCCTCAAGAAATTATAGCTGGTTGGCTTGAAAATCAAGAGACCTTAGTTTTGCTCGATGGGCTTGATGAAATCAGCGAAGTTGTTGCCAGAAAGGAGGTTTGCCAGTGGATTAATAAAATCGTTACCCGATATCCTAAAGCACGTTTTGTGGTCACATCACGAACTACAGGGTATCGGCAGCTCGATCAGTCCAGGCCAAAGAATGCAATACGGGCTGATATAATGGACTTTACAGAGGAACAACAGGCTGCTTTTTTACAGAAATGGTTCGCTTCTGTATTGTTGGCTGATTTTTCTGGCGGTTACTCGACTTCGTGGTCAGAACAAAAGAAAAAAGAATGGTCAGATAAGCAGCAACAAAAAGCCAAAGATAAAGCGGAAGCCATTACTATCTATTTAAAGAAAGACAAAGAAAAAACTAACGAAAACAAAAACAAGAGTATATGGGCATTGGCCGGCGTGCCTTTATTGCTGCAGTTTATGGCGATGCTCTGGAAGGAAAAGGATTGTCTTCCACAAAGTCGCACGGATTTATATAAAAACGTTTTGGAATATCTCCTCAGTTATCAGAATAATCGCCAACAAACCAAATCGCAACTGCCGGCAGAGGATGCGATGCGAGTACTGGGTTCGGTCTCACTCTGGTTACAGATAATAGTGGGGAAGGATCAAGGAAGTAAAAAAACAATGAAAAAAAAGATGCAGGTTGTATTGAATAATCTCGATAACCCTCCAACAGTCGACGACTTTTGCGAAGATATGATTTACCATGCTGGGTTACTCATAGAGTATGGCAAAAAAGATGATGATATGTATGGATTCCGTCATAAATCATTCAGGGAATACATGGCAGCTGTTAAGCTCAGCAAAGTTTGCACGCCAAAGCAGTTTCCAAAACTTATCAAACATTTTGGCGTCGACTGGTGGGCAGAGCCACTTCGATTTTTTATTGGTCAGTGTGATGAAGTAACCGTTACTGCATTTATAAATGAAGTCATTGATTCGGCGATCAGTAGGGAGTTGAACCAAACGCAGCAGGATCTTTTAGTAACCTTGGTAGAAGAAGCCCAGGCAATAGATATAAAAGCTTTACAAGTAAGGCTAAATGACCCTGATACAGCGAAAAACCAGCAGCAATACTTGCAAGCATGCTTGAAAGCCACTGGCAAAAAAGAAGCAGTTGATAGCGTGATGGAGTTTGCTAAAAAAGGTCTTGTCAATTATCATACAGATAAGCTTGATGCACTCTATATCCTGATCAAGGGAGGAACATTTACCTATTCATTGACGAAGAAACCTGAACCTGTTCAAGACCTTTATGTAGCAAAATTCACTGTTACAAACCAACTCTACGGCAGGTTTATTAATTATCTGGCATCAAAAGAACCCTCATTTGCAGGTATAATTTCCATTGAAAACTATAAAACAAAATTGCTTGGCCTTGCAAAGGGCATCAAGGGTTTCAGCAACCATCTTGCGGACATGATGAATGAGTTGCCTACCCGCTTTCGCTCGGATTCAGCCGACGACAAACGATTCAACAAGGATGAGCAGCCTGTCATGGATGTTACCTGGTATGCTGCGGTTGGAAAAGAGAGCAGAACATATCCATGGGGAGAGCAAGATCCGACACCAACCCTGGCTAACTATAATTTCAATGAAGGAGCGACAACGCCGGTAGGCCGATATTCCGAAGGAGCAACACCGGAAGGTTTGTATGATATGGCCGGGAATGTATGGGAGTGGACTGATAGTTGGTATGATGATACTTGTTCGTACCGTGTGATTCGTGGCGGGGGCTGGAACGACGACTCCGAGCGCTGTCGGTCGGCTGATCGCGGCGGCAGCGGCCCCGGCGACCGGTACGACAGCATTGGCTTCCGCTTGGTCTTCGTCCCGTAGTCAGTTGGCAGCTCATTCCGGCTTTGTTTTTGAGCGAGAGAGCAGTACCAACATTTTGGTGAGAGGCGTTGAGGGACGAAACGCCTCACGCCAAAATGTTCTGGTAACAAACGACAACAGAAATGACCACCTCAGGTGGTCCAAATTTTTTTTGAAAATTCCCGTTATCAGGTATTTTTTTTACATATTTTTTACATTACACAAAATCAGTTGTATCATTGGTGTGAAGCCATAGCAAGTTCTATTCAGTGTAGAGTCTACGGTTGAAAACTTAGGTGAGGCTTTACTCCAAAAACATATCCGAAATAACTCAGAAATACCAGACAGACATTTCTATAAGCTCCTGATGCCAACCGTGAAATTGCAGTTTGTGAGGTATGTGCCCGGCGCGCAACTTCTTTTTTGAGTCATGCCGGCATTACTTCAAATTCCTCTTCGATGGCGTCATACTCTTTATTATAGTTTTCGTCTTTGAGATGCAAAGAGTAACATAAATAAATGAGTAAGACGTATTATATTACTAATAAAAAATATATATTATCGTAATATTCTTGATTATTGCATAAGATGCTGAAAGCCATAGCACGCGCATGGCAACCACTGAACGACGACAACCCCTGGCGAGAAGCTATTGAGCACTATTTCCCTGATGCTTACCGCAGGAACGACTGGTCAGTGATACAGTACTAAATCTAATCAACCCGGAACTGATAGAAGGAGAGAATAAACCATGAACGAGCAACCCACTTCTGATTCTATCCAATCCAACTCCATTAAAGTTGCTGCAGCGCCCTCCATCTCCAGGCTTTTGGGAGTGGTGCCGATTTTACCTGGAGAGTCTGCCGATCTCTACCAGGCAAGTCTTGATGCACTCATCGAAGAGTTAGGCGCTCGTTCAGTGCTTCAGGTCTACCTTGCAGAAAAAATCCATGAATGCCTCTGGTGGATGCGTCGCTATGAGGAGCAAAAGCGGGCGACAGTCACTACCGAGATGGCCTCAGAGCTTACTTCTGGTTTATTTTCGAACAGCCGCATCAGTGAAACAGAAATTCGCAACACGCTTATGGCTAATAAGGTCGACAACGTACTCAAAAAAGCCCTCAAAACTCAGGAACACACTCTTGAGTCACTCCGTCAAGTTGCCATGGCAGGGAGGCAATCGGACATTCTTCAGCTCGACCAGCAAATCGCACTGCAAACCAAAATCCTTGCTGCTCTGCAGGCCTCTTATGAAGTGGCGTTTAACCGCAAAACGAATGTCGAGCGCTTGCAACTGCAAAACGCATTGATCCGTCGCAATTTGCACTCTATCGAAGTGGACGCAGAGGAACTCTCCCAGGCATGACGAGCGCTAAACGTAAGGCCGCAAATCAGCGTAACGCGCAACGCTCATCTGGCCCCCGAACCGATGAAGGTAAAAGGCGCTCCTCAGCTAACGCCACACGGCACGGCCTCACAACATCGATCGAAACCTCCCTCTGGGCCGCTCACCTCCAGTCGCTCCAGGCACTTCTCGAGTCCGATGGCTTAAATCCACAAGAAGCCAGAGACCTTGCATTATGCATACTCAACTACGAGCGCAACGTCCACTCCCAGCGCAAGCTCCACCATGCACTCAGGCACCTCAGGCGAGCAGCCAATCAGTTAACCAAGCAGTGCAAGGGCTTGACGATCTGAGGCGTTCTCATCAAATTTACAAAACGAACCCATTCAGTTATTTGCAGAAGGGGGCACCTTCGCCCAGCACTCTTTCCCCTCGCATCCGAATTGCATGATTTAGAGCGCGACCATGTACCCGATCAGGTATCTTTATGGCCATGAAATTGGACATGACCCAACCAGAACTGGCAGAAAAAGCTGGTACGGGGCTGCGTATCATTTCTGTTATTAAGGCGTATATGGAATCGAATGATCCCAAGGCGACTGAACGGACAACGATTCCCATTTCCATACCGCTTGTGGCAAACCTCCTCTATAGGCCATCCTATATTTAATCGGAATTGACCGTATCGAGAATACCGATAAAACTGCTTTTTTGATGGCCTCTCCAGAGAAGGCGTTGTGTGACAAGCTTGTGTTTACCCGAAATCTGAATATAATGGTTGAACCCTCTCAAAAGCGAACTGTTTCTTAAACTTTTTTCAGAGCGGTTCAAGCAGTCACCCTTTTTTGCGGAACTGGATTGACCGGTATGCTGGATGGAAAGATCAGTGTAAAAGTAGTCCCGATATTTTTCACACTGTTCACCGATATTTTGATCTGTTGGAGATCCGCCAGTCTTTTTACTATGGACAATCCCAGCCCAAACCCACCTGTGCTTGAATTTCTTGACTCATCAACCCGGTAAAAGCGTTCAAAAACGGCAGTAAGTTTTTCTTCAGGAATTCCGATTCCCTGATCGGTAATGCTGCACATCATGTATTTCTCTTTTTGCTCTACGGTTATTGTTATCACTGATCTTGCAGGAGAGTACTTGATTGCATTTGAGAGAATATTTTCAAGCATTATTTCAAGCATTGCAGGGTCTGTCGTAACTGTCGCCTTTTCTTGTCCCTCAATGTTGAATTTGATCTCTTTTTCAAGTGCGATAGGGAACAGCCGAACCGTAACAGTTTCAAGAGCAACGGAGAGCATAACCCCCTCTCTATGTGGGTTCATTTTCTTGCTTTCATATCGGGCAAGCATAAGGAGTTGATCTATAAGGCTCGCCATGCGGTTTAATTCTTTCAGGCAGAACTGAATTTTTGTTTCGTAGTGTTCTTTCTCTCTTGGTTTGCGCACCAATACTTCCAGTGTGCCTTTAACCACAGCAAGCGGGGTTTTCAGTTCGTGTGAAGCATCAGCTGTAAACTGCTTTTCACGTTGAAATGCTTCCTGCATACGGTCCAGCAGGGTATTGATGGTTGCTGACAGGCGATACAATTCGTCTTGATGATACGGTAGCTCAATACGATGAATAAGGTTTGTATGCGTTATTTTTTCAGCGGTCGTAATAACCTTCTCTATGGGGCGTATACTTTTGCCCGCTATCAGGCGTGTAAGAACAAAGAGTGTAAGAATAATGCCTGGAAACGAAAACAGAAAAACGTTTTGGAGATCGTTCAGGACAATAATAGCTTTTTTCATAGGGACAGCAACAATGAGATATCCTTTGATGATGCCGTCGCGATTGAAAAGGGGAAGTTGTCCCTGGTGAATCGTTGAATTGTTGATAGTGCTGTTGAAATAGATCGTTTTTGTCTCGCGGGGTTTAAATATCAGGACGTTACGGGCAAGATTTACTGATTTGTTTATGACCTGGCCTTGAGTGTTGACCAGCTGAATAAATTCGGTGTCAATTTTTGCAGGACCTTTCTCTTCATGCTTTGTTTCGTTGAAATTGATCTCTTTATCATCAATACAATTTGTAAATCGTGAGAAACTTGTAAAATCATGACTTGTTACGTGTGCATCTGCGAAAATTTCACTAACCTCATTGTTTACTTCATCATCAAATTGCTTATACACCATACTTTCAACCATGAAGAAAAGTATCGTAAAGATAAGAGCGAGGAGAAACGCTGTAGCAATGGTATAGTAAAAAGCGATACGGTTGCGCAGACTCATTCTCGACCATTTTTTTAACAGGATGGAGGTATTCCTGAGTGCATCTTTTGCATCTGTTTTCATCGTATTCATTTCAGGATTCACGTATGATATACCCTACACCTCGGATGGTTTGAATCAGGTTTCCGCAGCCAGCGTTTTCAAGTTTTCTGCGGAGAAAGGTGATATAGACATCAATCACGGAGGTGTCGGAATCAAAATGGATATCCCAGACGTGTTCGATAATGCGGCTTCTGGTACACACCTTGTCTTTATTACGAATGAGGTATTCCAGCAAGGAAAATTCTTTTGGCGTAAGGGTCATTTCGCTGGAATTACAGAATGCCTGATGGGTAGCGGGATTTATCTCCAGAGGACCAGCGCTTAAGGAGTCGTCACTCTGATTTTTATTCCTGAGCTGTACCCTGATCCGTGCCAGCAGCTCTTCAAAGGCAAAAGGTTTTTTTATGTAATCATTAGCCCCTGCATCAAGACCGAACAGCACGTCTTCCAGTGTGTCTTTGGCCGTCAGAAACATGATCGGGACTGCACTCCCGGCTTTGCGTATCTGCCTGCAGACTTCAATGCCGCTTATGGCAGGAATCATCCAGTCTATAATAATCAGATCATAGTCGTTAGTCATGGCAAGATCAAGTCCGTTTTTGCCATCGTAAGCAATATCCACGGCAAAGTACTCTTCCTCAAGCCCATCTTTGAGAAAACCGGCAATTCCGTGTTCATCTTCAATAATGAGAAGTCTCATGTTTTTTTCTCTATTAATTATTATCACTGTTTTTTTCTGAGGAAGCCTTAGTCTGCTGTAACAAGACTCCCAGAACTTCTTTGTCAATTTTTCCGTTGTATTTTGCAATTTCCCGTACGGTTAACGACGGGTTGTTAACAATGATACCGTTATTGCCGAGTCGTTCAACAAGTTGTTGTGGCGTGGTTTTTAGAACAAGAGCTATGGTTTTCACGGATGAAGACTCAAGTACTTGCACTGCAATTTTCCCTGGATTTTCTTTATCATGCTCTTTGTCATTATTACCGAAAAAGGGGAGAAGAGAAAGAATGGTTACAGCTATGGCCGCTCCGATAACACCTCTGCCCGCGTTTTGAGAGAAATATCTGGTGAATGGTTTCAAGTTTGAGAGCACATGGAAAAATACACTGCCAAGCAGAAGCCAGCTTAACCATTTGTGAACCGGTTCAACCATGCCGATTTCAATATCAAAAAAAATCAACAGACCGGTAACAGCTGATATAATAAAAGCTCCTATAACAAAAGGGGTTGCCCAAGATTTCAAGGGTACCGTGTTCATAGTGTCTATAAATTTAATTAATTTCGCTCATGATTGACTTGTTAACTTTGACAATTCATAATGTAGCTGGTGGATTCTTAAAGAAGAGTAAGACGGAACTTAAATTTCGATTAAAAAACTTCAGGTTATGTGTGTGCTTAAGGCAATGTTTGCAATACCATTTCTATGCGGTTGAACCTTGAGGCACTGCGTATTCGTGAAGGTGAAAAGGTTAACCTTGGTAAACGTCCCTCGCTGATTGATCCGGTTTACAGCACAAAAAAAGAGTACAAAGAGATGCTTGCCAATCATGTTGAGCAACTGAGCAAGCTTCAGCAAGTTCATTATGCAGATAATCGGTATGCGGTGCTTCTGATTTTTCAGGCTATGGATGCTGCAGGCAAGGATGGTGTTATCAGGCATGTTATGACGGGCGTTAATCCTCAAGGGTGCCAGGTTTTCAGTTTCAAGCACCCTTCGGCTCAGGAACTTGATCACGATTTTTTGTGGAGGAGCAATCGGTGTCTCCCTGAACGGGGGCATATCGGGATTTTTAACCGATCCTACTATGAGGAGGTGCTTATTGTTCGTGTTCATCCTGAAATACTTTCAGTTCAGGGTATACCAGATGAGCTGATTCATGGAGGGAAGGTTTGGGAGCACCGTTTTCGATCGATTGTCGACATGGAACAGCATCTCTATCGCAATGGAACAAGGATTGTGAAATTTTTTCTTCACCTTTCAAAGGAGGAGCAGAGGAAACGATTTCTGGATAGAATAGATGCACCGGCGAAGAATTGGAAATTCAGCGTAGCCGATATCGAGGAGAGAAAATACTGGAAGGAATATATGCTGGCCTATGAGGCTTGCCTTGGAGCGACAAGCACCAGACATGCGCCATGGTACGTTGTTCCTGCTGATGACAAACAAAATGCCCGACTTATTGTTTCGGAACTTATTGTGAAGATGCTGACGGAACTCAAGCTATCGTATCCTGAAGCTACCGCACAACGTCGCAATGAGTTACTCGATATCCGCAAGCGGCTTGAGAAAGAAGCTGCGGATTGAGTTTTACAGTGGTATTCATAATCGGACTGGAATTCCTTTGTTCCTGAGAAATTCTTTTGCTTCACGGATGGAGTGTTGTCGGAAGTGAAAAATAGAGGCAGCAAGTGCAGCATCAGCATAGCCCTTGGCAAAACCATCGTAAAGGTGTTCAAGATTGCCGGCACCGCCGGATGCAATGACTGGAATATGCACTGACATTGACACCCTGCGGAGAATGTCATTGTCATAACCCTCTTTGGTGCCATCCCGATCCATACTGGTCAGCAGGATTTCACCTGCACCAAGTTCCTGAACAATATGTGCCCATTCAAGTGCTTCATAGCGCGTCGGTATTTTTCCCGAATGGGTATGGACAAGGTAATCGGTTCCTGTTTTTTTGATATCGATACCAACGACAACAGCTTGTGATCCATATTTTTCTGCAATACGGGTAATCAGTGATGGATCGTTTACGGCTGCAGTATTTACGGATACCTTGTCGGCACCGTGCAGGAAAACCTCCTTGGCTCGTTCAACGGAGTTGATCCCGCCGCCGACTGTCAGAGGAATGAAGATTTCACCGGAAACTTTCAAGACCTCTTCAAGCGTTGTTTTTCGGGATTCAAGAGATGCGGAAATATCAAGAAAAACAAGTTCATCAGCCAGTTCATTGTTATAAAACCGGGCCTGTTCAAGGATGGAACCGGCATCCCGTAATCCTTCAAAGTTTATTCCTTTCACAACCCTTCCGTCACGAACATCGAGACAAGGTATGATTCGCTTGGCTAACATTACTTTTAGAGCTTAATTCTGTTATTGAAACCTCTGACTAAGAAATCAATAAAGTTTGAACTCTACAACAATATTTTTTTAAATGTCTATATTTCCAGGCGACACTATCCCGAGAAATAAAAAGAGAGATTATGAAATTTCCTGTTTGTGAATTCGCTGAATCAGCGGAAGGTTTTTACTCTCAGTGCGCTTCCTGTCCTATAGATTCGTCGTCTCAAGGTTGCGCTCTTGACGAACTGGAGGATGGAAATTACCAGTTTGAGGGAACGACACCCCATGGTGGAGTCAAGGCACTCTTTTATTTTAAGGATAACGAAGGAAACCAGGTCAGAAAACGGGATGCAATACATGTGGAGATTCATGAGCTTGATGAACATGGTCATCTGATGACTATTCTGTATGGTATGGTTGATCCAGAAGGGATGATTTATCTGAAAAATTCAGGGACTGAAAAAGCTCATAGTCAGGACAATATCCAGTAATCAGGTATTTTCAACCAATGACCATAAATAAACTTTTTTTTGAGGGCGGTGAAGAGATCCGTGATCTCACCATCGTTGGTGGCGGTCCTACAGGGATTTTTGCCGCATTTCAGTGTGGCATGAACAATATCAGTTGTCGGATTATTGAAAGCATGCCACAACTTGGTGGTCAGCTTGCGGCGCTTTATCCTGAAAAACATATTTACGATGTTGCTGGTTTTCAGGAAGTTCCCGCTTCCGGCCTGGTGGAAAGTTTATGGAAGCAGACAGAGAGGTATCATCCGGAAGTTATTCTTGGTGAGACGGTTACCAGATACCGGAAACGTGCCGATGGATCATTTGAGGTCACGGTGTCATCAGGAAGGATATTTCTTTCGAGGGCCTTGCTGATAGCGGCTGGATTGGGAGCTTTTTCACCTCGTAAGTTACCTCAGCTCAGCAATATTGACCACCTTGAGGGCACATCGGTGTTTTATGCGGTTAAAAATGTTGTTGATTTTGCAGATAAAAGGGTTGTTATTGTCGGTGGAGGGGATTCAGCTCTCGACTGGACAGTTGGTCTTTTGAACACCGCAGCAACAGTAACTCTTGTTCATCGTATGCATGAATTTCAGGGGCACGGCAAGACTGCAAGGGAAGTTCTTGAGGCGAAGGAAAACGGTAGTATCAATGTTTTTTTGCATACCGAGGTGACGGCTGTTGATACCGAATGCGGGGTGCTCACAGCAGTTCATCTCCGCTCAAAAAATGGTAAAATACGTCGAGTTGAAGCTGACAGACTGCTTCTCTTGATAGGGTTCAAGTCAAATATCGGTCCCCTTGCTGAGTGGGAGCTTGAGCTGACCGATAATGCCATTGTTGTTGACAGTCACATGAAAACATCAGTTGATGGGCTCTATGCCGCCGGTGATATCGCTTATTATACAGGAAAACTTAAAATTATTCAGACAGGGTTGAGTGATGCGGCAATGGCTGTACGTCATAGTTTAACCTATATAAAGCCTGGCGAAAAGATCAAGCATACGTTCAGCAGCCTTAAAAAGGCAAAGGAAAAAAAGAATGCATCTAAAAACAGTTGAACCCACTCTCCCACTACCGACAACACTGCAGGCATGGACGCTTGCAATCCGTCCAAAAACATTGCCTGCGGGTGCAGTGCCTGTTGTTCTGGGGTCTGCTCTTGCTGCGGCCACTGGTAGATTTCGCTTGATGCCGGCACTTGTTGCCCTTATTTGTGCGCTTGGTATTCAGGTGGCAACCAATTTCATTAACGAGATTTATGATTTTCGAAAAGGAGCTGATACTGCTGAACGGCTTGGCCCGACAAGAACGGTAGCTGCTGGCATTATCAGTGAAAAAACGATGATAAAGGTATCGGTAACCCTGCTTGCCGGGGTTTTTCTGCTTGGTCTTTATCTTGTTTACACCGCAGGGTGGCCAATTTTTGTTATAGGGATGCTCTCTCTTTTGTTTGCCTGGGCGTATACCGGAGGCCCTTACCCGATCGCCTATTCCGGCCTTGGCGATCTTTTTGTTTTTATTTTTTTCGGGCTTGTTGCCGTGGGAGGCACTTACTATGTGCAGGCTTTCAACCTCACCTTTCCTGTTCTTATCGCAGCTGTGGCGCCAGGCTCTTTTTCAGTCAATATTCTTCTTGTCAACAATATACGCGACATTGCAACTGACCGAAAGGTTGGAAAAATGACTTTGCCTTCCCGTATTGGTGGTGAGTGGGCGCGAAGACTCTATATCGCATTGACGATTGTTGCTTATGTTGTTCCAGCTATTCTCTGGCAGGACGGTTACTCACCTTGGTGTCTGCTCTCTCTTCTAACGCTGCCGCTGGCGTTCAGGATGATCAAGGTACTCTATGCAAGCGAGGGAAAGGAGCTTAACAATGTTCTGGCCGGAACAGGAAAGCTGATGACGCTTCACGGGCTTCTTTTGTCTGCCGGTCTTGTTATTCAATAATTGTCTTTTTTTATGCGTTCCGAAACGGTGACCATAGCGCTCGTTCAAACCTCAGCTCAACGTGATCCTGCTGAAAATTTGTTTAAAGCCTGTGGAAAAATACGGGAAGCGGCAACTCAGGGTGCCCGGATTATCTGCCTGCAGGAGCTGTTTACTACTCGTTATTTTTGTCAGACAGAGGATTATGAGGCGTTTACTTATGCTGAGCCGATACCAGGCCCCACAACACTGGTACTGCAGGAGCTTGCGCAAGAGCTTGAAGTGGTGCTTGTCGCCTCATTTTTTGAAGCAAGAGCAAGGGGCTTGTTCCATAATACCTCAGTGGTTATTGATGCTGATGGCACCTATCTTGGTAAGTATCGTAAAATGCATATTCCCGATGATCCGGGATTTTACGAAAAGTTTTATTTCACACCCGGCGATCTTGGCTATAAAGTTTTTAAGACTCGCTATGCCACAATTGGCGTTTTGATTTGCTGGGATCAGTGGTACCCTGAAGCTGCAAGGCTGACAGCCCTCAAGGGGGCAGAAATTCTCTTTTATCCAACAGCAATTGGGTGGGCAACGGAAGAACTTTCCACTGAAGTGCGTCGTACCCAGCAGGAGGCATGGAAAACCATACAAATGAGCCATGCTCTAGCTAATGGAGTGTTTGTTGCAGCGGCTAACAGGGTTGGAATCGAAGACGATCTGGAATTTTGGGGCAACAGTTTTGTCTGCGATCCTTTTGGTCAAATCATGGCTGAAGCCTCGCATCACGACGAAGCACTGCTTTGTGTTGAATGCGACAGAAGTCGCATAGGGTATTATCGATCCCATTGGCCTTTTTTGCGAGATCGGCGGATCGAAACCTATGGGGAATTACAGAAGCGTTTTCTTGACGAATGAAGCGTGACGAGCGACCCGGACTGTTGGCCGCTCTTTTTTTATAAATATTCTTTGAAGTTATGAACATTTTTGGTGCTGTAGTTTTATGTACGCTGCTTATTACTTTCCTTGTTCAACTGGTTTCAGAACTTCTGAATCTCAAGGCCTCTGAAGTCGAACTTCCTGATGAGTTTGCAGAAGTGTTTGATGCGGAAGCTTACAGAAAATCAAGGGACTATCTACGAATTTCAACCATTTTTTCCCTGTTCAGTGCGGCTGTTGATCTCTCTGTGCTTCTTCTGTTCTGGTTTATGGGTGGATTTAATCTGCTTGACCAATTTTTAAGGGGGTACGGGTTTCATCCGATTGCTGCAGGGGTGCTTTATATCTCTCTTTTGCTGCTGATGCAATCGTTGATTGCTTTTCCCTTCAGCATATACAAAACGTTTGTCATCGAAGAGAAATTCGGTTTTAACAAAACCACGCCAAAGGTTTTTGCTGCGGATATCCTCAAAAAGCTTGTACTTGCTTTTCTTATTGGAACCCCTTTGCTTGGAGTGGTTCTCTGGTTTTTTGAAGAGACAGGGCCGATGGCTTGGCTATGGGCTTGGGCTGGTATTACAGCAGTTTCTCTCTTGCTTCAGTATGTAGCTCCGACTTGGATTATGCCGCTATTTAACAAATTTGTGCCTCTTGAAGAGGGCGAACTGAAAAGTGCCATCATGCACTATGCCGCCAAAGTAAAATTTCCTCTTACTGGTATCTATGTTCTTGATGGATCCAAGCGTTCAGCAAAAGCAAATGCTTTTTTTACCGGTTTTGGAAAACGCAAGAGAATTGCCATGTTTGATACGCTTATTACCAGTCATCCTGTGGATGAACTGGTTGCTGTTCTTGCCCATGAAATAGGCCATTTCAAAAAAAAGCACATTATCGTCAATATGATTTTAAGTCTCACCAATCTTGGTGTGCTTTTTTTTCTGCTCTCTCTTTTCATGAATAACCGGCAGTTATTCGATGCCTTTTTTATGAAGGATCTCTCCGTGTATGGGAGCTTGATCTTTTTTTCGCTGCTGTACACTCCTGTTGAGTGGATACTTTCTATTGTTATACAGGCACTTTCAAGAAAGCATGAATATGAGGCGGATTATTATGCCGTTTCGACATGTGATCAAGGAGATGCTCTTGGCGATGCATTGAAAAAGTTGTCACGCAATAACCTCTCAAACTTGACACCGCATCCGTTGTATGTTTTTCTCAACTATTCCCATCCCCCTGTGATCCAACGAATTATGCGCATTAGAGAACTCTCTGCCGGATATCAAGCAAAACCCTGAACTGATTGAATTTTTATGACAGAGTGTAGTTATTTCATGCCACCTGAATGGACATTGCATAAGGCAACCTGGCTTTCCTGGCCTCACAGGCTTGAAACTTGGCCAGGCAAATTTGATCCGATTCCAGCAGTGTTTGTGGAAATTATATCCTGGCTGAGCTCTTCTGAGGAGGTTCATATCAATGTTCTTGATGAGGTAATGGAGCGGGAGGTTTATGCATTGCTGCGCAATTCGCGCCATCAGCAGATTCAGATGGAACGTATTTTTTGTCACCAGATTCCAACGAATGATGCATGGTGCAGAGATCATGGGCCGAACTTTGTTTTCCGTAGGACAGATGGCAAGGTTGAGAAAATTATTGTCAACTGGGTGTATAATGCCTGGGGAGAAAAGTATACCTCTTATGCTGATGATAATGCTGTGCCTGAAAGGATTGCATCGTTGCGGCAGTTGCCTCTGGTTTCACCACGTATGGTTCTTGAGGGTGGCTCTATAGATGTTAATGGAAAGGGCCTTCTGCTGACAAGTGAGGCTTGTCTGCTGAATCCTAATCGTAATCCATTACTGAGTCGAGAGGAGATAGAACAACAACTCGCAAAGTATCTTGGTATTGAAAAAGTTCTCTGGTTAGGCGATGGTATTCTCGGCGATGATACTGACGGCCATGTGGACGATATGGCTCGTTTTGTCAATGAAACAACTATTGTTATTGCTGTTGAGGAAGATCTTACAGATGGGAATTATGATGCATTGCAGGAGAATTACAAGAGGCTTCAGTGTTATACTGATCTTCATGGCAACCCGTTAACAGTGTTGAAACTTCCCATGCCTTCTCCAGTTTATTTCAACGGAGATCGTCTGCCCGCAAGTTATGCGAATTTCTATATCGCCAACACTGTAGTCCTTGTTCCAACCTACAGATGTTCTCAAGATCTTGCGGCCATTGAGATACTTCAGCAATGTTTTCCTGAAAGAAACGTTATCGGTATCGATTGTTCCGACCTTGTCTGGGGGCTTGGGGCAATTCACTGTATTACTCATGAAGAGCCTGAATTGTAGGGTTCATGAGATAACGTTAGTGCAGTATGGTTATCTCTTCATGATGAACAAATGTACCATATTAGTATGATGTGTGTTCTATAATTTGAGACGACGTGTTTCAAATCGCTGATCATATCTGTAAAGGAATTAAAGAGCAGTATATTTTCTTTGAGGCTAACTTATTTTAAAATAAATCATTATTTGGTATTCTTATTGAGTTGTATCTTGTTTTGGCACGGGAGTTGTAAATATATTGTTGAAACTTCTCACGCCAGTGAGATTGATCAGATGTAATGGGGGACATCTGATCATGAAAAAAGCGGCTTTACAGCCGCTTTTTTTCATTCCATAAAATTCTTTCTAAACTCTCTGATTCTATCCGAGCAATGTTGCAAGGCTTATGCAGTTTTCCTCAACGAGAGCGGCGGATTTTTGCAGCGCCTCAAGTTCAGACGGAGAGAGGTCAATTTCAAGGATCTGCTCAACACCGTTTTTGCCGAGTTTAACGGGAACTCCACAAAAAACGTTTTTGATACCGTACTGGCCCTCAAGGAGGGTTGTGCATGGGATAATACGCTTGCGGTCCTTGACGATAGCCTCAATCATATCTACAGCAGAAGCAGCAGGAGCATAGAATGCTGAGCCGGTTTTCAAGTGGTTGACAATTTCTATGCCTCCGTTTCTTGTCCGTTCTACAAGTGCATCGATTTTCTCCTGAGGTAACAGTTCAGTTAACGGAATACCTGCGACGTTGGTATACTTCACAACCGGTACCATTGAATCACCGTGTCCGCCGAGTACCAATGCACTGATATCCTGCATGGAGACATCCAATGCCTCTGCAATAAAACTTTTAAAACGTGCAGTGTCAAGCACACCAGCCATACCGATAACCCTCTCTTTCGGAAGCCCGCTGGTTGCCTGGGCAACATAGGTCATCACATCCAGGGGATTTGAAACCATCACAATAATCGGATTCTGTGAGTATTTCATGACCTGGGCTGTGACCTCCTTGATAATTGAGGCATTTTTCATCAGGAGATCCTCTCGTGACATACCTGGCTTTCTGGCAAGTCCTGCAGTAATCAGAACAATATCAGAATCCGCAGAGTCTTTATAGTCATTGGAACCCGTAATGTGGGTATCGAATAGACCGACAGGTCCTGACTCATACATGTCGAGAGCCTTGCCTTGCGGGACACCTTCGACGATGTCAATCAGAACAACTTCTTTTGCGAGCTGTTTTTCAGCAATGCGAAGAGCTGCGGTAGCTCCTACATTTCCAGCTCCGATAACGGTAATTTTCATAAGAGATAAATGTTTTAAATGTGTTCAGATGTTCTTGTGACAGTAATGAGCTTATAATAAAAAAAGCCGCCTGAAAAAAGGCAGCTTTTATTTTGTACAGGTTTATTTCATTGTAGCTATGATTAGCAAGGGAGTATGTTGACCTGTTTTTTATTATTGCGTCCGTTGCGGAAGGTAACGACACCGTCAATCAGTGCAAAAATGGTGTGATCACGTCCTAAGCCAGCATTGTCGCCCGGTTTGATAACCGTGCCTCTCTGGCGGACAATTATTGTTCCTGCAGCTACAGTTGATCCTCCTGCAGCCTTAACTCCGAGATATTTCGGATTACTGTCGCGACCGTTTTTAGTCGACCCGCCACCCTTTTTATGAGCCATGAGAAAAAATTAACGTTAGAGATCCTGAACTTTGTTAAAGCGAAATAATTTCGATCTGAGTCATCTGCTGACGGTGGCCGTTTCTTGACTGGTAGCGTTTTCTGCGTTTTTTCTTGAAAACGATGACCTTGTCATCTTTGACATGACCAAGAACTTTTGCCTGAATGCTGCCGGTAGGGTTCAGATCGGTATTTGCTCCGTCAATTGCAGCCATGGTCTTGATCTCCATGGTATCACCAATTGCAGCTTTTTGTTTAGGGACGAAAAGCGTGTCCCCCTGTTTTACCAGAAATTGTTTATCGGAAATCTTGATCAGCGCCTGCATCGTGTACAAATATTTTAGTGATAAAGGTCTCAAATATAGTATTAATTCCCTGAAAATCAAATTACCGAACACATATAGCACGACTGACTTCAGAGAAGAAAAAAAGTGACAATGAGTACAAGTGCAAACATGGTGAAAGAAATTCCAAAGAGACGGTACCAGCTTCCATATTCTGACTTCGTACATGGATAGGTAAGTGTGCGGACTGAACGTATGATATAACTGATGGTCAGGGCAATCTGGAGGATGATAAGAAGCGATTTTACTACAACCCATATTGTCCAACCATGGTAAAAAACGGTAAGTATGATGCCGGTGATGATGACCCCGATGACGGCAACGTCGGCAACCTTTGTTTCCAGTTTTAGAAACCGTTGCAGCAGCGCAGCAAACTCAGGAGTGTTTTCGTCATTGCCGGTAAGTTTGCTCTCAAGGGATTTAAGGAGGAAGAGCGATGCCAGAATAGTGCCAAACCAGGAAGCAAAAAATATGATATGGAGAGACCGCAGTATTGTATGAAAAGCCATAGGTTCAAAAATCAAAGCATTATCCTGTAAACTTTTTGCTAAACATACCTTTTTCTAAACCTCATATCAAGCGTAAGAGCGCAATTCCGGCTATTGTTTGTTAAGTTGCGCTGCAGTAGCTTCTTTTTCTTGAAGCGAGTGGTGTTCCCACTCTTTAACGGGTTTAATCACTTATTATTACACAATGAGTCGAGAACAGGGTGTTGCGCAGAAAGAGCATTCTCCAATGATGCGCCAGTATCTGGAGGTAAAAGAACGCTACCCTGATTTTTTGCTGCTCTTTAGAGTTGGGGATTTTTACGAAACTTTTTTTGACGATGCATGTCAGGTATCAGCAGCTTTGAATATCGTTTTGACGAAACGATCTGCTGAAATCCCGATGGCAGGGTTTCCTCATCATGCAAGTGAAGGATACATTGCTAAACTTGTCAAAAAAGGGTTCAAGGTTGCGATTTGCGACCAGGTTGAAGATCCAGCCTCAGCCAAGGGGATTGTCCGCCGTGAAATTACTGATATTGTTACCCCGGGCATTACCTACAGCGACAAGATTCTTGATGATCGGCACAACAATTATCTGTGTGCTGTTGCATATCTCAAAGAGGGAAGGAGGCTTTTTGCCGGCATTGCCTTTATTGATGTAACAACAGCTGAATTCCGAATTGCTTCGTTCCAGCCCCATGAGCTCCCTGAATTCATCCTTTCGCTTCACCCATCGGAAGTTCTGGTTTCCACAGCTGACAGAGAGCGATCGGAACTGTTGAAAAAAGTACTTTCTCGGGAGACTCTTGTTTCTGAACTGGATGCATGGATGTTCAGTGAAGATCAGACGCAGGAGGTTCTCCTACGGCAGTTCAAGACCCATTCACTTAAAGGATTTGGTATAGAGGGGAACCGGGCAGGCAAAGTGGCAGCGGGTGTTATTCTTCAATATCTTGAGGAGACCCGGCAGAACAGCCTTGCGTATATTACACGGATCGGTGAATTGCACAGCAGTGACTACATGACGCTCGATCTGCAGACAAAGAGAAATCTTGAAATTATTTCTTCAATGCAGGATGGCACACTGAACGGCAGCCTTCTCCAAGTGATGGATCGTACAAGAAATCCCATGGGTGCGAGGCTTATCCGACGATGGCTGCAGAGGCCGCTGAAAAGAGTCGAAGATATCCAGATGCGTCTTGATGCAGTTGAAGAGCTTGCTGAATTGAGGACAGTGAGGGAAGGTCTTTCTGAACTGCTATCAGGAATCAATGATCTTGAGCGCTCTCTTTCTCGCATCGCAACTTTCCGCACCATTCCAAGGGAGGTTCGGCAGCTTGGGTTTTCTCTTTCTGTCATTCCCCGCCTAAAGGAGCAGCTTCGTGATACAGGGTCGGTGAAGCTTCGAATGCTTGCGGCCTCGTTAAAACCTCTCCAGGAACTTGCCGTGCGTATTGAGGAGGCGATTGATCCTGAGTCAGGTGCATCAATGCGTGACGGAGGTTATATCCGCATGGGCTATCATGATGATCTTGATGAGCTTCGCTCTATTGCTTCCACAGCTAAGGACCGCCTTATGGAGATTCAGCAGCAGGAACGGGCGAGCACATCGATTTCATCACTTAAGGTCAGTTTTAACAAGGTTTTCGGCTACTATATCGAAATAAGTCATGCGAATCGCGATAAGGTGCCCGCTTATTATGAAAAAAAGCAGACACTCGTCAATGCCGAGCGCTATACCATTCCTGCCTTAAAAGAGTATGAGGCGAAAATTCTTAATTCCGAAGAGAAAAGCCTGATTCTTGAAGCACAGCTTTTCCATGATCTTTGTGCAATCATAGCTCAGCACGCTTCTGACATACAGGAAAATGCTGTTCTGATCGCCGAAATTGATTCGCTCTGCTCGTTTGCACTCTCTGCCGTCGAATACGGATATTGCAAGCCAGAGATCAAGGCACACGAAAAGCTTGTTATCGTCAATGGTCGTCATCCTGTACTTGAAAGAATGATGAGTGCCGATGAGCCCTATGTACCGAATGACTGTTTGATGGATGAAAAGCAGAAAATGCTGATCATAACAGGCCCGAATATGGCTGGAAAAAGTTCGTTTTTGCGCCAGATAGGGCTTATTGTGCTGCTTGCGCAGGCTGGAAGTTTTGTTCCGGCCGAACGGGCTGAAATCGGGCTTGTGGATAGGATTTTTACACGGGTTGGCGCTTCGGACAACATAACCTCCGGTGAAAGCACCTTTCTTGTGGAAATGAATGAAGCGGCAAGTATTCTCAACAACGCTTCAACCCGAAGCCTCCTGCTGCTTGATGAGATTGGCAGAGGAACCAGTACGTTTGACGGGATGTCGATTGCCTGGTCGATGAGCGAGTATATATGCCGCTCGATTAAAGCAAGGACGTTATTTGCAACGCATTATCACGAGCTTGCCGAACTTGAAACCCGTCTTCCCGGTGTTGTGAACTTCAACGCCACCGTCGTTGAAACTGCCGACAGGGTTATTTTTTTAAGGAAGATTGTCAGGGGTTCCACTGACAACAGTTACGGTATTGAGGTGGCTAAAATGGCCGGAATGCCTGCTGAAGTCATCTCCCGTGCCAAGGAAATTCTTGCAGGGATGGAGAAACGCGATATTGAAATTCCCCCCAATCGTCCACCAAAAATCAAAAGTATGCAGATCAGTCTTTTTGAAGAGTCCGACAACCGTCTTCGCACTGCGGTCGATTCTCTTGACCTCGACAGGCTGACTCCAATCGATGCCCTGCTTGAACTGAAAAAGCTGCAAGAGCTTGTACGAAACAGGGGTGGCTATTGATAGTGGTCGCAGGGGAGAAGAGAGTACTGCTCATTTTTATCCAGGCCGACAGCGGTGTGGATGGAGCATCCCTGCTCGATAGCGCAACAGTCAAGCGGAGTCTCCTCAGCTCTCTGAAAGACAGCGCCCTCAGCAATATCATCCGTCGGGCACAGTTTGCCATTCCGCCCCTCTCGTTGATGATTCTCAGCTCTCAGAAGGTGCCGGGCGTGAGTCAGACCATCTGCGATCTGCGCTTTGAAAAGCTTCCCCTCGAGCAGCACTGGGACATGGCGGGTATCAGTGTTCAGACCGGTGCCGTTAAACCAGCGTTTGATCTTGCTCGTGCACTCCGCTCCCGAGGAATCAAGGTGGTGCTTGGCGGTCCTTACGTTACCATCTTTCCCGATCAGTGCCGTGACCACGCTGATGTTCTTGTTATTGGTGAGGCCGACGACATCTGGCGTGAGGTGCAGGAGGATTTGTTTAGCGGCACCCTCAAGGCGGAGTACCGGGTTGCCAACTTTCCCGACCTTTCGGTTGAACGCACTGTCGGCAAAAGTGCGCTCGATATCAAGAGCTACTTTACCACTAATGTTGTGCAGACTACAAGGGGTTGCCCCTACAGTTGTGACTTTTGCAACGTACATGTCATGAATGGCCACCGCTTGCGCCACAGAACCATTCCAGCTGTCCTGAGGGAGGTCGAAACCTTTCTTAAAGAGGACAAAAGAATCTTCTTCTTTCTCGACGACACCATCAATGCCGACGAACAGTACGCAGAACAACTCTTTCGCGAACTCGAGTCGTTCAAGATCAGTTGGGTAGGCCAGGCCACCACCGCCCTTGGTGAACAGCCCCGTCTGCTCGATGCTTTCTCTCGTTCAGGTTGTGGCGCGCTTTTGGTCGGTATCGAAAGCCTTGATGACGGCAGCAACCACGCCCACAAGAAGTTTCACAACCCCTCCAATCGCCAGGTGGAGTGCATAAAAAACATTCGGAAAGCTGGTATCTGTGTCTACGGCAGTTTCATTTACGGCCTCGACGAAGATACCCTTGAACTGCCTGCCAAGCTTGAAGCTTTCATCGAACAGACCGGTATCGACGTGCCCGGCATCAACCTCCTGCGCCCCATTCCCGGTACCGGCGTTTTCAACCGACTTGCCGAGGAGGGGCGTCTGCTCCACTCCCCGAATGACCACGACGCATTCAAGTTTTCCTGGGGTCAGGAGATGCTTTACAAACCTCAGCGCATTCCCCTTCAGGAGTTTATTCCCAGTTACACAGCCTTGACCAAGCGGGTCTTTACCTTTCAAAACGCCTTGAAACGGGCCAGACGTGCACCCCGGCTGCGCTCAGCCGTGCTTATGTTCAATCTGCTTTACGTCCACATGTATGGGATGTCCCGGAAAGATCTGATGAGGCAATTGCGGGAGATGGGGTGACATACTTTTTCGCAGCGTAACCAACAATTTCCTTGCTTTGTCCAACAGAAACAAGTATCTACATTGTATAAACACAAATGGAGATATGTATGCTTACAAAGGTTCAGAAATGGGGCAACAGCCTTGCCTTGAGAATACCGATGAGCTATGCACTTGAGGCTAAACTGGAAAAAGATTCGGAAGTAGATATCTCTTTCGTTGAGGGACAACTCGTTATCCGCCCAATGGTCACTATCAAACCAGATCTTGCTCACCTGCTTAGTGGCATCACTGAAGATAATCTGCATGATGAATGTGATACAGGTGAAGCTGTCGGAAAGGAAAACTGGTGATGTTATGGCTTATATTCCAGACCGCGGTGATATAGTATGGCTTGCCTTTAATCCACAAGCAGGGCATGAACAGGCGGGACGTCGCCCTGCATTGGTACTCTCTCCTGCTTCGTACAACTCCAGAGTTGGTTTGGCGCTTCTTTGCCCAGTTACCACGCGCATTAAAGGGTATCCGTTTGAAGTGTTACTCCCTGAAGGCTTGAAGATCAAAGGAGCGGTATTATCTGATCAGGTAAAAAGTCTTGACTGGAAGATCAGGCAGGCTGATTTGATTTGCAGTTTACCGACAGCAACAGTTGCTGAAGTGTTGCATAAGCTGAATACTTTATTGGAAAAATAGAGGGTCAACATGGAATGTTGTTGTTCTTATCTAACCGAATATCGTACTATATTAGGTTAGAAGAGAAAACGAATAAGGAGAGACATGAATATCACTACCGACATCAAACCGGTCACCTATCTCAAGGCAAAAACGGCTGATCTTCTTGATCAGATCAATGATACGCGTCGTCCGGTTATCATTACCCAGAACGGTGAGCCGAGAGCTGTTCTTCAAGATCCGAAAAGCTATGAGGAGATGCGCAATGCACTTGGATTGCTGAAACTGCTTGCTCAGGGTGAAGAGGATATCCGTAAAGGGAACATTCGTCCCCAGGAAGAGGTATTCAGTGATCTTGAACGCCTGTTGAGAGCCGAGAAGTCATGAGCGCAGACTATGCTGTTTGGGGGACTGAAGTTGCTGAAAAAGATCTCACTGCGATTATTACCTTTATTGCAAACGATAATCCGCTTAATGCTTTTCATGTTCTTGAAAAAATCAAGAATAAAGCAGCAGCATTGTATATCTCTCCCGATCGAGGGCGGGTTATTCCCGAACTTCATGCAAGAGGTATTTTTATCTATCGGGAGCTGATTATCCCTCCATGGAGGTTGGTGTACCGGATTGCCGAAAGCAACGTTTATATAACAGCAGTTCTCGACGGTCGCCGCAATGTCGAGGATATTCTTCTGCACCGTCTTATTCAGATGTAACAATAAATCACAATGTCAAAAAAAATCATGCTGCTTGGCAGCGGGGAACTGGGTAAGGAATTTGTTATTGCGGTTAAACGTCTTGGTCATTACGTGATAGCTGTTGACAGCTACAATAATGCACCGGCGCAGCAGGTTGCCGATGAGCGTGAAGTGATCGACATGCTTGATGGCTCTGCTCTCGACGTCATTGTGGCCAAACATAGTCCTGATATTATAGTGCCTGAAATCGAAGCCATTCGCACCGAGCGATTTTACGACTATGAAAAGCGAGGCATACAGGTAGTTCCATCGGCTCGTGCTGCCAACTTTACTATGAACCGTAAAGCCATTCGTGATCTGGCTTCAATTGAGCTTGGTCTTCGGACGGCCATGTATCGTTACGCCGCTTCCCTCGAAGAGTTGCAGAAGGCGGTCAGGGAAGTTGGTATTCCCTGTGTGGTAAAACCACTGATGAGCTCATCGGGCAAGGGTCAGTCAACCGTCAAAACAGAAGCGGATATTGAAAAAGCCTGGAACTATTCCCAAAGTGGTAAACGAGGCGATATTGCTGAAGTGATTGTGGAATCCTTCGTGAAATTTCAGACAGAAATCACGCTGCTTACCGTGACACAAAAAAACGGCACAACACTCTTCTGCCCACCAATCGGCCATCGTCAGGAGCGGGGCGATTATCAGGAGAGCTGGCAGCCCTGTCTTATAAGTGACGTGCATTTACAAGAGGCTCAGGATATTGCTGAAAAGGTTACTCGTTCTCTGACAGGTTCTGGTCTATGGGGTGTGGAGTTTTTTCTGGGTGATGATGGCCTTTATTTTTCAGAGCTCTCTCCCCGTCCGCACGATACCGGCATGGTTACGCTGGCCGGCACGCAGAACTTCTCCGAGTTTGAGCTTCATGCCCGGGCGGTGTTAGGTCTGCCGATCCCGGAAATAACCTTAATGCAGGCAGGTGCCAGCGCTGTTGTTCTCGCCGAGAGTACAGGAAGTAATCCTCAGTATGTCGGTGTGGAAGATGCAGTCACAGAGCCTTGTACCGACATACGAATTTTTGGAAAACCAACGACCCGCCCATATAGAAGAATGGCTGTGACGCTGGCTTACGATCAATTAGGCAGCGATATAGAGGCATTGAAAGAAAAGGCGATTGCCAATGCAGCAAAGGTAAAAGTGATCAGTGAGTGAAGTTCAGGTAATGGAAAGGATCTCTTCTTCCAGAAGCTGCTGGTTGTAGAGTTCCGCATAGATATGCTGTTGCTGCAAAAGCTCTTCGTGTGTGCCGCTTTCAGCAATGGTGCCATCTTTGAGGACAATGATGCGGTCGCAGTTTTTTACCGTTGAAATTCTATGGCTTATCAGGATAATGGTGGTATCGGGCAGCTTCTGAAGGAGAGCATCAAAAAGACGTGCTTCTGTGTCGGTATCAACTGCTGAAAGTGCGTCATCGAGCACGAGAAGTTGAGGTTTCCATGCAATTGCTCTTGCAATGCATGCTCTTTGTTTCTGACCGCCGGAAAGGTTGATGCCTTTTTCTCCGAGCATGGTCTGAAATCCATCGGGAAAGTCTTCGACATCTTCATAAAGCATGGCTATTCTGCTTGCTTCAATGACCTGATCAGCGTCATTGTCCCGGCTGCCCCAGTTGATGTTGTTTTCAATGGTGTCAGAGAAGAGAAAGTTAACCTGGGGTACAAAACCGATCAGTTCCCTCAGTGTATGTAGAGGAAGGCTGTTAATATCCTGGCCATCAAAAAGAACAGAGCCTTTGACAGGCTCGTAGAGTCTTGGTATCAGATTGACAAGGGTGGTTTTACCCGAACCAGTTGCTCCGACAATCGCAACTTTTGATCCGGCAGCTATGTCAAGGGTTATATTGTTGAGTATCAGATTATTTTCATGACCGGGGTAGTGAAATTGAACATTGCGAAATGACACAGCTCCGTGAAAACTTCCAATAGCGGCAATGCCAGTTTCTTTCTCAGTCATGTCTGGTTTAATATCGAAAATTTCATTCAATCTGACTTGAGCGGAAGCCGCTCTCTGGATAATACTTGTAACCCAGCCTATGGATATAATCGGCCAGCTCAGCATGGAAACATAGACGATAAATTGAGCGATCCCCCCAACAGTCATTTTTCCCTCAATGACGCTCAGTCCGCCGATCCAAACTACAGGAAGCAGGGAGACTGCAGTGAGCGAGGTAAGAAATGCAAAAAAAAGTGCCTGAAGTTTCCCGAGAGAAAGGTTTTTACGGAAGTACTCTTTATTGAGTGTTTCAAATCGTTTGATTTCAAAAGGCTCGCGGGTAAAGCTTTTGACGACTCTGATACCGGAAAGGTTTTCCTGTACCAGATTGGTTATTGCGGCATAGCTTTCCTGAATACTTTTGGAGCGCTTTTGCATGGAGCTGCCGATTTTATAAACAGAATAACTTAAGAGCGGTGCAGGCAGCAGCGCAAAAAGGGTCAGTTTAGGAGAAAGAGCCAGCATCGCTATCAGTGCGAAAAAAAGCCTGAAAAAGGTATTGAGTGAGTACATGATGCCGGGTCCGAGAAACTCTCTTATGGCGTTAAGGTCATTGGTGCCCCTTGAAATGAGTTCACCGGTACTGGTGGTATTGTAAAATTTGCGAGGCAGTTTTTGAAGATGGTTGTAATAGTCGTTTTTCAGGTCGAATTCAATATGCCGGGAAGCGACAATAATATTCTGGCGTACAAGAAAAAGAAAAAAACCACTCAGCAGCGCAGAAAGAAAATAAAGGCCTGCATCTCCAAGAACAACCTTGAGTTCGAAATGCTTGTTCATGGTATCGATTGCACGACCGATATAGGTGGGCCCAATGACAGCGAAAAGGTTGGTTAGAATTATGTAGACAAAACCTGCGATGAGATTCTTTTTATACCTGAGCAGGTAAGGTTTCAGACTGCGTAAATTTTTCATCCGTCATATTTTTTTGAAGTGCCGGTATAATGTATAATAGAAATAGGGAAAACAAAATATCACCCTTATCTCTGTTTTATGGCATTTGATTCAACAAAAAACTATTACTCGATCGGTGAGGTCAGTAAAATTGTCGGTATTCCTTCTTACCTGCTGCGGTACTGGGAGAGTTTTTTTAATGAACTTGCTCCGGCCAGGGATACAAGAGGGAACAGGAGGTATACCAATCGTGATATTTCCATGGTGCTCAATATCAAGGAGTTGGTGCATGAAAAAGGGTACAAGCTTGGAAAGGCCAGTGAAATTGTCAAAGGCGTTCTTAAAGAGAGTGCAGGTGATCATAAAACCACAGAAATTTTAAAACTTCAGAAACAGATCGGCCAGGAAAAGAATCGGCATATTGTCGTTGATGAACGACGAATGGTGCTTTTGCAGGAAATAAAAGAGGAGATTGAAGATATTCTTCACTTGTTGGGGTAAAGCATGAACAACAGAAAAACCGGCTTTTTGCCGGTTTTTCTGTGTAAAAAGGAGAGGTCGCTTATTGAGCGTACAGCACCTCGAACTGTCCTGTACCGCCTTTACAGACATGCTCAACCCAACGAGCATACGCTCCGCCGCTCCAGCGATATTCCTCAAGGTTCTGGGAACGGTACTGAGGTGCTGCATAACGGACTTTATATCCTTTAGGAAGAACAATCTTGAGCTGGGTATCAACCGTAAAGTCGTTGAACTTTCCTACCATGCCGTGGTGTACCAGCGGAATAAGAGGATGGTTCAGGATTCTGCGCAGACCGCCGCCGGCATCAACTGAAACACCCGGAAAATCACCGTCTACTTTCACTTCGATACCCTGGGAGTCGGAACGGAAACCAGCTTCTACTGATGCAGGTCTGGTAAGTTTGTCAGCCGGGAAAAGTTCTGCCCAGCGAGCAATAGAGTCAACAATACCTGATCCACCATGTGAGAAACGCCATCTTGTAACACCAACAGGTCCTTTTTCGCCGCTCTGAGTACCAATGCTGTTTACTTCAATTTTTGAAATTCTCTGACCGCCTTCGTTCAGTGCTGTAAAGGCTGGTCCGATAAACCAGAACTCGCGAATCCAGTCGTTGAATGAACCAGTTGTCTGGAGGGCCTTCAGTGTGCCTTCCCAAGTGTCGATAACATCAGGATTGTCAAGAGGCACTTTCATGATAATGTCGTGGAACTGACGTCCTTGCATGTAGATCGGGTTCGGGACATTTCTGCGGACTGCGTCAGAGCGGTAGTAGAAAAGGTTGACAACGGAGCCTTCAAAGGAAAAACTGTGGGAGAAATCGCCTACGGTAACAGAACCTTCACCGACACAGATTCTTCTTTCTTTTGTTTCATTGGCAATGTCAGCCTCGACAACCAGCTTGTTTTTTGTGCTGTCAACAATTGATTCAATAACAGCCGAAAACCTTACGAAGCCTTTTGCCGGATCGAGAGGTTTCACATTGATTTTGATGTTACAGTCAGCTGGAAGCAAGGGTAGTGCCGGGGGCACGTTAACCTTGGCCCGGCATTTTACTTTGCCCCATGAGCTGGAACCACCCTCGAGAATGATTTCGTAATCCGAGTGTGCTGTGGTTGCGTCTTTAGTGCCGAAAAGAGCCATAATGAGTTCTCCTTTTTCTGATGGCGTTGAAATTGGAA
The DNA here is from genome assembly GCA_903869365.1 of uncultured Chlorobiaceae bacterium. Classification (GTDB taxonomy): domain Bacteria; phylum Bacteroidota; class Chlorobiia; order Chlorobiales; family Chlorobiaceae; genus Chlorobium. The sequence continues at coordinate 29,896 of CAIPYV010000105.1, forward strand.
ATTTTCAGGAAAGTACTTGGAGATTATTCCTGTTAAATAACAGATTAGAATAAATTTAAAGAATAAAAATCAATAATTAAAGTAAAATATGTTTGAATACGATTATCTCTTTCCCTAAGGAAACTTATACTTTCAGTAGTTTCCGGTTTTGGGGGATGTTTTTTATTTCTTTTTTTCCAGATGTTAAATTTTTTGATCATCAGATGACCTCATTTTCTCGGACAATAACTCAGCTTGGTCACTCCCGTTACTCAGCATCCGTTTTGAGTGGAGTTCTTCTCGGTGTGTCGTTTCCTTCCTATCCGTTTATCCGTCTTGAACTACTGGCATGGTTTGCGTTTGTACCGCTTCTTCTATCCCTTCGTACCGTAGAGAGAGCTGGGGAACTGTTTCGACGGCTCTATATAACCATGCTGCTCTTTTGTTTGATCAGCCTCTGGTGGGTCACTCTTGCGACATTGCCGGGAGGAGTTCTCACCATTGTAGCTCAAGCTTTGTTTCTGACGGTGCCACTCTTTGTTTTTTATCTGATAAAAAAAATGGCAGGGTTCCATTTTGCACTTTTTTCTCTTCCTTTTTTGTGGGTTGCGTGGGAATGGGCCTACATGCAGCAGGATCTCTCTCTCGGATGGCTTACTCTTGGAAATTCCCAGTCTAACCTGAATCTCATGATTCAGTATGTCGATTTTACGGGTGTCTGGGGTGTAAGTTTCTGGCTGCTCTGGTTTAATGTGCTGATTGTCCTGGCAGTGATCGGCAGCCGTAAGGATGTTTTTCGTTCTGTCGCCATCATGGCGCTTATGATTCTGGCTCCTCTGCTCTATGCTTCAGCGGTATTTCATCGGCAGGCTCCGTTGACTGGAGAGAAAAAGTTGCTCCGTGTTACTCTTATTCAGCCGAATATAGATCCCCATGAAAAATGGGTAAGGAATAACAGTGCAGATATGATGGAGCGGTATTACCGTATGACCAACAGAGCTGTCCGTGAAAATAGGCCTGATCTGGTGATATGGCCGGAAACAGCTATTCCCTTCTATATACTCGACAGACCCTATGCCGATGATCTGCAATCCCTTCGGATATCCCTACGAGGCTGGAATACTGCACTGTTGACCGGCTTTTCCGATATCATCTACTATCCTGCCGGGGGTCAGCCGAATCCTGAACATCCCGGGAATAACGATCCTTTGATGAATCGTGTTTTTGAGACCTATAATGCCTCAATGCTCCTTGAACACGGCAATGGTGTCCCTCAGATATATCGAAAGATGCGCCTTGTTCCATTTGCAGAGCGGGTACCCTATGTTGAGTATATACCATGGCTCGGTCATTTAACATTTTCTCTTGTTGGGATCAATGGATGGGGAAAAGGTCGAGATACTACCATCATGCAGCTTCATTCTTCAAGATATGGGAAGGTGAACATCGCCAACATTATCTGCTATGAATCCATTTTTCCCACTCTTGTTACCGAGTTTGTCCATAAAGGAGCACAGGTTCTAACGCTTGTGACAAACGATGGGTGGTATGCAACCTCTTATGGCCCTTATCAGCATTTAGCCATCGGCAGGATGCGATGTATAGAGAACCGCCGGGCAATGGCACGGTGTGCAAATACTGGACTTACAGTTATCATCAATAAGTATGGTTCTATAACAGCCGAAATACCATGGTGGAGGGAGCAAACATTAACTGCTGAACTGCCCCTTGAGAGTGGCATGACCTTCTATACCAGCAATCCAGATCTTCTTCCGAAAACCGCAGCAGCAATCTCGGCAGGATTACTGCTGATCGCGTTTTTCAAAAAAAACATCTCATCATGAGTTCAAGCAAAGTACTCAGCATGGTTTTTTATACTCACTACTTTTTTAAAGTCCGTAAGCTTTAATTTTTCTGTAAAGTGTTCGCTCAGTAATACCAAGTGCCTTGGCAGTTTTCCGTTTGTTACCAAGACATATTTCAAGTGCATCAGCAATGGATTTTTTTTCTATCTCTTCAAGCGAGTGTAAAGCTTCGGCTTTGTTTTGTTTGTTGCCTTCTTCTGATACAGTATTCACGCTGGTGTTGACCGGTGGATGAGTTGCTGACCCATCGGGCAGAAGTAGGGGGATATGAGGTCTTGTTTGAACGAGATGCTGCAGAAGCTGACGGATATCACTTATTTCCTGTCGAAGCTGAATAATACTGCTGTAGATAATCTGGAGTTCGTTCTTTTCTGATTTGGAGGGATCATGAACAAGGCTTTTGTAGCGGTTTCGTTGAACCAGATGTTTCTCAAGAATTTCCTGGGTGATATATTTCCCTTTTTCCAGTACAAGGAGAGATTCTATAAGATTTCTGATTTCTCTGACATTTCCCGGCCAGGGATAGCGCATCAGCATCTCTGCAGCATCAGGGCTGAAGCCTTCAAAGACGATTTTATGCTTGTGTTCAAACTCATGAACAAAAGTTTCGGCCAGCAGAAGAATGTCTTTTCCCCTTTCCCTGAGTGGAGGAATCTGCAGTTCAACACTGCGAAGGCGGTAAAAAAGGTCTTCTCTGAAATTTTTTTCAGCTACAGCCTGATACATGTTCTTGTTGGTTGCAGCAATGATACGTGCGTCAGAATAGATAGTCTCCGATGATCCTACCCTTTGGAACTCACCTGTTTCAATAACTCTGAGAAATTTTACCTGCGTTTCCAGAGGCATTTCGCCGATTTCATCAAGAAAAATAGTACCTCTGTCGGCACTTTCAAAGTACCCTTTTCTGCTTTGCACCGCTCCGGTGAATGCTCCTTTTTCATGGCCGAAAAGTTCTGATTCAAGAATACCGGCAGGAATTGCACCACAATTGACGGGAATGAAGCTTTTATCGGCACGCAGGCTGTTGGTATGGATAAAACGTGCCAGCACCTCCTTTCCAGATCCTGTTTCTCCGATGATCAGTACGGTTATATCGGTTTCTGCAACCTGGAGAGCCAGTTGTTTAAGCTGGGATATCAGGACAGATTGTCCGATAAGGTTAATCTCTCGTTTCATCAGATTTTTCTGCCTTGAATTCAATACATGCTGCAGTTATATGGATGGAACAACAATTGACTTGACCGGCAGTTTTTTTGCTGCAGTTGTGGCCTCCTCATTTGAAGGATAGTGAGTTTTCAGTTGTACTTTATACATCTGACCTTTCTGGACAATTTCTACCGGGGCATGCTGAGCAATTTCTTTAGCAAGTGTTTCCGCATTCTTTCGGCTTTCGAAACAACCAAACTGCAGAGTAGAGGTTGTTGGGCCGGCAACAATTTTCTCATCGTTCTGTACATCAGACGGTAGCGCGATGTTTGTACTTTGCTTGGCAGAATGCTTTGTTGTATCCTCCTTGACGACTGAAAAACGCTCTGTATTTGAGCTGGTCTTGGATAAATGTTTTGTTGTGTCCGCCTTGACAACTGAGAGTTGCTGTTTAGCCGAAGATCGCCGAATGGATTGCTTCGGCAAGGATGCAGAGTTATCCAATGCGACGTTATAGGCTGCTATTCGTGAGGTGCTGAGCTTATCAATCGCTGGATCAGGATATTCTCTCAACTGTTTTTGGAAAAGTATAATTGCCTGCGGGCCGTCTTCACAGAGAAGTGCTTCCAGAACTGTTTTTTCAGAGGGAATGGTGACTTTTTGCCGAATATTTTCTAACAAATAAACCTTATCTTCAGCGACATCCCGTTCAATCTCCTGAGCATAGGAGTGTTCATCGCCTGCATGCAGCACTGTCGGGTGGAAGAGTGCGATAGAAAGCGCAACGCTGAGCGGTAGAGTTTTTTTGCCAATAATGTGGATCGCCTTGACAGAAAACATTGGGTTGCGGTTTATTTTTATTTTCTGCGATTCCGTGATTTTCCATCTGTCAATATGCCAAATATTTCTTTATAAAATTAATTGCATTCTATGCTTCCTTTGTCAGTTAAATCCTTTGCGAAGATCAATCTCGGCCTTCTTATAACCGGTAAACGGGAAGATGGGTACCATACGCTTGAGACAGTTTTTGCCCCCATCAACTGGTATGATGTCATTGAATTTTCAGACGCTGGAGATATTTCGATGAGCTGTTCAAATGCACAACTTCCGGTTGACGACAACAATCTCTGCATCAGGGCGGCCAAATCCCTGCAGAAGTTATCCGGGTGCAACCAAGGGGTGACTATGAAGCTTCATAAACAGGTGCCTTTTGGTGCAGGGCTTGGAGGTGGCAGTAGTGATGCTGCAACGGTGCTCAGGGTTCTCAATGATCTCTGGCAGGTTAATGCCTCTTCAGCCGATCTGCATCTTCTCGCTGTCGCTCTTGGCGCAGATGTGCCATATTTTCTTGAAATAAAAGGACTTGCCTATGCCAGAGGTATTGGTGACGATCTTGATGATCTTGGTTTTACTCTTCCTTATTATATAGTGACAGTTTTTCCTGAAGAACACATTTCAACGGTCTGGGCGTATAAAAATTTTTACCCGCGTTTTGATCGTGAGCTTCCTGATCTGAAAAAATGTGTAACAGAGTTATCCCTTTCCGGGAAAAAAGAGGTTTTACCGGTTTTTGAAAATGATTTTGAACCAGCTGTTTTTGATCATTTCCCTGCAGTGCAGCTTGTCAAGTCCACCCTTCTTGGTGCCGGCAGTCTTTTCGCTTCTCTTTCCGGGAGCGGTTCAGCCGTTTTCGGGTTGTTCGACCGGGAGGATGAGGCCTTGGCTGCCATGAAGCTTCTGCCAGAAGCCTACCGTAGGAGCCTGACACCTCCCGGGTTTTCGATGGAACAGTAGACAGTCAGGATGTTTATAATCGCCGCCCCTGAGCAATGATGTCGTTCAGTTCTGCTCCGATGAGTCGTAGATCTTCATCAAGAAAATGGGAGGAGTTCAGTCGGGCGCGTTTGACCTCGGCAAAATCAAGGACTGCATCTATTGTTTGCGGTTGAAACAGGGGTGCAGCGCAAAGAAGGAGGCCGTCAGGCCCGGTAAGTGATGAGTTCCCCCAATAGGTGAAGCTGTCTTCATTACCCACACGATTCACACAGGCGACATAGGTGCTGAATAAAAAAGCATAAGTGGTAGCAATGGTCTGCCACTGGGTTACTATAGGTGGATTACCGCTTCCGGGTGACATGCGCAGAGGGCTTGACATGAGCACGAAGAGCAGTTTTGCTCCCTGATGAGCAAGCAGATAAGGGAGAGATACATGCCAGAAATCCTCGCAGATTGCTACGCCGATTCGACCAAGTTTTTTGGAATCTATTGCTTTGATCTGCTGACCGGCTGAAAAATAGCGCAACTCTTCAAACATTCCGTAAGTAGGCAGATAAATTTTTCTATGGACACTGCGACCGGCTCCCTCTTCAAACATAAAAGCGGCATTATAGACGCCGTAATCATCGCTTAATTCTATACCCCCGCAGATAATGCAGATTTTCCGGCTGAGCTCACGAAGTGGATCAAGTCGTGAGTCTTCGATATGCATGGCGATATCCTGTGCAGCATCCTGAACATTGTAACCTGTCAAAGAGAGTTCTGGGAACGCTATGGCATCAGCACCTTCCCGTATAGCCTGCTCGATATGGGTGCAGTGCTGAGCAAGATTTTCATCAAAATTAGCAAGTGTACAGTCTATCTGGGCAATTCGCAGTTTTGCGGTCAGCATCCTTTTTGAGTTTTAGTGATAGGGGTAGAAAAGATAGAAGGTAAAAGAGAATAAGGCGAGTATCCACATGCCTGCACGAACCTCTCTGGCTTTTCCGGTAAAGATTTTCAGGATAACATAAGCAATAAATCCTGCGGTGATTCCGACGCCGATATTGAAGGTGAATATCATGAGAACAATCGTAAGAAACGCTGGCAAAAGTTCACTGTAGTCAGTAAAATTAAATTTGGTGACCGACTGCATCATGAACATCCCGACAACCACCAGTGCCGGGCCGTAGGCATAAGGCGGAACAATGGTAAGGATTGGAGAAAAAAACAGGGCAAAAGCAAAAAGTGCCGCAACGACAATTGCTGTAAACCCCGTTTTTCCTCCCTGTTCTATACCGGCTGCGGATTCAATGTAGACGCCTGCAGTTGTGGTTCCGAAAATTGATGCGGCAATGGTTGAAAGCGCATCAACCAGCATCGGCTTTTCAATTTCAGGTAGGTTATCCTCTTCATCGAGCAGGTTGGCCCTTGACGACAATCCAAAAAGGGTACCCATGGTATCAACAAAATCCATCACGAGCACGCTGGTTATGACGCCTGCGAATCCCCAGGTCAATGCTCCCTGCACATTGATTTTCATAAAGATAGGTGCAATAGATGGGGGCATACTGAATACTGTTGCAGGCAGGGGGACAAGACCGGTAAGAAGAAAAGCTGCCGTTGTGGTGGCCATGCCGGCAAGAATAGCACCGGTCACCCGCTGTATCAGAAGAACAGCGGTAATAAGCAGTCCACCCAGGCTCAGGAGTACGGGAAGTTTTGCGATATTTGCCAGTTGGACAGGTGCTCCTGGAACACCAAGAGTGATGAGTCCCATGTCATTCAACCCTAAAAAAGCGAGGAAAAGTCCTATACCTACTGAAAAACTGTGTTTAAGCGTTCCGGGAATGGCTTTGGCCAGCCATTGACGCAGGCCGCCGAGAGTGATCAAGGTAAAAAGAATGCCACTGATAAAGATTGCCGCCATTGCTGTCTGCCATGAATAGCCGAGCGTGTGAACAACAGTATAGGCTATAAAGGCATTTTCACCCATGTAGGGAGCTACGGCAAAAGGGCGCTTGGCATAAACCCCCATCAAAAGGGTTCCGAATATCGACGTAAGAATGGTTGCCGTCATCGAGGCCTCTTTGGGGATACCTGCCGCAGCAAGGATCGCCGGATTGACAATGATGATATAGGAGAGAGTGAAAAACGTTGTGATGCCGGCCAGTGTCTCCTGCCGAAAACTAGTGCCGTGCCTCTTAAAGTCAAAGTAGGATTGCATGATTTATGTCATGTAGTGGTAACAGGCTCCTGAAAAAGAAGGTAATCATTATGAGTCAAAACAGGCAGTTGTAAATGCTGAAATGCTCAAGATGGATAAAGAGCCGTCAGCATAGTCTTTGGAACACTCTTTTTTTGTTGAAGAAAGTTATTCGTTATTTTGTTTAAAAAGAAACAAAGAGTTTAACGTCACTCATCAACGGTATCATTGCAATGGAAGTAATTGATCTCAAGAAGCAGTTGAAACCGCTTTATCAACCTTCCGCCAAATCAGTGGATGTGGTTGATGTTCCCCCTATGAATTTTCTTATGGTTGATGGTGAGGGTGATCCCAATACTTCACAGGCATTCTCCGATGCAATTGAAGCTTTGTTTGCACTCTCCTATACCGTGAAGTTTATGATCAAGAAGGGGCCTATGGCAATTGATTATGGAGTCATGCCTCTTGAAGGTCTCTGGTGGGCTGACGATATGACAAAATTTTCATCTGAAGACAAGTCCAATTGGAAATGGACAGTGATGATCATGCAGCCCTCTTTTGCTACTCAGGAAATTATTGAAGATGCTCTCGTTGAAGTTAAAAAAAAGAAAAAAATGGATGATCTCTCCAAAGTGCGATTTGAATCCTTTTCGGAAGGGAAATGCGCGCAAACAATGCACATTGGCCCGTTTTCCGATGAGGGGCCAACGATCGAAAAGCTCCATCACTTCATTGACGCTATCAGTCATCGACGCGGAAAGCATCATGAAATTTATTTGAGCGATATTCGAAAAGCTGCTCCATCGAAATGGAAAACCATTGTTCGTCAGCCAATGCAGTAATGATGAAAGAAAGAAGTACTGCTCAATTTCCGGAACTCTCTTGATAAAGCTCTTTGTATTCGGTTATATTTTGAAAGAAAGAAAATTGTTTTATATTGGATAAAATTTGTCTTATATATTTTTTAACCTGATTTCATTGTAAGGAGAATACCATGAGTGTTTTAGTTGGTCGCAAAGCGCCGGATTTTGATGTAGAAGCGGTTGTTAATGGGTTGCAGTTTGTTGACTCTGTGAAGCTTTCAGATTTCAAGGGTAAGTATGTTGTTCTCTTTTTTTATCCGCTGGATTTTACCTTTGTCTGTCCGACTGAACTGCACGCTTTTCAGGACAAGCTTGAGGAATTCCGTAAAAGAAATGTCGAATTGCTTGGTTGTTCTGTGGATTCAAAATTTTCTCATTTTGCATGGCTTACTACTCCAAGAAACCGCGGGGGTATAGAGGGAGTAACCTATACGCTTCTTTCTGATATCAACAAGACCGTTTCAGCTGATTATGATGTACTTCTTGAGGGTGCGGGAATTGCATTGAGAGGTTTGTTTCTTATTGATAAGGAGGGTGTTGTCCGCCACCAGGTTGTCAATGATCTTCCGCTTGGTCGCAATGTGGACGAGGTACTACGACTTGTTGATGCCCTTCAGTTTACGGAGCAGTACGGTGAAGTCTGCCCGGCAAACTGGAATAAGGGTGATAAGACCATGAAGCCGACTGATGAAGGCCTGAAGGAGTTTTTTAAGGAGAACTGATATTGTGACGGCCGATTCCCCCGTTTCTTTCATGAAAAGCGGGGGATATGGTTGATGAGGTCTCAGTATGCTTTTGCAAAAACCACTTTCCGTAAGGCTGGTTTACCTGAATAGATACAGAATCCTGGTTTATCAATACTGTATCGGGCAATATAGTCTGCTTCTTCTGGCTGCACCCTTATGGTGGCTTTTGTCTCTTCCTTGATTTTTGCTTCAGTTTCCCGGGTACCATCCCAGTGGGCGATGACAAATCCCTTTTCAACAGCCTCTTTGAACTCATCATAACTCTGCACTTCGAAGGTGTTCTCATTGCGGAACTGCAGTGCCTTGTCAAACATGTTCTGCTGAATGGCGTTCAGGATTTCCTGTATGGTTACAGGCAGGGTTTCGTCGAGTGTCACCTCGGTTTTCTCAAGCGTATCTCGCCGTGCAGCAATACAAATGTTGTTTTCGATATCCCTTGGGCCCAGTTCGATCCGGATCGGAATGCCCTGCAGTTCATATTCTGCAAACTTCCAGCCAGGAGAGTTCTGTTCGCTGCTGTCAACAAAGGCAGGTATTCCGCTGGCTTTCAGCGAGTCGGCTATCGCATCTGCCTTCGCAATGACGGCAGCCTTGTCGCCCCTGAGAATCGGGATAATGACTACCTGACGTGAGGCAAGTTTTGGGGGGAGAACCAGACCGCGATCGTCCGAATGTGCCATGATCAAGGCTCCGATCAGTCTTGTTGAAACGCCCCAGCTTGTTGCCCAGACATAATCAAGTTTTCCCTCTTTTGTCTGGAATTGACAGTCAAATGCTTTGGCGAAGTTCTGGCCGAGATTATGGGAAGTTCCTGACTGAAGTGCTTTGGTATCCTGCATCATCGCTTCAATGCAGTAGGTTTCTATCGCTCCGGCAAATTTTTCGCTGTCGGTTTTTCTTCCCATAATAACCGGCATTGCCATATACTCTTCGGCAAATGTCTTGTAGACGTTGATCATGCGAAGCACCTCTTCCTGCGACTCTTCAGGAGTTTCATGAGCGGTATGGCCTTCCTGCCAGAGAAACTCGGTGGTTCTTAAAAAGAGACGTGTCCGCATCTCCCATCGCACGACATTTGCCCACTGATTGATGAGAATAGGCAAATCGCGGTAAGACTGGATCCACTTCTTATAAGAGGACCAGATGATAGTTTCTGACGTAGGGCGGACGTAGAGCTTTTCGGCAAGTTCTACGCCCCCGCCGTGAGTGACAACAGCACATTCAGGAGCAAAGCCCTCAATATGCTCAGCCTCTTTTGCTATAAAGCTTTCGGGAATGAAGAGCGGAAAGTAGGCATTGACGTGACCTGTTTCTTTGAACATTCGGTCAAGGGCGGTCTGCATTTTTTCCCATATTGCATAACCGTTAGGCCGAATAACCATACAACCTCGCACATCAGCATAATCTGCAAGTTTTGCAGAACGTACAAGGTCAATATACCATTGGGAATAATCCTCTTTCCGTGAAGTGATTTTATCTGCCACGTTTACTGTAAATGATTGTTATAGAATAAGATTAGATGAGTAAAATATACAACCTACTTTTCGAACTTTTTCATTTTTTCCATTAAGAGTTTCAGGTGTTCTTTTTCCTGATTGCCAAGAGGTTTCTGATTGTTGGTAACTTTCTGATACCCGGACGGAATATTAAAATCTGACGCAGGAAGTGCTTTTTGCCAGATCTGCATGATTTCCATGACGTACTGCCCATTATCGTTATATTGCACCATCTTAACAGGGAATCCTTCAATGCCTGCATTGCTGAGTGTTTTTGAGAGCGATGTATTTGAGAGGCGCGGATTTTGTGTCTGAAGGATTCTGAATGTCGAGAAGTCGCCAAGATCGCGGGTAACCCAGAGTTCAAGTTTTTCCGTGCTGCTGGTCAAACTGATGTGTTCACAGTTGTAACCTTTGAAAGTTTGTTTACCAAGTTTTGCAAGCTTGTAGTTGCTGTCGAAATTGAGCAGCATTGCATTTTCAGCAGCTGTTTTGAGATTGAGAATGCTGAAATTTTTCGCCTGATGATTAATAACATAAGCCTGATCCGGCTGCGAGGCTTTTGTGATGACGGTTGTTTTTAACAATTCCGGTATTTTATCCATCTGCATGGCCATATCCATGCGTTGTACATCGTTTCCGAAGGAGTAAGTGATTTCAGCGGAACCGTTCGGCATTTTCATGATCATTGCCATAATACCGGTAAATTTCGATACTGCTGAAGCAGGATTTCCGGCAGCTGACGTGAAAAGCATAAAGAGAGTAAACAGAAATTTTTTCATCGTGACATTGCTCTTGACATATTGTAATGATTGTTGGTTTGGCTGCAAATCGGTTGTCATGGTCGATATTTAATGTACTATTTGTACCGTTACGTGATTGATTTTTTTTAAAAAAGACGCAGTAACGGTACATTTCTAACTTTTGCATTTTCCTGAACAAAGGAGAGCAAGCTGAACGTTTGGTTTAACAGAGAAAAATGCAGGCATTGAAAGAGTGGCAGGTTGTTGAACTGCTCAAAACAACCACAGGTTATTTTGAGGAAAAGAACGTTGATGAGCCTCGCATCAGTTCAGAACTTCTTCTGGGTCATGTCCTCGGGCAGAGCAGGCTCCAGCTCTATCTGCATCATAACAGGCCGGTGTATCCCGATGAACTTGATCGTTTCCGAGGGCTTTGCCGCCAGCGGCTTGAGGGTCGACCTGTTCAATACATTATTGGAGAACAGTACTTTTACGGGTTGAAGTTTATTGTTGATGAACGGGTTCTTATTCCCCGTCCTGAAACCGAACTTCTTGTTGAGCATGCCCTTGAATCTCTTGGTATGACAGGTCGTGGTGGCTCCTCTGAGGCAAGAATTCTTGATATAGGGACGGGAAGCGGCTGCATTGGAGTTACCATGGCAAAGCTTTGTCCTTCGCTCACGGTCACTGCCCTCGATTGCTCACTTGATGCTCTTGATGTTGCACGTATGAATGCAGCAACCCATGCAGTGGAATCCCGGGTGACCTGTATTGCTGCCGACATGTTTGATGAGAAGTTTGTCACAAGACTCCCTGAGCATGCTTTTGAACTTATTGTTTCTAATCCTCCTTATATCCCCGATGCAGAGTGGGAGGGTCTTCAGCGTGAAGTCCGGCAGTATGAGCCAAGGATTGCATTGACGACTCCACAGGGGATTGAGTGTTACGAGGCGATAGTAGCTAAGGCAGAAAAGCTTCTTGTTCCGGGCGGAAAGCTCTGTTTCGAACTGCACGCTGATGCCGCCGTATCGGTCTCAAGGCTTATGACCGTTCAGGGCTTTTCAGAGATAACGGTATATAAAGATTATTCCGGCCTTGACAGGGTTATTTCAGGAGTTATGCCTCTTGGAAATTAACTTGCTTTCGGTTTTGTTTATATGAATGGATGTGGTGAAGTTTTTTTAAATTCACCTGTTTGTTTTCCCCTGTTATTTATTGTAATCGCTATGGTGTATGTTGATGGATTCTCGTGATCTTACTTTGAGAGAACGGCAGGTACTGGGTATCGTTATCCAGTCCTATGTTGTGACTGCAGCGCCGGTTGGCTCAAGATATATAGCAAAAAATTATAATCTCGGTCTTTCCGATGCCACGATAAGGAATGTTATGGCTGTACTGGAAGATGAAGGCTATATCAGTCAGCCGCACACTTCAGCGGGCAGAATTCCGACCGATAAAGGGTACCGTTATTATGTTGATCTCATTATGACCTTCCAGTGTCTCGATGATAAAGAAAAAAAGCGGATTGAGGCGAATATTGGTCAAATTACCATTGATCGTAAGGGAACCTCATCAGATGTTCTGCTCTCAGCCGCAAAAGTTCTTGGTACTATTTCGCGGCAGTTAAGCGTTGTTTTGTCACCGACACTGTCGAACGCGATTTTCGAAAAACTCGACATGGTTCTATTGAGTTCGACACGGATGATGGTTATTCTCTCCATTCAGTCTCTGTTTGTCAAAACGATTGTTATGGAGCTTGATATTGAGGTTTCCCGTCAGACAGTTGATGAGGTTGTTGATGTTCTCAATCAGCGTCTTTCCGGATTGACGCTTGCTGAAATTCGACGAACTATCAGCAAACGTCTTTCCGATAGCGTTTGTGACAAGGCACTGAAAAATCTTATTGTACGCTCTGCCGGAAATCTTTTTGATGAATCGCCTATTTTTGAACGGCTTTATATTTCCGGTACTGAGTACATTGTTGATCAGCCTGAGTTCAAACAGCCACAAAAAGTTCGTGATCTTATCACCATGATTGAGGATAAGTTCAGCATGGCGAAGCTTGTCGGGCATAGCGGGTCATCGTCAGTCGAGACCATTAGATCGACCGGAAGGGATATAACCATCAATATCGGCAAGGAAAACAGCGAACGACAGGCAGAGGACCTCACCATTGTTTCCACACCGTATTATGTTGGAAACATGGTTGGAAAAATTGGAATTTTTGGGCCGAAAAGAATGGATTACGAGTACGCTGTCCGCGTTCTCAACTATATGGCCGACAGTCTCTCTTCAACGCTGTCGGATGTTAACTAAACAGATAATGTATTTATGACAAAGAAAGCATCGGATGGACAGGAGAATTGTACAGAACATTTTATGGACAAAGACATAAATGATCTCCCGGGAACCTCAGCGGTTCAGGAAGAGTCATCACAAGGGAATGAGTCGATTCTTTCAAGAATAGTTGAACTTGAAACTGAATTGAACAAACAGAAAGAACAGTCAGACAAATATCGTGATGAACTGCTGCGAAAAGCTGCGGATTTTGAAAATTTTCGTAAGCAAAAGGAACGTGAGGCTATGATGGCCTCATCCAGAGCTCTTGAGAATATTATCAGGGAACTGCTTCCTGTTGTTGATGATGTAAAGAGGGTTCTTCAGCATGCACCTCTTGATTCTGAAATATCCACGGAAGCAAAGGTATATATTGAGGGAGTGGAGATGGTGAAAAAAAATCTTGAAAAATGGCTTGATTACAAAGGGGTGCAAGCGATAGAATCAAAAGGAATGAAGCTCGATGTGAATTTTCATGAAGCCATTTCCCAGGTTGATCATCCTGATGTTGAGCCAGACACGATCATTGAGGAGTACCAGACTGGGTATGTGCTTGGTGACAAGGTTATCAGGCATTCTAAAGTTATCGTGGCGAAATAGTGTAAGACGTTTTAAGTAGAGTGAACAATAGACAAGCAAATTTGTTGGTGGTATTATGAAGAGAGAATATTACGAGGTTCTTGGTGTAAGCCGAACGGCTACCAAGGACGAGATAAAAAAGGCATACAGGAAGCTCGCGCTGCAGTTTCATCCTGATAAAAATCCTGATAACAAGGATGCTGAAGAGCATTTCAAAGAGGTGAATGAAGCATACGAAGTGCTGAGCAATGATGACAAGCGACGTCGGTATGATCAGTTCGGACATGCAGGTGTCGGATCTTCAGCGGCGTCAGGTGGAGGCGGCCAATATGGCGGAGGTGCTGATTTAAACGATATTTTCAGTGCTTTCAACGATATGTTCAGCGGGGGGAAAACGCGGGGCGGCGGTGCTCCTTTCGGCTTTGAGGAGGTGTTCGGTGGAGGGGGAGGCAGAAGAGGTCGGGCATCAAGCGGTATTCCCGGAACTGACCTGAAAATTCGCCTCAAGCTGACCCTTGAAGAGATTGCCAAAGGGGTTGAAAAAACATTGAAGATAAAAAAACAGGTTATCTGTGAGGAGTGTAAAGGCAGTGGTTCCAAATCTGGAGCAACAGAAAACTGTCAGACCTGCCATGGTACCGGCGAGGTTCGACAGGCCTCCAAAACAATGTTCGGCCAGTTTGTCAATATTGCTGCATGTCCAACATGCGGAGGGGAAGGCAGAATAATTAAGGATCGCTGTACCTCCTGTTACGGCGAGGGGATCAAACTCGGTGAGGTCACCGTGAAGGTTAACGTTCCTTCCGGTGTTGAGGACGGCAATTATCTGACGTTACGCGGGCAGGGCAATGCGGGTCCCAGAGGTGGTGCTGCCGGTGATCTGCTTGTGGTGATTGAGGAGATAGCTCACGAACTGTTTTCACGCCATGGTGATGATGTGGTGTATTCACTTGCGGTGAGTTTTCCTGACCTTGTGCTCGGTACGAAAGTCGAAGTGCCTACTCTGGATGGAGCGGTCAAGCTGACCATCCCGCCTTCAACGCAACCTGAAACTATGCTTCGCATTGCCGGTCACGGTATAGGTCATCTGCGAGGATCATCGAGAGGCGACCAGTACGTGAAAGTTAATGTTTTTGTTCCTAAGGATCTTTCGCATCAGGACAAGGAACTTCTGAAGGAACTGAAGAAATCTTCAGGGATTTCACCGACGGCGCATAATGACAAAAATTCCAAGGGCTTTTTTGAAAAGGCTCGGGATATATTTTCATAAGGTGTAGCTATACAAGAAAAAAGGCCGGTAATAAACCCGGCCTTTTTTTGTATCTGAGCAAACGACTGATCTCTTACCAGGTTACCAATTTGCAACCAGTTTAACCTCTTCTTCCACGTCGTCATTATCAGTTGGGTTTAACCCCTCCTGAATTTTTACGATAACGTCAACGATATTCGGAACAACATCTTTGTTGAATGCTGTTGGCATTAAATGATCGTGTGTAGGGACGATAGAGTGGGCAATTGAAGCAGCTACAGCCAATTTGATTTCTGGTGTAACTTTTCTAACACCAGCTGTAAACAAACCCTTGAACAAACCGGGAAACACAAGAGCATTGTTAACTTGATTAGGTAGATCTGATCGTCCTGTACCGACAATGCTGGCGCCTGCTTTGTATGCAAGATCAGGCATAATTTCAGGATTAGGATTAGCCATGGCAAAGATAAACGGGGCATTATTCATGCCTTTAATCATCTCTTGAGTGACAATATCTCCTACAGAAACCCCGACAAATACATCTGCACCTACCATGGTGCTCTGTAAATCTCCACTATGCTTCGCTTTGTTACTCATTTCAGCAATCTTCTGCTTAATCGAATTCATGCCCGGACGGCCATCATAAATTGCACCCTGAGTATCAACCAGAACGACCTCTTTGACTTGAGCTTGAATTAAGAGTCTGGCAATAGCAATACCAGCAGCACCAGCACCATTAATGACAACATGCAGTGTTTTGATATCACGACCAGTTACACGACAGGCATTGATGATGGCTGCAAGCGTAACAATAGCTGTTCCATCCTGATCGTCATGAAAAACTGGTATTGATAACTCTTCTTCAAGACGCTCAAAAATTTCAAAACATCTCGGTGCTGAAATATCCTCAAGATTTATACCTGCAAAACTTGGTTCAATGAGTTTGCAGAATTTAATGATATCCTCGACATCGGTCGAATTTATACAGAGCGGTATGGCGTCAATATCGGCAAATTCCTTAAAAATTATTGACTTGCCTTCCATTACCGGCATTGCTGCCTCAGGGCCAAGGTCACCAAGACCAAGAATGGCAGTCCCATCGGTAACAATAGCCACCTGATTGGCACGATTGGTTAGTGTATAAGATTTTTGTTTATCCAGACCGATTTCTGTGCAAACGGCCGCAACACCGGGAGTGTAAGCTAACGAAAGGTCATTTTTAGTTTTTATGCTGACTTTAGACCGGATTTCGATTTTACCACGTGTTTGGAGATGTAATGCGATTGACTGTTTAGAATAACCCATCTATTTGATTAGTTCCCTTGTTATTATCTTAAGTTATAGAGTAAAATTAGCTTGCCGTCCTGAATATGCTGCCTGGTGTACGCAATCACACCTGAAAAAGTGTACAGAATGACAAGGTTATTATAAAACTGTGGAATATAAGTTTTTTTTAGGGGAATGGCTATTATTCAAGCCAAATAAAACAGTGCAGGTATGGTCTTATTTTTCTTTGTAGGCTGCATTCACTTCATTGACAAATTTTTCTATGATCGTCAGGTCTGACAGCTGATCAGGCGCAAAAATCTTTTCAGCAAGTATGGTATTGTTAACCAGGTTCATTTTCAGTTGCGGAAGATAGAGCAGGTTTGCCATCAGTTCAGGACTGCCGCAGGTAAGAAAAATCGCAACTTTTTTTCCCGTCAGGTACTTCTTAAGGTTACTTTGCAACAAAGCCCCAAGGAGCTGTGATGAGACAAGCAGATAGTAAATAGGTGCACCCATGATCACAACATCAAAATCCTCAATGAAGCTGTAATCCCCTGTAGTCTTGCATTTTGCTTTTTCGACATAAGCACCTGTTTTTGCTAGTTCCTGACCAATAGAATCGATGAGTTTTTCGGTAGAACCACCAGCTGTTTTGCTGTCGAACAGGATAATGGCTCTCATAGGATTAGCTTCGGAATGTGTCATAAAAAAAGAAGAGTTGCAGTGAAAAGACAATCTGACATGGTATTGAGCCTTTACACTAAGGTAAGGTAAAAAATGACAAAACGAAAAAAGCGCTCTGGTTAGAGCGCTTTTTTTCAGTCATTACCTCTTTTTGAAGAGCGTATTATACAAACTTCGAGTAAATGTCAAGAAGGTCAGTTACTCTGGTTGAATATCCAAGCTCGTTGTCATACCATCCAACGACCTTGACCATGTTGCCTGAGCTCATCGTAAGCAGTGAATCGAAAACACATGAGTGAGGGTTCCCGACAATGTCCTGTGAAACAATAGGATCTTCACAGTATTCGAGGAATCCCTTCATTGGCCCTTCTGCTGCAGCTTTGATTGCCGCATTGATTTCAGCCTTGGAAGCAGGGCGGTTAAGAATAGCAGTAACGTCTGTAACAGAACCGTCAGGTACCGGTACTCTCATTGCGAAACCGTCAAGACGGCCAATCAGCTCAGGGATAACCTCGCCGATAGCTTTTGCGGCACCGGTGCTGGTTGGAATGATTGATAACGCGGCTGAACGGGCTCGGCGGAGGTCAGAGTGTGGAAGATCAAGGATGTTCTGATCATTGGTATAGGCATGAACTGTGGTCATGAATCCCTTTTCGATACCGAAACTGTCCTGAAGAACCTTCACCATAGGAGCAAGGCAGTTGGTTGTGCAGCTTGCGTTTGAAATGATCTCTTCCTTGCCGGTGATAGAGTCACCATTGACACCGAGAACAATTGTCGCATCAATTTTGTCTTTTGCCGGAGCTGAAATGATAACTTTTTTTGCACCCGCAGTAATATGTTTTGCGGCGGCTTCTCTTGACGTGAACAAACCGGTAGACTCAACGACAAGATCACATCCAAGCTCTTTCCAGGGAAGTGATGCTGGGTCACGCTGTGCCAGAATTGTAATAACCTTCCCATTGACTACAAGATTACTGCCATCGACACTTACTTCACCATTGAACTTTTTGTGGGTAGAATCGTACTTGAGGAGGTGTGCAAGGGTTTTTGGATCACAGAGATCGTTGATTGCAACAATTTCATAGTTCGGGTTATTCAATGCCTGGCGAAAAACCAGACGGCCGATGCGGCCAAATCCGTTAATGCCGACTTTCACTTTTGCCATAATGTCGTCCTGGTGTAGTATTGAAATTAGTGTTCGTGTTTATTATGTAAGAAATGTCTTTTTCAAAATGAAAAATGTTTTTTAAGATATACTATGAAAGTCGAAATATTCAGGACTTTTTTTCAAAATTTTCAGTTAAAAGATTTTTCAAGTTGTCGAAGTTGCCATTGCTCAGGACGATAACAATATCTCCATAAATCAGTTGGCCTTGAAGAAATGCAACGATATCATAGGGATAAGTGCCATGATTTTGTCCGGCCAAGAAGACTGTTTTTCCTTGTTTTTGCAGTGAGTCCTTCAATAATTCCGTATCAAGGCTCTCTTCAGGAGGATAACGGTCAGGGCGGTGCACTTTTCCTATGACAACAATGGAGGCCGCTCCAAAACACTCTGAAAGCTCCTGTTGGAATATGTTTCTGGTCGTCGTGTTGGAACGTGGCTCGAAACACGTAATAATGCGCCGTCCTTTATAAAGCTTTCCAATGGCATCAAGCGTTACCCTGACGGCAGTAGGATGGTGAGCAAAATCCTCAATAAGAGTTATGTTTCCGGGAAAAGTACCGATGATTTCCATTCGACGTTTCGGACGCCGGAAGAGAGTTATACCCCGCCTGATCGCGTCAAAGGAGAGTCCGGTACTTGTAGCTGCCGCTACTGCTGCAAGGGTATTCATAATATTATGATTACCAAACAGCGGAACGCAAACCGTGCCCAACAGATTGCCTTTATAAGAGATATCAAAAGATGATACATTCCCTTCAGACGATATGTTATTGGCGCACCATTCCGACTCTGTTGTCAGCCCGAACCTCTCAACCTTACAGAAAGCCCGGGAAGCAATCTCAAGGGCAACAGGATCATCCCCATTCACAAAAAGAGCTCCGTTTTCAGGAATTAAATTGACGAACAATCTGAAACTGCGCTTGATATCGTCCAGGCAGCTGAAAATGTCGGCGTGGTCAAATTCAATATTATTGATAATGGCGATGTCAGGACGATAGAGAAGAAACTTGCTTCGCTTATCAAAAAAAGAAGTATCGTATTCATCACCTTCTGATACAAAAAACCCCTCTCCGCTTCGTCCCGATGCCCTGCACCCGATTGAAAAATTTTCAGGAATACCTCCTACCAGAAATCCAGGTTTGAGTCCCCCATCTTCCAGCAGCCAGGCTAAGAGTGAAGTCGTGGTTGTTTTTCCATGAGTGCCGGTAACCACCAGTGAGGTGTTTTTGCCGATAAGTTGCTGTCGAACAAGCTCCGGCATTGAAATAAGCTCAATATGGTGATTGAGTGCATATTCGAGTTCTGGATTTCCACGGCTTATCGCATTGCCGACAACGATCATATCCGGTGAAGCATGCAGCAGGTTTTCAGCTGAAAAGCCATTGAAATACCGGATATTATGGCTATCAAGATAGTTGCTCATTGGAGGGTAGAGCTGTGTGTCCGATCCAGTAATAGCATGCCCGGCATGTGAAAGTGCCACGGCAACCGATGCCATTGCTGTACCGCCGATACCGAGAAAGTAGAGGGAACTCATCTTGAGAGAGATTATCTTCAGATTGCTTTTGTGCACGATACAGTGAATGGCATTTATATACATAAAAATTGCGTAGAGCGCAACTGTCATACTGTTTACGGGGGTATCATGCTAATTTTCTTGAAAGAACCTTGCCATCCTGCAAAAGAAATAAAATGAATCTGTATTTTAGCCGCTACTATTTTAATAGATTTCAAACATTACAGTTATGCAATTTATAGATCTCCTCTCTCAGAAAGACCGGATTCGTACCGCACTCCTTCATCGCATCGAAAGCATTCTGGACAGTGGCCATTTTATTATGGGACAGGAAGTGACTGAACTTGAGTCACGTCTTGCCTCCTATGTTGGTTCGCGCTACTGTGTCTCCTGCTCATCAGGAACTGATGCACTGCTTATGCCTCTGCTTGCAAAAGGCATTGGCCCGGGGGATGCTGTTATAACAACACCATTTACTTTTGTTGCAACTGCAGAAGTTATCAGCCTTGTCGGAGCAACTCCAGTGTTTGTCGATGTCTGTCCTGATACCTTCAATATCAATCCTGAGCTTATCGGTCGAGCCATTGAAGAGGCTGTTGCACAAGGATTGAAGCCCAAGGCGATTATTCCAGTCGATCTCTTCGGCCAGCCGGCTGATTATCCTCGTATTGAAGCGGTTGCCAACGCCTATAGGCTCTGGATTCTTGAAGATGCTGCCCAGAGTTTCGGTGGAAGTTATAATGGTCGTAAAGCAGGAAGTTTCGGTCTTGCAGGAGCTACCTCATTTTTTCCGGCAAAACCCCTCGGCTGTTACGGCGATGGCGGCGCAATATTTACTGACGATGAAGAGCTTGACTCAGTGCTTCGATCAATAAGAGTTCATGGCAGCGGAGTCGACAAGTACAGTAATGACCGTATAGGTATAAACGGTCGACTCGATTCAATTCAGGCAGCAGTTCTTCTTGAAAAGCTCACTATTTTTGACGAAGAGCTTGCAGTTCGTCAGCGTATTGCTGATTGCTACAGCAACAGGCTGAAGCATAACGTCGTAGTTCCCCTGATTCAGAAACACTACACATCAGCATGGGCTCAATACTCCGTGCTTGCCGCGTCCCTTGAAGAACGCGAGCAACTCATGCAGGCTTTGCAAAAAGAGGGTATTCCTTCAATGATCTATTACAAAATTCCGCTCCATCTCCAGAAAGCCTATGCTTCTCTTGGGTATAAGGCCAGCGATTTCCCCGTTTCTGAAGATCTCAGCAGCAGAATCTTTGCTTTGCCGATGCACCCATATTTAAAAGAAGATGAGATTGAGAAAATCTGTGCGGTGCTGCTCGCCTGAATGTTTTGTCACAGTCAGAGAAATGGTTCGGTTCTTCATTGTTATGTAAAGCTTACAGAAGTCCTTTTTCTTTTCAGAAAGTTCCTTACAGCAATAACAAAAGCTTCTGGCTTTTCTTCCTGTGGAAGATGCCCACAATCAGGCACAACCACCAGTTCCGCGCACGGAAGCTCACCGGCAAGCCGGATGCTCTCCTCTTTTTTTACCATGCTGTCGTGTTCACCCGTAATGACAAGGGTTTTCAGCGACATGGTTTTCAGTCGCTCATCCAGTCTGAGATGATGTGTCTCGATGAATAGTGCCCAGAAGGCTTGCGACCAGTTGCCAATCATCAGGTCATGGCGAAACGCAATCATAACATCGCCGCCAAGCCGTTTTGCGTTGTACCACATGGCACGAATAAGACGGTCATAAAGCCGTGTGATAACAAACTTCATGAAACGAGAAAAGAGCGGGCTCATGGCTTTCATGGCAGGTTTTATGAACGCAGGCACCTCGCTCGTTGCATAGCCGCTGTAAATCATAGCGTCGGCAAGCACCAGCCCCTCGACATTTTCTGGATGGCGCAAGGCCGTCAGCAGTGCTATGGTACCTCCTGTTGAATTGCCAGCCAGCACTGCTTTGTTGAATCCAAGTTTTTTAATCAAAGACACAACCAGATCACTCTGAGCTTCAGGAGTATAACTTACTCCCAAGCCCTTAGAAGGAAGAGGGCGTGAGGTCAGACCAAAAGCAGGGCGGTCGAATGCAATGACTGTTGCCGTTTCAGCCAGCTTATCAAAAACAAGCCTCCATGATCGGAGACTCAGAAAACTACCATGCAGCAGCACAATGAGCTGCTTTCCCTTGCCAGCTATCCGGTAATGAATATTGAACCCGTTCACCTCAATAAAACGGCTCTCTTTGTTTCCTGTGTCCATTGAAATTTTCGGTATCTTTTCTGGTTGTGGAAAGAGACATCACTCCCCGCAATTATGTAGCAGCCCATCCTGCATCCTAAGGCATCGGTCAGACATGGAGGCGTACTCCTCATTATGGGTTACGATAATAAAAGAGGTACGTCTTTCCTTGCTCAGTCGGGCCATCAACTCATAGAGCATACGACTGTTCTTGCTGTCAAGGTTGCCGCTCGGTTCATCAGCAAGGACAAGCTTCGGATTATTCATCAGAGCCCGTGCAATAGCGACCCTTTGCTGTTCGCCGCCTGAGAGCTCTGAGGGTAGATGCTCGAAGCGCTCACTGAGTCCGAGTCCGGCAAGCAGTTCACCAGCATGTTTTTTTGCCGGCTGGAGCTTTCCGGTGGCGATGAACTCCGGCATCGCCACATTTTCAATTGCTGTAAAGTCAGAAAGCAGGTGATGGAACTGGAAAACAAATCCAATTTTCCGGTTTCGGAATTTTGCCAAATCTTTTGGAGAGAGAGAGTATTTTTTATTCATGAACAACAGTTTCCCGTCAAACAGAATTTCGCCTCCGTCTGGTGTATCGAGGGTGCCGAGCATGTTCAGCAGTGTTGTTTTTCCGCTCCCCGAAGCTCCTATGACCGTCACCATCTCTCCTTCACGGAGTGAGAGATTTATTCCGCGGAGGATTGGTATGGTTCTCTGACCTGGAAGTGTATAGGACTTACTTATGTTTTTTGCTTCAAGCATCTTTGCTAAGGTCTGGTTTGGCCGTTACCCTCAATAATCCATTTGTAGGTAGTCAGCTCTTTCAAGGCCATCGGACCTCTTGCATGGAGTTTCTGGGTGCTGATGCCGATTTCTGCACCAAGTCCGAACTGGGCACCATCAGTAAATGCCGTTGAGGTGTTTGCATAGACCACCGCTGCATCAACTCGTTTTAAAAATATTTCTTTTGTCTCAGGGTCATCCGTTATAATTGCCTCACTGTGACGCGAACTGTAGTGTGCAATGTGCTCAAGTGCCTCTTCAAGCGAAGCAACGGTTTTTACCGACATCTTCAGGGACAAAAACTCTGTGCCGAAGTGTTCCGGTTCAGCTCGGAGCAGTAAGGTGTCAGGGTAAAAACCTTGCAGTTTCAGGTATGCAGCTTCATCGGCAAAGAGCACCACCTCTTTTTCCTGCAGTGGTTTGACGAGTGTCGCAAGATCATCAAGCCGCTCCTGATGAATCACCAGGGTGTCGAGCGCATTGCAGACACTTGGACGGCGGGTTTTTGCATTGAAAATGATCTTCTGACCAAGGTTGAGGTCGCCGCTTTTATCAAAATAGGTGTGTACAATCCCTGCGCCGGTTTCGATGACCGGAACTTTGGCATTGTCGCGGACAAAGTCGATCAGCTTCTGGCTCCCTCTTGGTATGATCATGTCGATATAGCCTACGGCGTTGAGCATGACGCCAGCGGCCTCCCGTTCTGCAGGGAGGAGGTAGATGGTGTCTGGGTTGATCCCGTTCCCCTTCAGGACGGAGTGGATAAGATCGACAATGGCAATATTCGAATACAAGGCATCACTTCCGCCTTTCAGTACGGTGGCATTACCCGACTTCAGGCAGAGAGCAAAGACGTCGAAGGTGACGTTTGGTCGTGCTTCGTAGATTATGCCAATGACTCCTATCGGAACAGTCACCTTTTTCAGGTTGAGGCCGTTCGGCAACACTCGAGCTTCAAGCACAGAGTCGAGCGGAGAGGGGAGTGAAGCGACGTTGCGGATGTCAGCGGCAATAGCATCAAGGCGCGATGCGTTGAGGAGCAGTCGGTCAACCATGGGGTCTGCCGGATCCATTCGTTCGATATCCTTCTGGTTGGCTTCAAGAATGACATCCTGGTGATCGGGTATGCTGTCGGCAAGGGCGAGCAGCAGGTGGTTGATCGTTTCATCGGTGAGAGTGATAATCTCTCTGCTTGCCCGCTGGACAGCGCGGAGCTGTGTTGTTATCGTTTCCTTCATGTCGGACGGAGTTCAGGAGGTTATATAGAGGTAATCGTAATGAATCAGGGGTTTCTGATCTTTAAGCCCTATGATGGCCATTGTTTTTTCTGAGCTGTATTGCGCCATACCGTAGCCAATGACGGTGCCGTCTGTAGCGCATACCTTGATAATGTCACCTTTCAGGAAACGCCCTTCAATCGACTCAATACCAACAGGGAGCAGGCTGTTGGCGCGCTCTCCGGCTACCAGCGCCATTTCAGCGCCCATGTTGACGGTGACCGCTCCCTTTTCCATCCCTTCGCTATTGGCAATCCAACGTTTTGGCCCGTGCGTTGCTTTTTGAGGCAGAAATTTTGTTCCGTTTTGTTCTCCCCCAAGAATGGAAAGGAGAATATCGGGGGTGCGTCCGTTAGCGATATGAACGGTGATGCCGAGCCGTGAAAGCTTATGCGCTATATGGCACTTGGTCAGCATTCCCCCTCGTCCGAATTCTGATTTGCCCGGATGGATATACTGGTGAAAATGTTTTGTCGATGGGTCAATGACGGGGATGATGGTGCCGTTCCCTGTTTTCATGTCAAAGAGACCGTCAACATGTGAAAGAATGATATAGCCCTCAACATCCATCATTGATGCGATGAGGCCGGAGAGTTCATCATTGTCGGTAAACATCAGCTCGGTCACTGAAACGGCATCGTTTTCATTGACAACAGGAATAATGTTCTGTTGCAGAAGGGAGCTGAAGCAGGTTTGCATGTTGAGGTAGTGTAGGCGGTCGCTGAAATCACTTTTGGTTACAAGGATCTGTGCGGTAACCAGACCGTGTTTGCTGAAAAGCTCGTTGTAGGTGCTGATCAGCTTGATCTGCCCCGTTGAAGCAAGTACCTGTCGCGCAGCAACCGGCGCGATGGTACCCGAGAGTTTGACAACCGAACGTCCAGCGCCGACAGCACCCGATGAGACAAGGATAATCTGGATCCCTTGCATCTGCAGTTCAGCTATCTGTGCGGTCAGTTGCTGGAGAATTTCAAGGTCAAGTTCTCCTTTTTTATCGGTAATGACATTGGTGCCGACTTTTACAACAATTTTTTTATAAATCGGATGTGGATTTTTCATGCTTTAATGAACCTGTTTCTGACCGAAATGCAACCCTGCAACGCCAAGAATAATAAGCAGCAGAGAAAAGAGTTTGATGGCACTGATACTTTCTCCGAACCAGACGACTCCGATAACAGTTATAAGAGCAGTTCCAAGTGCCGACCAGATCGCATAGGTCACTGCGATGGGCAGTACCCTGAGTGTAAACGAAAGAAAGGTAAAGCTCAGCCCGTAAAAAAAGAAAATAAAAAGTGTTGGGGCCAGTTTAGTGCATCCGTCTGAAATTTTCAAGCATGTGGTGCCGGATACTTCAAACAGGATTGCAATAATCAGATAGATCCAGTGCATTGATAATTGAGAGAAAAAAGGTTAAAAAAAGGCCGCTGGTAGCCGGTGCATGTCAGCAGGGTAGTTTGTGTTCAACTGAAAAGATATGCATATTTGCTTCCAGATAACTTATTTTTCCGGATGAAAATATGAGTGCCTTCCTGTAGGGTTGAAGCGTAACTTCTGGATTGTAAACGATGCTGATGAGCCTTATTGATATTGCATTGCCGTTGAAGAATCCGGTATTACAGTTTTCACTGATACTGTTTATCATTCTTTTTGCACCTGTTTTCCTGAACAGGCTGAAAATCCCGAGCTTGATAAGCCTTATTATTGCCGGAGCGGCCATTGGTCCCCATGGGTTTAATTTGATGCTTCGTGACAGCAGTATTATCCTGTTTGGCACGGTTGGTTTGCTCTATATCATGTTTCTTGCAGGATTGGAAATTGATGTTGAGGATTTTCGTAAAAACAGCCGAAACAGTATTCTGTTTGGCCTCTATACTTTTTCTATCTCCATTGTTCTTGGAATTCTTGTAGGCTTCTATATTCTCGACTTTTCGCTGTTTTCATCCATTCTTATCGGCAGTATTTTTGCCTCTCATACGCTCATTGTCTACCCGACCGTCAGTAAGCTCGGTGTTTCAATGAATAAGGCGGTCACTATTGCTATTGGCGGCACCATTATCACTGATACTCTTGCTTTGCTGGTTCTGGCAGTTATTGCCGGAATGTCGTCAGGGGAGTTGATGACTGGATTCTGGATAAGGCTTTTGATTGGTATAACGCTTTTCAGTCTTGTTGTTCTGCTGCTTTTTCCTTTGATGGCCCGTTGGTTTTTCAAGCGTTTTGATGACAGTGTTCTCCAGTATCTCTTTGTTTTGGCCATGGTTTTTTTCGGTGGTTTTCTTGCGGAAGCCGCTGGTGTTGAGGCCATTATCGGTGCATTTTTCAGCGGACTCGCTCTGAACCGTCTGATTCCCCGTACATCGCCGCTTATGAACAGAATCAAGTTTGTCGGCAATGCGCTGTTTATTCCGTTTTTTTTGATTGGTGTCGGGATGCTTATTGATATTCGCGCTTTTTTTAAGGATTATAACACGATAAAGGTTGCTGCGGTTATAACGGTCGCCGCTACAGTGGCAAAATATCTTTCAGCGTGGATTACCCAGAAAATGTTTGGTTTTTCGCTTGATCAACGCAGGCTGATTTTTGGCCTCATAAGTGCTCATGCGGCATTGGCGCTTGCAACAGTGTTGATCGGTTATAACATTATTACCGGTTACACCCTTAAAGGCGATCCAGTAAGATTGCTTGATGAGAGCGTTTTGAACGGTACTATACTGTTTATTCTTATAACCTGTACTCTGGCTACCATTATAGGCGAGAAAGGTGCGCAGAATATTGCTCTTGCTGATACTGTTGATGAGGTTGCTGAAACCGGTATGGCGCATACTGAAGAGCGTATACTGATTCCCATGAACGATATCAGCACGGTTGAGGAGCTGGTCAATCTCAGCGTAACCGTAAAATCGAAGAAGGACAAACGTGGGATTTATGCTCTTCATGTAGCAGACAACACCATGAGTGACGAAGCTGCAGAAAAGCATGCCGGAAAAATTCTTGAAAAAGCAGTGGTTGCAGCATCGTCTATCGATTACGATATGACAAGGTTGATTCGTTATGACAGCAATGTGGTTAACGGAATTACCGGTGTAATCCGGGAGCAGAAAATAACGGATCTTATCTTAGGATTGCATCAACAGAGTATTCTTACCGATAGCTTGCTTGGCAGTGCATCCGCAAATATTCTTGGCCGGTGTAATATCACAACCTTTATTTATAAACCGGTTCAGCCCCTCGCTACCATCAAGCGCACGATTGTCGTTATTCCCGCGGGAGCTGAAAATGAAATCGGGTTTGTGCACTGGATGGAGAAGGTGATCAACATCATAAAAAATACTGGATCAAAACTTGTGGTTTATGCAACAAAACAAACACTCATTTATTTGAAAGAGGCCTATTTCCCAAGCATTTCCAATGCAGAATACAAACTTTTCAAGGAGTGGGATGATTTTCTCGTTCTTTCGAGGGAGATAAAAAATGACGATAACCTGATTGTTGTGATGAGCAGGAAAAATAATTTATCCTATCACAGTAAAATGGCAAAGATGCCGGTCTACCTTAACAGGTATTTCCAGAAAAACAGTTTTATTCTGGTTTACCCTGTTCAGACGGTTATAGCGGATGATACCTGTGAGGGTACAACTGTTCTTCCTGTCAAAAAAACTTTTTTAAGTTTTGAGGGGATTGGACAAATTCTTGAAAAAGTGTACAAAAGAAAGAAGCATGACTCCTCGGATGAACCCTGATATGCCAAAGCCTGTTTTTTGACTTTGGAAATTTCGCAAGGCTTCATATTATTTGGTCATCAAGGCCGATGTCTCGGTATTGGGTGAGGCAACTATCAGCCTCTCCGGTATATTCCTGAGAGATAAATTAATGTAGTGGATTTATGATATTAGCGATCAACATTTATAGTGACGATATACTTCGAAAGAAAGCCAAGCCTCTGAAGGGTATCGACAGTGGCACTGAAGAGCTGGTAGCCTTTATGTTTGAGACGATGCGCAATGCTTCGGGTATCGGTCTTGCAGCTCCCCAGGTCGGACATTCGGTTCGGCTGCTTGTACTTGATATTTCAGGTCTTGCCAATTATCCCGATGCAAAGCCGATGGTTGTGATTAACCCCCATATTCTTGCTGTCAGGGGCTACAACGATATGGAAGAGGGTTGTTTAAGCCTGCCCGGTGTGAAGGGGGACGTTGAACGTCCGGCTGCTATTACCCTGAAATATCGTAATGAGCATTTTGAAGAGATGACCGGGGAATTTTCCGGAATGTACGCAAGGGTGCTTCAGCATGAGATAGATCATCTCAACGGCACACTCTTTGTCGACAGAATGGAGAAGCGTGACCGGAGAAAAATCCAGAAAGAGCTGGATGCCTTTGTTGCGGGCAGTGTGACTGCTGCCTACCCCATTGCGCGTAAGCAACTTACAGCCAAATCCTCTTGAGTGCCATGCGGATTATTTTTATGGGCACGCCGCAGTTCGCTGTTCCTTCGCTGAAGGCTATTGCTGCAGCAGATGATCACTTCGAGCTGGTTCTGGTTGTTACCGGATCAGATAAACCCCGCAGGAATAAACATGCTGAGGCTGAACCCTCTCCAGTAAAACAGACCGCAATGTCTCTTGGGTTTACGGTCTATGAAACTGACGATGTTACAAGCCAGGAATTCGCCGACATTGTAGCGGCTCAGAGAGCAGATGTCATAGTCGTGGCTGCTTTCCGTATTCTGCCGTCCGCGGTGTTTGAGCAGGCCTCCCTTGGTGCGTTTAACCTTCACGCATCATTGCTTCCGGCTTACCGCGGAGCAGCCCCGATTAATTGGGCAATGATCAAGGGTGAACACGA
Source organism: uncultured Chlorobiaceae bacterium (assembly GCA_903869365.1). GTDB lineage: Bacteria > Bacteroidota > Chlorobiia > Chlorobiales > Chlorobiaceae > Chlorobium. The sequence continues at coordinate 58,636 of CAIPYV010000105.1, forward strand.
AACTGGTGTCACCACATTTTTTCTCCAGCAAAGGGTCGATACCGGTAATGTTATACTACAGGAAAAAATGCTTATAGAGCCTGCTGAAAATGCCACAGATCTTGCCACCCGCCTGTCAGAGGCCGGTGCTCGTATAGTTGTCGATACGCTTCACTTGATTGCTTCACGCAAGGTGGTGGTATATCGTCAGGATGAAACCCTTGTTTCCAAAGCGCCAAAACTTACCCGTGACAATACTCGTATAAAGTGGTCCCAATCGGCCAAAGCTGTCAATGATTTTATCAGGGGTCTTGCCATGAAGCCAACGGCCTGGACAACCTTCAATGGGAAAACCATGAAGATATTCAAGGCCATAGCAGCTCCTTCTCCTGAAACAACGCCAGCCTCTCCGGGAACGATTGTTGTTGAACATGGAAGACTTTACGCATCCTGTTCTGATGGCTGGCTTGAGCTTCTGTCGCTCCAGCTTGAAGGCCGGAAACCTATGGAAGCATCTGAGTTTCTCAGGGGCTTTCGTCATGACCATCAGCAGCAGTTCTTTGTCTAGCGACTCTGCCATGTCACAATCGTATTAATTGCTTATATTCCTCACCTTAAATTTTTATCAGAATCTAACGCTTATTTTATGGCATTGTCCAGTACAGAAGTTAATCGTCTCAGGAACTTCTGCATTATCGCTCATATTGATCATGGAAAGTCCACACTGGCCGACCGCCTGCTGGAAGTAACCCACACTCTTGACCGTACTCAGATGGCCTCCGCACAGGTCCTTGATGATATGGATCTTGAACGGGAGCGTGGTATTACCATCAAAAGCCATGCAGTTCAGATGAAGTACAAAGCTGCAGATGGTTGCGATTATACATTAAACCTGATCGATACTCCCGGTCACGTTGACTTCAGTTATGAAGTTTCCCGTTCACTTGCCGCCTGCGAAGGAGCGCTCCTTATTGTTGATGCCACCCAGGGAGTAGAAGCTCAGACCATTGCCAATCTCTATCTTGCCATCGAAGCCGGTCTTGAAATTATACCAGTTATCAATAAAATTGATCTTCCATCCTCGGATGTGGAGGGAGTTGCCCGCCAGATCATGGATCTTGTCGGCATTAAACGTCAGGATATTCTTCAGGTATCGGCTAAAGCCGGCCTCGGGATTACTGAACTGATGGAAGCCATTATCGCTCGAGTTCCAGCACCTGCCGACAATAATCATCTTCCTTTGAGAGCCCTGATTTTTGATTCGGTTTTTGATGCCTATCGTGGCGTGGTTGTCTATCTTCGTATTGTTGAAGGATCGCTTAAAAAGGGTGACAAGGTCAAATTTTTTGCCAGCGAAAAGGTATTTCTTGCTGACGAAATAGGGGTCATGGGCATGAAGAGGCAGCCCAAAAATCTCCTTGAATCAGGAGATGTCGGCTATCTGATCTGTTCCATCAAGGATGTCAAGGATGCTAAAGTCGGCGACACGGTGACGCTTGTCGATTCTCCTGCAAAAGAGCGTCTTGAGGGATACAAGGAGGTCAAACCAATGGTCTTCAGTGGACTCTATCCGATTAACTCGAATGAATTTGAGGATCTTCGCGAATCGCTTGAAAAGCTTGCCCTGAACGATGCCTCTCTTGTCTATACCCCCGAAACATCCGTTGCTCTGGGTTTCGGGTTCAGATGCGGATTTCTCGGTCTGCTGCACATGGAAATTGTTCAGGAGCGTCTGGAACGTGAATATGGAGTCAATATCATTACTACGGTGCCAAACGTTGAGTATCGCGTTGTTTTGACCAATTCAGAAGTGGTGATTGTCGACAACCCATCCAAGATGCCCAATACGACGAGGATAAATCTTGTTGAAGAGCCCTATGTCAGCATGCAGATTATTACGCTTGCCGACTATATCGGTAATATCATGAAGCTTGGCATGGAACGTCGCGGCGATTACAAAACTACTGATTATCTCGATACCACAAGAGTGATCATGCATTTTGATTTTCCTCTATCAGAAATTGTGTTTGACTTTCATGACAGGCTCAAATCAATTTCAAAAGGCTATGCTTCAATGGATTACGAATACATCGGCTACCGCGAATCCGATCTGGTTAAACTCGATGTGCTGCTGAATGGTGATGCAGTCGATGCACTTTCGATAGTTGTTCACCACTCGAAAGCTTATGACTGGGGTAAAAAGCTGTGCCTGAAGTTGAAAGGGATTATTCCCAAACAGATGTATGAAGTTGCTATCCAGGCAGCCATCGGCAGCAAAATTATTTCGCGTGAAACCATATCGGCCATGAGGAAAAACGTGCTGGCGAAATGTTATGGTGGTGATATCAGTAGAAAACGCAAGTTGCTTGAAAAACAGAAAGAGGGAAAAAAACGCATGAAACAGGTTGGCAGGGTAGAGGTTCCGCAGGAGGCGTTCCTTGCGTTATTGAATATTGATGAGTAGCGTTTGCTCCCCAAAGAAGATTTTATTAAACGAATCAAAAATCTACATCATTGAATAATCAGAAAGGAAAACCGGAAAAAAAACATTCAAGAGAGTGGTTTGAGGCTCTTATTATAGCAGCGATATTTGCGACCATTCTTCGTGTTTTTGTCGTTGAGTCTTACCGAATTCCAACAGGCTCGATGGAAAGTACTCTCCTTGCTGGAGATTTTCTTTTTGTCAATAAGTATGTCTATGGTCCTAAAATACCCTTTACCGATATTCGGCTGCCTGGAGTTAAAAAGGTTGATCGTGGGGATATTATTGTGTTCAAGTTTCCCAAAGATCGATCACTGAACTATATCAAGCGTTGTGTTGCTCTCAGTGGAGATACCCTCGAGATTCATGGTCAGCAGCTCTCAGTCAATAAAAAATTGTCACCTCTGCCGCCGCATGCTCAGTTTATTGGAAACCGAATGGCAGCTGGAGACGGAGATTATATGATATTTCCACAGTTTTCAAACTTTAACAAGGATAATTACGGACCGATACGTATTCCCCGCAAAGGAGATATCGTACGATTGACCCCTTTAAACTATCCACTCTACAGTGCGCTCATTGCTGATGAAGGACATGAGGTAAGTTTACAGGGCCGATCGGTCTTTATCGATGGCGCACCTGTTCAGAACTACACCGTTCAGTCAAACTACTATTTTGCAATGGGTGACAATCGGGATAACAGTCTTGACAGTCGTTTCTGGGGCTTTTTGCCGGAAAAAGATATTGTCGGTCAGGCGCTTATGGTTTACTGGTCATGGAATCCTGATTTGTCACTGTTCACCGATCTGGTGAGCAAAATCGGTTCTATCCGCCTGGAGCGTACGGGGTTAATGGTTCATTGAGCAGGTCGTTTCTCTGCAAGAATTTTTTCGCAGAGGGCACTTGTGGATGAAATTCGCTCATCGCTGCTGAAAAGAAGCCGCTGCAGGTTGGGATATGGTATATACAGGGTATTGATTATAATGGTAGGGCTGGCAACCTGAGCTCTACTTTCAGACATGTTCGCTTTTGTAAGTTCGATATGATGCAGGGTGACGGAGTCAAGAACTAACCCTGATTTGAGTGATGTAATACTGACATTCCAGGTATTGCCGGATACTCTCCGGACCGATCGGGTCAGGTTTTTTTTGAAATCGGCATTCAGATAGATATTGGTGGTAAGGTAAAGCAAAAGATATCCAGCTGGAAAAAGCATGCCCGGGGAAAGCATAAAGGCTTTCAGCCAGTTTAAGAGGAAGTTTTTTCTATGGGACAGGAGGGGCATGCTTACAGATGACTTTCGGCAGTTTCCGGAGAGTAAAGGAGGATATCTTTTCTACAATACAAAATATTTTTTTTATTACGGTACATTGTAAACAATAACAAACAGCTTCCTCTTTTTATGCCACTACAAAACAGGCATGGTCACTATCTTCTCAAGCCGCTCTTCAAGGAGGTTCATGCTGATACAGAGACGCCGGTTTCAGTATATCTCAAACTTAAACGACCCTTTTCATGTCTGCTCGAATCGGTCGAAGGAGAGGAGCTTCTTGCCCGGTTTTCCTATATTGCCATAGATCCGGTCGCTATCCTCAGAGGTTCAGTGAGTGGCCCGGCAGATATCGAAATTCTTGATGAGAAATTTCATGATCTTGGACGAATCGCCCGGGAGGAAACAAATCTCCGTGTAACAATTGACCGGTGTCTTGCAGCTTTTGATACCGAAGAGATACCGAAAAAAAAGAACGGTGCCCCCCAGATGATAACATCAGGGGTTTTTGGTTATTTCGGTTACGATGCCATGCATCTTGTCGAAAGAATCCCAAAACCAGAATTGCCCGATCCGGCCGGGATGCCCGATATCTTTCTTCTTTTTTGTGATACGCTTGTCATATTCGATAATATTCTGCGCAAGGTCTTCATTGTATCCAATTACCTTGACGATATCGACAAACCAGTTGCTTTGAAAAAAATAGAGCTGATTGCGGAACAGATGTTCAGACCGCTTCAGCGTTCAGAGATTACGTTCCAGTCCGAACAACCAGAGGAAGTGGTTTCCAACACGCCAAGAGAAGAGTATCTGCAGAAAGTTGGAAAGGCCAAAGAATACATTCTGGCAGGAGATATTTTTCAGGTACAGATTTCACAGCGCCTCAAGCGTACCCTGAATACCCGTGCTTTCGATGTTTATCGGATGCTGAGAACCATCAATCCTTCGCCCTATCTCTACTACTTTGATTTGAGAGAGTTTGAAATTGTTGGTTCATCCCCTGAACTGCTTGTTAAGGTTGAACGTGATGTTGCCGGGCGACGGATGGTAGACACTCGCCCAATTGCAGGCACAAGACATCGCGGAAACAGTTTTGAAGAGGATGAAAGAATTGCTCAAGAACTGCTTGCTGATGAAAAAGAACTGGCCGAGCATCTCATGCTTATTGATCTCAGCAGAAACGATATTGGCAGAATAGCTAAAATCGGCACTGTCGAAACCAATGAGATGATGGTTGTTGAAAAATATTCCCATGTCATGCATATTGTCAGTAATGTTCGCGGCGAACTCCGTGATGACCTCGGTACAATGGATGCCTTCTGGTCTTGTTTCCCAGCCGGCACCCTTACTGGAGCTCCAAAGGTTCGTGCCATGGAGATTATCTATGAGCTTGAAAAGGAAAAACGTGGACTCTATGGCGGTGCTGTAGGATTTCTTGATTTTAAAGGAAATCTGAAGACCGCAATTGCCATCCGGACTATGGTTATTGAGGATGCAACGATATACTTTCAGGCAGCCGGTGGTATTGTTGCTGACTCAACACCCGAGGCCGAGTATCAAGAGACAATGAATAAAATGAAAGCGGGATTAACTGCCGTTGAAAATATTGAGGCTTTATCGTAACATTAATAAATCCTTAGATATCCTATGAGCAAAAATGAAAAGTTACTGAAATACCTGCTTCTTGTTTTTGCAGGCATAGCCGTTGGCGCACTTGTATTTTCCAATGTTGAGTTGAACCTTTCTGTTAATGGCCCGAACCTTACCAGCAGACCGAATTTTGCTACGGCCAAGAGTAATATTGAAAATTATCCCATTCAATCGCTAAAAAGCTTCAACGATGCATTTGTTCAGATTGCTGAATCGGCGACCCCTTCCGTGGTGACGATTTTCACAGAAAAGAAAGTAAGTCAAAGAGGAATGAATCCGATGGACTTTTTCGGACGTCCTTTTGATGATTTTTTTGGCCATTCATTCGATGACTTTTTCGACAAATCCGAGAGCGGATTACGCAATGGTCGTTCTGAAGTTCAGCGAGGCCTTGGGTCAGGGGTTATTGTGACTGAAGACGGCTACATACTCACCAATAATCATGTTATTGATGATGCTGATGAGGTCTATATCCGAACCTTCGATAACCGGAAAATTGATGCCAAAGTTATCGGCAAAGATCCGAAAACTGATCTTGCAGTAATTAAGGTTAACGCTAAAGGTCTAAAACCTATCGTGATTGGTGACAGTGACAAGCTAAGGGTTGCTGAATGGGTTATCGCCATCGGAAGTCCTCTTGGTGAAAATTTTGCCAGAACTGTGACGCAGGGAATAGTCAGCGCCAAAGGTCGGGCAAACGTCGGACTTGCTGATTATGAGGATTTCATCCAGACCGATGCGGCTATCAATCCCGGTAATTCTGGAGGTGCTCTGGTTAATATCAACGGTGAACTTGTTGGTATCAATACAGCAATAGCCAGCCGCACAGGAGGTTTTGAGGGAATAGGTTTTGCTGTGCCATCAAATATGGCCAGAAAAGTCCTGACTTCATTGATTACAACAGGTAAGGTTACCAGAGGTTATCTTGGTGTAAGTATTCAGGATATCGATGATAACCTTGCAAAAGCCATGCATCTGAAGGTGGATGAAGGGGTGCTGGTCGGAACGGTTGTAGAAGGAAGTCCAGCTGCTAAAGCAGGTGTAAAAACCGGAGACGTTATTCTTGATTTTAATGGGACAAAGGTCACGAGCAGCATAACGCTTCGCAATTCCATTGCCAGCCAGTCACCAGGGACAATAGTGAAGTTCAGAGTGCTTAGGGATGGCGTTATCAGACTGTTCAGTGTTCGTCTTGAAGAGCAGACTGGAAAGGAGATGGTGTCACGGTCAAAGGGGGAGGAAAAAGTAATCACAGCGCTTGGTTTCAAGGCGGAAGAGCTTACTGCCGAGGTGGCACAGAAACTGAACAGGAAGCCGGGAGCTGGTAAAGTGGTCATTACCACCATTACTCCATCTTCCAACGCATACCATGCGGGCTTGAGGCGTGGTGATATCATTCTTTCAGTGAACAGGCAGAGTGTGACCTCGTTTGCACATTACAGTTCCCTTGTAAGTTCCATCAAAAGTGGTGATCTGTTGTTCCTTCTTGTTGATCGGGGAGGGAGCAAAATCTATTTTGCATTTAATGTGTAAAGTTTTTTTTGCCTGAAGGATTTAGAGTTGTACATTACTTTGAAGTAAAGTCAGCGTTGAGCAGCTGACTTTACTTTTTTTTGTTTGCAATCCTCTCCGATTGCCCGTGGAAGTCCCGCTTATGGATTTATTTCCTTTTTTTCAACAAAAACAGTACAAAAGATGACTGACAGAATTTACCTGACCAATGATGGGTATAACCGGCTGAAAGAGGAGTTGTATGTGCTGGTTCATGAAACCAGAAGGGAAGTTCTGGAAAAAATAGCAGAAGCCAGAGCCCATGGTGATCTTAGTGAAAATGCAGAATATGATGCGGCACGCGAGGAGCAGTCACATACAGAAGCGCGTATTGCCGATCTCGAAAATAAGCTTGCAGCAGCAACTATTCTTGATCCCAAGCATATCAAGACCGATAAGGTCTATATTCTTACCTCTGTAAAACTTCGCAATCTTGATGATCCCAATGAAATTATTGAATATACCCTTGTCTCTTCCGAAGAGGCTGACACAGATTTAGGCAAAATTTCAGTTCGTTCTCCTGTCGGAAGGGCGCTGATAGGAAAAGAGGTAGGAGAGAAAGTTCAGATTGTTGTCCCCAAAGGGGAACTGCATTATGAGATATTGGAGATTTTTGTTAAATAAAATCTCCTTGGAACCTAAAACGGGAGGGGTATGCAGGCAATTGCTGGGTTTGTTGGCGGTTTTCTACTTGCCGTTTTATGCGACTTATTGTTCACGTTTACGTATTCTGGAAAGACAATGTTTTTTATCTATTCTCTCTTTTTTCTCATCATTATCTTGCTTTTCTATTTTGCCAACCGTGCAGATGGATTAGGATGGCATGGTCTCAGGTTGAGATTCAGTAAGCCTGCTCTGATTGACGACGATCAATCCTCTATTGCAGAAATTGATAACACTTTCATAAAGCAAAACGGTCAGCGCAGCAGTGATGAAAGTGCAGCAAATTCTGCATCTCAACCAGTCATTCTTTCGAGCGAAAACGGATTCGGTAGTCACGAACGTTTAAGCAATTATAATACCAGATCAGAAACTTCTCAACCAATAATTATTACAAATATGGCAGATTTACAGAAAGTAATCACTGACGTACAACCTCTGCTCAGGGATGTACAGACTTTAGGTCCCATTATTGAAAGTGTGCTTGTCTTAAGTGACAGCATCAACAACAAAATCAATGAGTATGTGTCGGTAGGTTCAGACATCGCGAACTTGCTTGTAACGCTGAAATCTCAATTCAATACCGTTTCGACTGGCGGGAAGATTGATTTTGCGGCTCTCAATGCAACGCTCAACCGGCTTGAACAGCAAGTATCAGTATTGATACCGGAACAGCAGTTTCCACTACCGAAGTATTAGTTGAACCTGTTGAAGGATAATCAGCAAAACATAATCCAAAAGCTCTCATAGATGGGGGCTTTTTTAGTTACCATTGATCTCCGAACGAGATGCCGGCCCAAAGATCACAAGTGGAATAATTCAGCCTTGTATTATCCCTGTGATTCGTATATTTCCGACAACAAAAAAAGCGGAATTTGTTCCACGTATGATACAACTTAAACCAGATCTTATATGGGTAAACGTCAAATCATCTATCGTCAGGACAGAATCAGTGGTAATCAGGGCCTGTTGAATCGTGAAATCAACCTGGTAACCAATGAAGCAAGAGTCTGGCATGGAACCATTATTGCCGTTGGAGGCAACGAAGTTGAATTGAAAGATGCACGTTCAGGAAAACACCGGTTCACTCTTGATCAGATTGACCGGATTTATTGTGATATAAAAACAGATTATTAACAAATGCGTAGAAAAATTGTTGTCGGTAACTGGAAAATGAATAATACCGTAGCCGAATCGGTTACACTTGCAACCGATGTTATCGAAGCGCTTGGAGAAGGATTTTCGGGTTGCGATGTCGGCCTGGCTCCAACGTATCTTGCCTTGGATGCAGTAGGACAACTTCTTGAAGGAAGTGATGTTCAGCTTGTGGCACAGAACTGCCACTATGAAAATGACGGAGCCTTTACAGGAGAGGTATCGGCCAGAATGATCAATGCTATCGGCTGTTCCTATGTCATTATCGGTCACTCAGAACGCCGTCAGTATTTCGGTGAGACCAACGCCACGGTGAATCTCAGGATTAAAAAAGCTTTAAGTGAAGGACTGAAGGTTATCTTTTGTGTCGGTGAAACTCTTGCAGAGCGTGAATCAGGAGTGACTGAAACAGTGATCTCCACTCAGGTACGCGAAGGTTTGGAGGGTATCAGCCATATAGGAGCAATTGTTATTGCCTACGAGCCGGTATGGGCTATCGGTACAGGAAAAACAGCATCCTCTGCTCAGGCTGAAGAGGTGCATCTCATGATCCGCACACTTATCGGTGAACTTTATGGCGAGCCGGCCTTCAGGTTGGTCCGTATTCAGTACGGTGGAAGCGTCAAACCTTCCAACGCAGCAGAACTCTTTGCCATGCCGAATATTGACGGTGGTCTTATCGGTGGCGCCAGTCTCAATGCAGACGATTTCGCCGCAATTATCCAAGCCGCCTCAGTCTGATTCGTTTTCCCAAGGTAACGGGCAGTGATCCCCCTCCCGATCACTGTCCCTTCCCTCCTAATTCCGAACAACTCAGCACTCCTCTCTCAGCACTCAGTACTCTCTTTCGACTTTTTCATCGAACAGAAATCAGGCCCGCACATGGTGCAGAAATCAGGATTTTTTTCGGTATGGCCACTCTGAGCCATGCTTTGTGCATGCACTTCACGGGTTTTCACGGGATCAAGCGAAAGATTGAACTGGTCTTCCCAGGCAAAAGCATATCTCGCCCTGCTCATAAGTTCGTCATGCAGCCAGGCCACAGCATTTCCTTTGGCCAGATCCGCCCCATGTGCAGCTATTTTATGGGCAATAACCCCTTCACGGACATCGTTCCTGTCAGGCAGACCAAGATGCTCTTTCGGCGTCACATAGCAGAGCATCGAACAGCCTTTGCTTGCTATCAGTGCACCGCCGATAGCTGAATTGATGTGGTCATAACCAGCCGCAATATCGGTAATCAGCGGTCCAAGGGTGTAAAACGGAGCTTCATGGCAGTATTCAAGCTGCTTTTCCATGTTTTCTTCAACAAGGTGAAGAGGAACATGACCGGGTCCTTCAATCATCACCTGTACATCGTATTGCCAGGCGACTTTTGTAAGCTCGCCAAGCACCTTGAGTTCACCGAATTGTGCCTCGTCATTTGCATCGACTATTGAGCCTGGCCGAAGGGCATCCCCCAGTGAAACCCCAATGTCGTAGGCTTGCAGTATCCTGCAGATATCCTCAAAATGAGTATAGAGAAAGTTCTCCTGCTTGTGAGCTTTGCACCACTTCGCCAAAATCGAACCGCCTCGGGATACAATACCAGTCAGGCGTTGTTCTGCAAAGGGGAGATGCTCCCTCAGGATTCCTGAATGAATGGTAAAGTAATCGACGCCCTGTTCAGCCTGTTCAAGAAGCGTGTCGCGATAGAGTTCCCAGGTAAGGTCTTCAGCCTGGCCGCCTGCCTTTTCAAGTGCCTGGTAAATCGGAACCGTACCGATAGGAACAGGGGAGTTTCGCAGAATCCATTCCCGGGTTTTATGGATATTTTTTCCTGTACTGAGGTCCATCACGGTATCAGCACCCCAGCGACACGACCAGACAGCTTTTTCTACCTCTTCCTCTATTGAAGAGCCCAGCGCGGAGTTCCCAATGTTTGCATTGATCTTGACGCGGAAATTTCGTCCGATAATCATCGGCTCCACCTCAGGGTGATTGATGTTTGCCGGAATGATAGCCCGGCCTCTGGCAATTTCATCTCTCACAAATTCTGGAGTAATCGGCACGGTTTTGCTGCCGCCTTTTGAAAACGATGAAATCCACTCTTCCAACTGCTGGTTCTCTCTGATGGCAACATATTCCATTTCAGGTGTCACAACACCTTTCCGGGCAAAGTACATCTGGGTGATCCCGAAACCCTCTTTTGCTTTTTTTGCCGCTCTGGCAGTTGTTGTTCGCGCATAAACAGAAAAAGTCGATGGGACAGTTTCTCTCTGAGGAAAGTCCCAACTCTCCCGAATAGGGGGAAGTCCCTTTTCAGGGTCAATGAGAATTGATGGATCAGAATAGGGCCCGCTGGTATCGTAAAGAGGAAACGAAGAGAACTCCTGACCGCGGCAGAGATAGGTTCTGCTGAGTTTCAATGTTCTCATGCCAACCTCTATCGGATAAAGGGTGCCTTTGATAAAGTTTTTTTCAGAAGGAATTCCGTAAATACGTAGTTCCGGGCAGAACGTCTTGTCAGTTGATTTAGTCATAGAAGATGTTTAAACAGGCAGGTTCATCTTTTCTTGCGTCAGCATTACCTGCATCAAGTTACAAGGGTTTATTCTCAGCTATCTCTTTTTTTTCGTCCAATATGACCATAAAAAAGGATTAAGCACCCCCAAGATGAGAATCTAACGAAACAATAGTGAAATTCACTCTATTATACAAACGAAGTGGTTGTCAGGATTTTATTATCAGAAATCCTGAAATAAAAATTTTACCTTTTCTGAATGACAAGGTAATGGAAAAAATAACGCCTCAACGACCCTTAATCATAAGCTATGCTGACAGAAACCGAATCACAAGAACGGGTATTGCGGCTGCAGAAAATGCTCCAGAGCAAGGAAATCCATGCAGCTCTTTTCATCCTGCCGATCGACGTTTACTATTTTGCCGGTACCCGTCAGAACGCCATACTGTGGATCCCCGCGGATGGTCAGCCGATGCTGCTGGTGCGCAAGAGCATCATGCGTGCAAGGGAGGAAAGCCCGATAGCTGATATTCGCCCTTTTCCCTCAAGTAAAGAGTTTGCTTCCGTTTTCAGTGAAGATCACTCCTGCATCGGCATGACGTTTGACGCTGTTCCGGTTCAGCAGCACACCTATTATACTCGGGCGCTGCCGGGCCGCCGCTTTGTGGACATCTCCATGATGCTGCGTGAACTCCGTTCAGTCAAGTCACTTTTTGAACTGGAGCAGCTCCGCCTGAGCGCAGGCAAGCTTGCTTCAGTTCTTGCCGAGGTTCCGCACTTTCTGAAAGCGGGTATGCGCGAGCTTGATCTCTCTGCCGAACTTGAATATCGACTCCGCAAGGCAGGGCATGAAGGATATATACGCATGCGGGCATTTAACCAGGAGCTGTTTTATGGCATCGCGGCTTCTTCCGGAGGGTTAAACGGCGGCTTCTTTGACGGACCGGTAACGGGAAAGGGGTTGTCAAGCGCTTCACCACATGGCGCATCCTATGATGCAATTCAAGCGAACCAACCTGTTCTTATTGATTATCCTGGAGTGTTCAATGGTTACATTGCCGATATGACCCGTATGTTTGTTATCGGAACGATTGATCCGGAATTACAGCGGGCATTCGATGTCGCGATCGATATACAGGAGATGGTACGTCAGGAGATGAAACCCGGGGTAATCTGCGAAGAGCTTTTTCTTGCGGCTGCATCAATGGCTGAGCAAGCTGAACTTGGTTCCTGCTTCATGGGTATGCCGGGTGAACAGGCAAAGTTTATCGGTCATGGCGTAGGCCTTGAACTCGATGAACTGCCGGTGCTTGCCAAAGGTTTTACCATGCCTTTACAGCTCCGCCAGGTAATTGCCGTTGAGCCAAAGTTTGTAATTCCCGGCAAAGGAGTCATCGGCATCGAAAATACCTTTGTTGTCACTGCGGAAGGCGGCCTCAGGTTGAGTGATCTGCCCGATGCTATCGTCTCTCTTGAAGCTTGAACTTCACGATGTTTCGGTTAAGTTTCGAAGCCAACATTACCTTGTAACTTAGCCACCATGAGTTTCATGTATGAGTGAGAGCAAAACCATCGCTTCCGGTGAGGAACGCATTACTGGAATTGTTGAAAAAGTGAGTTTTTTCAGCGAATCGTCAGGATTCAGCGTCTTGCGACTTGTGGTTAAAGGGGAGCGTGACCCGGTGACGGTTGTGGGGTGTATTGCTGCGGTTAACACTGGTCAGCATGTTGAGGCAGTCGGTCTGTGGCATAACGATAAAACCTGGGGGCTACAGTTCAAGGCAGGCCATTTGGCAGTCATATCTCCCGACACTCTTGAGGGAATAAGCAAATATCTCTCTTCAGGAATGGTGAAAGGGATCGGCACCCATTTGGCAAAGGTGCTTATTCGAGCCTACGGTCTGGATGTTTTCACTGTTATTGAAGACCAACCCGGAAAACTGCTTGAGCTCCCCGGTATCGGTCGAAAGCGCATGGAGCAGATTGTGGCGGCATGGGCGGAGCAGAAGAGCGTCAAAGAGATTATTGTATTTCTTCACTCCCATGGGGTTGGTACGGCACGGGCAGTCCGGATTTACCGGGCTTATGGAGCAGAAGCGGTTGCTGTTGTGCGTGCAAATCCATATCGCTTGACGATTGATATACCGGGAATAGGATTTAAAACAGCCGATCAGATTGCCCGGAATATCGGAATAGCCTCTGATTCTCCGCTGCGGGCTCGGGCCGGTATCGCGTTTGTGCTGCAGGAACTCTCTTCGGAGGGGCATTGCCGGGTTCCAGAACTAAAGCTGATTGAAGCTTCCATCAGGCTTCTGCAGATTCCTGCGCCGATTCTTGATGAGGCTATCGCTTACGAACTCTCTATCGGTACTCTTATTGTTGTTGAGGATCAGGGAGAGAGAAACTTTTATCTGAAAGCTCTTTTTCGTGCAGAGACCGGGGTTGCCGGCAGTATACGCAGAATCATGCATGGTGTCCTTCCCTGGAGGGCTGTTGACCCTGAAGAAGCTATTATGGCGGCAGAAAAAAAATCAGCTCTTGAGCTGTCTGAATCGCAACGCAGTGCGGTATCTCTTGCACTCTTAAGCAAACTCATTATCATTACAGGCGGTCCAGGTGTCGGAAAAACCACCATCATCAATACCATTCTTACAATACTTGGTACAGGAAAGCTGAAATTTCTTCTCTGCGCCCCAACAGGCCGGGCGGCCAAACGTCTTTCCGATTCCACTGGCAGAGAAGCGAAAACCATTCACCGGCTTCTCGAATTCGATCCCTATGCCCGCGATTTTAAAAGGGGCTCATCATATCCTCTCGAAGCCGATCTTGTTATTGTTGACGAAGCCTCCATGATTGATGTCCTACTGATGAACCGCCTTCTGGCAGCCATTTCCGATCGTTCTGCCCTTATGTTTGCCGGTGACGTCGACCAACTGCCTCCAGTTGGTCCGGGATTTGTACTTTCGGATATGATTCAGTCTGGAGTTCTGCCAGTGGTTCGTCTGACCGAAATCTTTCGTCAGGCTGAAGCCTCCAAAATTATTGTCAATGCTCACCGAATCAATAGTGGAGAGTTGCCGCTCCAGTTTGTCGGAAAAGAGCTTTCTGATTTTTATGTTGTTCCCTCCTCAAGTACGGAAAATATTTATCGCAGGCTTCTCCAGGTGGTCGCCGATCGAATTCCTGAACGCTTCGGGCTTGATCCCCTTAATGATATTCAGGTACTGACACCAATGAACAAAGGGCCGCTTGGTACAAAGGCACTGAATACCCTTCTTCAGGAAACATTGAACCCGCATGCCGCACGAAAAATTGAACGTTATGGGACTCTCTATGCAGAAGGTGATAAAGTGATCCAGATGGTCAACAACTACGACAAGGAAGTCTTTAACGGTGATATAGGACGTATTGTAACAGCCAATGAGGAAGAGAACTCTCTCAGTGTGCTGTATGACGATAGAGAGGTTGTTTATGAATTTGGTGAGCTTGATGAAATTGCACTGGCTTATGCCATCACCATTCATAAAAGTCAGGGCTCGGAGTATCCTGCAGTGGTGATCCCGCTTTCAATGCAGCACTACTCGCTTCTCGAAAGAAACCTTATCTATACGGCTGTAACGAGAGCCAAAAAGCTTGTGATGATCATTGGCGATCCCAAAGCTCTTGCCATGGCCATTGGTAACAGACGCTCTTCGCAGAGACTCACGGGACTGGCCGCAAGGATTTCAAGTGAAACAGAGGATAACCTCCGGTAATGATCATCCCGCATTTTTATTATATTTCGGCCACGCTTTAAGGCTACTCTCTGACAGCGTGAAAATATGTGCTGAGCATACCTGCTATTACCGTAAACATGAGTGCTGATTTATGAAGAAAATCAATCTTGTCCGCCTCTCCCTCTTTCAGATGGGCTTTGGCATCATGCTCGGCTTTCTGCTCGATACCCTCAACAGGGTCATGACCACCGAGCTTCGTATCTCAGCTACCATTGTCTTTGGTCTGATAAGTCTCAAGGAGCTGCTGGCGATTTTCGGTGTCAAGGTTTGGGCGGGTAACCTCTCTGATCGGTCACAGATTTTTGGATTGAAGCGTACACCCTATGTCCTGCTTGGACTTTTCTGTTGTGTTTTTTCCTTTATGCTCGCTCCGGCAGCTGCCTACGAAGTCAAAATAGCTGGAGTAGAATTATCCGAGATGCTTCCAGCCATGATGCAGGATATCGGTCTTTTGAAGCTTGCCATTATTTTTCTTGTGTTCGGCTTCGGTCTACAGGTAGCGACAACTGCCTATTACGCCCTGCTTGCCGATACGGTAGGTGAGGAGAATATCGGAAAAGTTACCGGAGCGAGCTGGACCCTGATGGTGCTTACCACCATTATTTCCACTCGTATTGTCGGATCTTTTCTTGATGTTTTTACTCCGGAGCGTCTCATAATGGTCGCTGAGACCGGGGGCTTGATTGCCCTTGGCATAGGGCTTTTTGCCGTGCTTGGTATAGAAAAACGCAACGTCGAAGTAAAAGAGGGGAAGAGCAAGCACGCCATATCCTTCTCTCAGTCCATCATGCTGCTCTCATCATCACCAAAAACCCTGCTCTTTGCCTCCTATATCTTTATTTCGATTTTTGCGCTTTTTGCCAACGAAATCGTTATGGATCCTTTTGGTGCTCATGTTTTCAAGATGAAAGTCGGTGAGACCACCAAGCTTTTCCGCCCCACCATGGGCGGCACCCAGTTGATTTTTATGCTCATCACAGGATTTCTGCTTAATCGCATTGGGCAGAAACGAGGTGCTTTTATCGGTAATATGTTCTGTATCATCGGTTTTGGCCTGTTGATCGCAGCAGCGTTTATCCGTGATGTGCAGTTCCTTCGAATTGCCCTTGTCGTTACCGGGATCGGTCTTGGAGCGTCCAGTGTTTCGAATATATCCATGATGATGTCTATGACAGCAGGCCGCAGCGGTGTCTACATAGGACTCTGGGGTACAGCGCAAAGCCTTGCAATTTTTATAGGCCATCTGGGAGCAGGTATTATTATTGATACTGTCTACCATTTTTCAGGACAGTATGTCTGGGCCTATGTCGCTATTTTTTCAATAGAAATTATTGCATTCACCATTGCCAGTCTGGTGTTGCCGCACATTTCAAAAGAGGCGTTTGAAGCTGAAAGTGAGGCAAAGATGGCTGAACTTGCCACTGCCCGCAAACTCTGATTGCTTTAAACAAAGCTTATAACGCTATGAAATACATCTTTGGTCCCGTATCGTCAAAACGACTCGGCCAGTCGCTTGGAGTTGATCTGCTGCCTCCTAAAAGCTGCTCATGGAACTGTGTCTATTGCCAGTTGGGAAAAACCAAAAAATTTGTCACCGAAAGGCAGGAGTTTTTTCCCCGTGAAGAAGTTCTGGACGAGATTCGTCTGGCTCTTGCCGCTAACAATACTCTTGACTGGATAACCTTTGTCGGGTCTGGTGAGACCATGCTTTACAAAGGGATCGGATGGCTTATCGGAGAGGTTAAAAAGCTGACCACCACACCTGTTGCTGTCATTACCAACGGATCGCTTCTTTATCTTCCGGAAGTTCGTGAGGAGTTGCTTTCAGCAGATGCAGTGCTTCCATCGCTTAATGCCGGGTCGGAAGCCTTGCATTTGCAAATTGACCGTCCTGCCTCAGGGCTGAGCTTTCGCCAGCATGTTGAGGGGCTTGCAGCTTTCCGCAGGGAATACCAAGGGCGTCTCTGGATTGAGGTGATGCTTCTTGGCGGTATCAATGACTCCGATGAAGCGCTACATGAACTTGCTGCCGTCATTAAACAGACCAATCCTGATATGGTGCACCTTGTGCTGCCCACCAGACCGGCGCCCGAACAGGATGTCCATCTTCCTTCAGAAGAGCGTATTGAGCAGGCTATCGCTATCCTTTCAACGGTGGCCATGGTTGTTCATCCGGTCAAAGGTACTATGGATCTGCGCAGTGCACCTGACATGCTTCAGGCGGTAACCTCCATAGTTTCCCGACATCCGGTTCAGCAGCGCGAACTGCAGAAAGCCATAGCCGATTGTTTTCCCGGAGAAAACGATAAAGAAAACGCAGTCATGCAGGATATGCTTGCAACAGGGAGGTTTAAGCTGGTAGAGCATGACGGTGAACCCTACTGGGTTGTCAATGATGAGTCCAGTTGCCAGGAGAATTGTTGATTCACAAGCATATATTATTTACGGAATCTTAGAGAATTTTTGTTGATTGTAATAGAGAATACTGTCTAAATGTTTTCCGGTAGATTTGTTGATATGCCAAGTTCAGTTCGGAGAAAGTTGTAAAATGCGTTAACCTGTTTTACTCATTTTGGTTAGTGTAAGGGTTAATGGTATTTCCCCAGATATTGACTCTTTTTAATGCATCCTGAAAAGCAAAATTAAACAAGGAGATAAAAATGAGCTCTTTTAAATGTCCGAAGTGTAGAAAAACAACAGGCGGGAACGAGGTTTTTTGTATTGAATGTGGAGAGCCTCTGAACATTACCTGTCCTGAGTGTGGTAAAATATGGCGGTATATGTTCGACTATAGATTTTGTCCTGATTGCGGGCACAATATGAAACATGAGGAAATGCCTCATGAGGAGGAGCACCACAAAAAGAAACCACAGAGCCACACCCTTGCATAAGAGAATGACAATGACACCAAAAAGCAAAGCCCCCAATTACAAACGAGGGCATTGCTTTTTGGTATAATTCTTCGCCTTATGAAACAGAAATTTCCTTGCCCGTTTTAGGCTTAGGCTCAATTTTAGGCACCTTGATTTTCAGAACACCGTTATCGTAGGCTGCCTCAATATGTTCGAGATCAACATTTTCACCTACGGTAAAACTTCTGCTAAGGCTTCCCCATGAACGCTCAACACGATGATAACCTTTTTTCTTCTCCTCCTCCTTCTTGTTTCTTTCCGCGCTGATCGTCAGAACATCGTCTTCCATCGATACCTTGATATCCTCTTTTTTTACCCCAGGCATATCGGCTTCAATAAAAATAGCACTATCATCCTCGCTTATATCAACTTTGAAGGACGGAGCTACCATTGAAGAAAAAAATGGCGATACTTTGTCGTTAAAGACATCTTCAAACATTTTCAAGGGGTCTCTTCCGTAAAGTGTCAGTGCCATGGCTGCATCTCCTTTATTTAGAGGGTTAAAAGTTTCAAACGATCCCTGTAAAGAGATAATAAACAACCATTTTTTGAAAGGAAAAATTCCCTGTGGACATTTTTCACGATTGGTTATGTTTCTTTCATGGCTTGACAGATTCTTATACTTGTGCTATAATGAGAAGTGAAGGTCGGGCGTTTCACGATAAGATTAAATTTCACCATAAAATATTTTAACAGAATGATAACGATGAAAAAAAATATTTTGCTCATTGCCGGAATTGCAGGAATGTTCATTGGAATTTCCTCTCTTGATGCTCAGGCTGAACTGAGTATACGCCTTGGCGACATTCGAATTGATGCAGGAGAGAGGCCAACATTTGTCATTGATACGCGACCTGACTTTATCTATCTGGAGGATCAGGGGTTTTCAGTGTCCATTGACAGCCCTTATGATATCATCTCCTATAATGACCTCTATTATCTCTATCGAGATGGTGGCTGGTATCGTTCTTCAGACTATCGCGGTCCGTGGATTGTTGTTCATGAGTATGAACTTCCATATAAAATAAGAAGACATCGCTGGCAAGATATAAGAAGATATCGTGATGTTGAGTATCGAAAGCATGACCGCAGCTACTGGGAGGAGAGGGGACGGCGTGAAAGAGATAGAGAACGGCTCATGGATAAAGGTCCAAGAGTTAATCCCGATCAACGTCGCGATGACAATCGAGGCAATAACCGTGATCAGCGAAATGACGATAATCGGCTATTTGACGGAAATAATCG
This sequence comes from uncultured Chlorobiaceae bacterium, assembly GCA_903869365.1. Classification (GTDB taxonomy): domain Bacteria; phylum Bacteroidota; class Chlorobiia; order Chlorobiales; family Chlorobiaceae; genus Chlorobium. The sequence continues at coordinate 77,819 of CAIPYV010000105.1, forward strand.
TGTTAAAGATAATAAGAAAACCCCGGATCAACCCAAAAGTGATAACGTCATGAGGGTTCCCGATCAACGCCGTGATGAAAACCGGGGCAATAACCGTGATCAGCGAAATGACGGGAATCGCTCATTCGACCTGAATAATCGTGGTAACGACACCAGGAAAGCTCCGGATCAACCAAAAAGTAGTAATGTCATGAAGGTTCCTGACCAGCCCAAAAAGGATACCAATATTCAGAAAGCTCCAGATCAAACAAAGAAGGATGATGGCAAAAACAGTTCAGGTCAGCATAAGAAAGATGATCAGGGCAGCAATCCGAATCCACCGAAATAGCGGTAGTTTTTGCAAAGAATTGTCGGCATGAAAAGAGCTTCATGACTAACTCCTGGTCAGGATCAATACAGTTGATGAAGCTCCAGTCGGCGTAATTTCGGAGCCATTTTTGCTGTTGCTGCAACAACAGTAAGGGTCATTAACCCGCCAAAAATTACTGACGGAACAAGTCCCATCATGCGTGCGGCAAAACCCGATTCAAAAGCACCCAACTCGTTGGATGAACCAATAAAAATGCCGTTTATTGCGGAAACTCGGCCGCGCATGGCATCGGGAGTCACTAATTGCATGATGGTTGTACGCATCACCACAGACACCCCATCGCAAACACCCGAAAGCATCAAAAGGAGGCCCGCAACCCAAAAGTCTGCCGATATGGCAAAGGAGATGATGCAGATGCCAAACCCGGCCACAGCAGCCAGCAGCCAGCGTCCGGCATGGAGATTGATGGGATGGCGTGCAAGAAATAGTCCAGTCATCAGACCACCTATTGCCGGAGTAGCACGAAGCAAGCCAAGCCCCTCAGGGCCGTAATGAAAAACATCGTGAATAAATGCGGGCAGCATCGAAACCGCACCACCAAAGAGCACCGCGAACATATCCAGTGACTGTGCGCCAAGGATAATCTGGTTGCTGAACACGAAACGGAGTCCTCCTGCAATGCTGGTGAAAATTGGTGTGCTTTCCGCCGCCGCCGGCTCCTCAATACGGATTGACAGCATCATCACTGCAGCCGCCAGACAAAGGACGGTTGCAACACTATAGGCAGCTGTTTTGCCAGCCCATCCGACCAGGATGCCACCTAATGCCGGTCCGACAACCAATCCCAACTGGAATACGGAACTTCCGATGCCAGAAGCTTGAGCATATTGATGACGGGGCAGAATCAAGGCGAACATGGCGCTATACGATGGACCGATAAACGCGCGAGCCACCCCGCCAACAGCAATAGAACCGTAAATCCACAACGAGGGATTACCGCTGATCCAGCCTGTCGATACTGCTGTAAGCGTCAGGGCATTGAGCACTAACATCAAGCAGGCAAACACACCAAAAAGACGTCGCGAATAGTGATCTATCGCATAGCCAGCGAACAAGGCGCAGGAGAAATACGGGATGACCTCGGCGAGTCCAATCATACCAAGAGCAAGTGTGTCATGGGTCAGTTCAAAGATGTGCCAACCCACAACGATCGCCATAATCTGGTAGGCCAGAACAATGAACATTCTAAAAGACAACAGCTTGAGAAAAGCATTATTCGAAGTAACAAGCAATGGCATTAATAATGGTTCCTTTGTGGATCAAGGGTGTTTTTTTGCACTATGGCGCATGCGTTGCCCGATGCGTTAAATCATTCTCAGGATTCCTAATAAAGATCAATATATTGGGTGCTTGCAAGTGAATATCAATAAATACCTCATATATGGTATACTTTTTGTCTTACTCTCTTGCAGAGATTGTTAAAACGACTTTGTAAAGTGAGCACAGAGTTGTAAATTTGCGCCAGATCGACTGGTGACATTGAAACACCTGTGATTTCGATACCTGTCCTTTCCTTCTTAATATTCAATGCCGGGTTTCGTCAACGTTCAACTCAACGGATATGGACATCTTTTCCGTTTTCTACTACCGGTTTAAAAAAGTCTGGAAAGCGATTCGACTTTACCTGGTCATTGCAGGGCCTGGCCTTGTCGTGATGATTGCCGACAATGATGCCGGTGGCATTACTACCTACGCAGCAACAGGAGCCCAATATGGTTATCACCTGATATGGTTTCTCCTCCTTCTCATACCTGTAGCATACTATGTTCAGGAGATGACCGTTCGACTTGGTGCAGTGACCAAGCGAGGGCATGCCGAGGCGATTTTTGAAAGTTTCGGCGCATTTTGGGGATGGTTTTCCTTGATTGACCTCATGATTGTTGACTGGTTGACGCTTGTCACTGAATTTGTCGGTATGACGGCTGCCTTAAGCATTTTCGGAGTTCCCGCCTGGTTGACCGTTATTCTTGTCATACTGCTCATGAGTATTATTGTTCTCAATGGCCGATACTGGACATGGGAAAAGATTGCCTTGGGATTCTGCCTCCTGAACCTGATCTATATTCCAGCGGCATTCATGGTCAACCCTTCAATTGCCAGTATCCTCGGTCAGGGACTGATTCCTAATTTTCCGGGCGGCTTCAATAATGAGCTGTTTTTTCTGCTCATGGCTAATATCGGTACGACCATTGCACCGTGGATGCTGTTTTTTCAGCAGAGCTCTGTTGTTGACAAAGGATTGCAGGAAAAGGATATCAAAATGGGCAAACTTGATACCTTTATCGGCTCAATCATCACCGTTGCCGTTGCGATTTTCATAGTGATTGTAACAGGGACACTCCTGAACGGGGCACCAATTGACGATGCTGCCACTGCTGCCCGAATGCTGATGAAAACCAACCACTATATTGGTGCTTTCATGGCTATCGGATTGTTTGATGCCGGTCTTCTTGGTGCAATCTGCATCTCACTGGCAAGTTCGTGGGCTTTTGGTGAAATCTTCGGGTGGGCGCACTCGCTGAACACCAAAGTAAAGGAAGCTCCCTGGTTCTATATCTCTTTTTTTATTACTCTGGCGACTGCCGGCGTTGTTCCCCTGATACCGGGAGCTCCGCTTGTGCTCATCACGCTTTTTGTTCAGGTTGTTGCCGTGACCCTGCTGCCCGCTGCACTGGTCTTTTTGATTTTACTGCTCAACGATAAAAAGACAATGGGAGAGTATGCCAATAGCCCGTTGCAGAATATTGTCAGTACCCTGATCGTTGTATTGATTATCATACTGTCCACGTTGTATGGCATAAGTGCGCTTTTCCCTAATCTTTTCAAGTAATGAAGGGTATCAGATCATGAGGATGCTCAAACAGTTTATAAACAAAATCCGTGAGATCAATCAGCGCTATGCCAAACCGAAAATTGAAATGTCAAAAGGCGTCAGTTTTTCATTGGCGGTTCTTAGAATTTACCTCTTTCTGCTTGTGCTGTTGATGATCTATAAATTCATCACCGTTATCAAGGTGTTATAAAACCCCAAACGCAATGGTTACAGTACTTGATCGCGACTTTTATCTGAGTGAGATTGTCGGACGCCGAGTCTATCTGAAAACACGTTCAATTGGCAAGCTTAAAGATTTTGTTATTCAGGAGAACGCTGGTAAAGTCCCTGAAGTGACCCACCTGCTGGTTCACCAGCCTTAT
>CAIPYV010000106.1 GCA_903869365.1 uncultured Chlorobiaceae bacterium
GAAAATCGTCGTCTATCTCGGTTTTTCCCTGTGTAATAACGGAAAGTTTTTCCCGAAGCGTATCCCGGGTTTTTCCGAGTCCTTCCTTAAGCCTTGATAATTTGAACTTGTCAAAAAAACCCATAAAAAGGAGATATTACCAGATAGTTATTGAAATAGTGAAAACCCTGCAGCGTAACTGACAAAAAAGCACGCCAGAGAATAATTCAAAGAGAAATTTAATTTACGTAAAAATATGCCATATAAAGCTATCTCCGGCATCGGTGAATTCGGTCTGATCGACAAAATCGCTGCCATCGTGGAACCAACGCTTCATGCCGTACCACAAATAATGGCAGGAATCGGTGACGACTGTGCCGTCTATCAACCTTCCCCAGGGCTTTTACAGGTAGCGACAACCGATATGCTTGTCGACCAGATACACTTTGATCTCTTGACAACCCCCCTGAAACTTCTCGGAAGCAAAGCCATCAGCGTCAATGTTTCAGACATCTGCGCCATGAATGCCCTGCCCCGTTACGCTCTTGTCTCCATGGCCGTGCCATCATCCTTTTCAGTTGCAATGATTGAGGAGCTTTACGAGGGTATGAGCTATGCTGCAAAGGAGTACGGAGTTGCCATTGCTGGTGGGGATACCTCTTCATCCCGTTCGGGACTCGTCATTTCCATTGCTATGATCGGGGAGGTTTCCAGTGAAGAACTAACCCATCGAAAAGGCGCAAAACCAGGAGAACTTATCTGTGTTTCCGGCACTCTGGGGGGAGCAGCTGCAGGAATCAAACTTCTTATGCGTGAAAAAGAGATCATGCTGGAGCATATCGAAAACAACGAAACGTACAATAAAAACGTCATGGCCGACCTGAAAGAGTACAGCGATGCAATACAACACCAGCTGCTGCCTCTTGCACGCATCGATATCGTAAAATTATTACACTCGAAACATATCCGTCCCTCTTCGATGATCGACATTTCCGATGGACTCAGCCCGGAGCTCCAGCATATCTGCCGGCATTCAAATACCGGAGCATTGATTCATGAAAGCCGTATTCCGATCCATCCGGCCACTCGCCAAATTGCCGATGAGCTTCAGGAAGATGCCCTTACCTGGGCTTTGACAGGAGGTGAAGACTATCAGCTGCTGTTTACACTGTCGAAAGAGGAATATGAGGCAATTGCTGATAAAAAGGAAATATCCGTCATCGGCGAAATAACCGACATGGAAGAAGGATTGCAGCTGAGTGATATTTACGGTATGACCATTGATCTCACTTCGATCAAGGGATATGATCATTTCAGCTCGTAACCGCTTCCCTCACTTGAAAAAAAGGAGAGGACAGGCACCATTTTATTTTTTGGGAAACACGTTGAAGATCGTAAATTGTTAGCCCTGTCAATCCACAATGCAGGCCGAAGTGGCGGAACTGGTAGACGCCCAGGACTTAAAATCCTGTGTTCAGCAATGGACGTACGGGTTCGATTCCCGTCTTCGGCACCACTTCTTTTCTTTTTTATTGTTTACCCTACAAGCCTTCTGGAGTCTTCAATATTCATGGGTAGCTGTAATACTTTGCCTTAAGCATGCACAGGTACCAGCTAAGAACCCCACCAAATTGAACCACTGGAGTAATAAGAACTATGTTTCTTCATGTCAAAGAAGCCCAATATCTTGGAGATAGCAATGGGGCTATATTGCCTGAAAGTTACCCAATGACTCTGATATTCAGTAACATCACAACAATCTCTACTTTTTGACCTGCTTATTGCAAAAAACAACAAATCAATACCATCATGAGTTCGGAATTCACGAAGATTATGTTGACAGAGGACGAAATGCCTCGTCAATGGTACAACATTCAGGCTGATCTGCCCACACCGCTTCCGCCGCCTTTAGGTCCGGACGGTAACCCGGTTGGACCGGATGCCCTTGCGAAAGTTTTTCCGATGAACCTGATTGAGCAGGAAATGAGCACTGAACGGTGGATCGATATTCCTCAGGAGATACAGGCTATTCTGAAACTATGGAGACCTTCACCGCTGACAAGAGCAAGACGGCTTGAAGCTGCCTTGCAAACACCTGCAAAAATCTTCTATAAAAACGAAGGTGTTTCTCCGGCAGGAAGTCACAAACCCAATACTGCTGTTGCCCAGGCTTGGTATAACAAACAGTTTGGCATAAAACATCTCATTACTGAAACTGGCGCCGGACAGTGGGGAAGTGCGCTGGCCATGAGTTGCAAGCTTATCGGTATCGACTGTAAGGTATTTATGGTGCGCATCAGCTTCGACCAAAAGCCATTCCGCAAAATCATGATGAAAACATGGGGTGCTGACTGCATTGCAAGTCCAAGCGATCAAACAGCCGTAGGACGCCGGATACTAAGTGAGATGCCGGATACACCGGGAAGTCTTGCCATTGCGATCAGCGAGGCTATCGAGCAAGCTGTAGAACGTGATGATACACGCTATGCTCTCGGAAGTGTGTTGAACCATGTGATGCTGCACCAGACCATTATCGGTCTTGAGGCCCGCAAACAGCTTGAAAAAGTCGGCCTCTATCCGGATATCGTGATCGGTTGTGCTGGCGGAGGTTCTAACTTTGCAGGCATCAGTTTTCCTTTTATCTGTGATAAAATTCACGGTCGTGAGGTACAGATCATTGCAACCGAGCCGGAGGCATGCCCCACACTCACCAGAGGCCCCTACATCTATGATAACGGAGATGTTGCAAAAATGACTCCACTGCTGCCAATGCACAGTCTCGGCCATGGCTTTATTCCTCCTGCCATTCATGCCGGAGGATTGCGTTATCACGGGATGGCCCCGCTGGTAAGCCATGTCAAGCAGCTTGGTCTTATTGATGCTACGGCCATTGGACAGACGGAGTGTTATGAGGCGGCTCTGCTCTTTGCCCATACCGAAGGGTTTATTCCTGCGCCTGAAACATCACATGCCATTGCTCAAACTATCCGTGAAGCAAGAACAGCAAAAGAGGAAGGAAAGGAGAAGGTGATTCTCATGAACTGGTCGGGTCATGGACTCATGGATCTTCAGGGCTATGATGCCTTCCTTTCAGGGAAGCTCCATGATTACCCACTGCCTGAAGAACTCCTGCAACACTCTCTTGCCGCAGTGAAAGACCATCCTCAAGCGCCGCAGCAGCCTTAGGTATAAGAAAAACCCCCGGAAACCGGGGGTTTTTTTATTGCTTATTCAGTGTCAAGCTTTTCCTCTCGCTTGCCTTTTTTGGCAGGAGTGGCTCCATCAAGAAAACGAAGCTCATTCTCCTTTTCATCAAAGGCGATCCTGATCGTGCTGCCTTCAGAAAAGCGTCCTTTCAGCATCTCTTCGGCCAGCGGATCTTCCACATATTTCTGCAGTGCCCTTTTCAGTGGACGTGCACCATATTTCTGGTCATAACCTTTATCGACAAGAAACTCCTTGGCTTTCTCATCGATCTCGACCTCAATACCCATTTCATGAAGCCTCTTGAAAAGCTTGCCGGCCGTAATATCGATAATGTTGAAAATATGCTGTTTTTCGAGCGGATGAAAAACAATAATATCATCAATACGGTTCAGGAACTCTGGATTGAACACCCGCTTAAGGGCATCTTCAATCGTTGACTTCATCGCCTTGTAGTTTCCGGTCGAATCATCAGGAGCGGTAAAACCCATACCTGATCCCGCGCCGAAACTCTTGATGTCTTTAGCTCCGATGTTCGATGTCATGATGATGATGGTGTTGCGGAAATCAACCTTTCTTCCCATTCCATCAGTTAGAATTCCCTCATCAAGCACCTGAAGCAGAATATTGAAAACATCGGGATGCGCTTTCTCAATCTCATCAATAAGCACAACTGAATAGGGTTTGCGGCGTACCTTTTCCGTCAACTGACCGCCCTCTTCATAACCGACATATCCCGGAGGCGCTCCAACAAGACGACTGACCGAAAACTTCTCCATATACTCGCTCATATCGGCTCTGATCAGGGCATCCTCGGTATCAAAAATATATCGGGTCAATGCCTTGGCAAGCTCGGTTTTACCGACACCGGTAGGACCAAGAAAAATAAATGATCCAATAGGACGCGCAGGATCTTTCAACCCAGCACGGGTACGCTGTATGGCCTTGGTAATCTTTTTGATCGCCTCATCCTGACCGATCACCTCTTTTGTCAGATCAGCCTCCATGGTAAGGAGCCTTTTGGATTCCGACTGTGCGACCCTTGCCACCGGAATACCGGTCATCATGGCGATAACAGAGGTAATATCGGCCTCAGTGACATCGTAAATACTTTCTGAAGCACGGTCTTCCCACTCCTGTTTTGCATGATCAAGAGCATCAAGCAGGTTTTTCTCCTTGTCGCGGAGCCTTGCAGCTTCCTCGAAATTCTGCATCTTCACGACCTGATTCTTCTCTGCCTTGACCTCCTCAATAGACTTTTCAAGCTCAAGAATCTCCTTGGGAACATGAATGTTGCTTAAATGAACCCTTGCACCAGCCTCATCCATAACATCAATGGCCTTGTCGGGAAGAAAACGATCAGTGATATAACGTTCTGAGAGCTTTACTGCTTTTTCAATAGAGTCTCCCGAATAGTTCACATGGTGATGTATCTCATACTTCGACTTGATATTGTTGAGAATCTGGATGGTCTCATCAACCGATGTCGGCTCAACCATGATTTTCTGAAACCTCCGGTCGAGAGCACCGTCTTTTTCAATAAACTGGCGATATTCGTCAAGCGTGGTTGCACCAATACACTGTAGTTCCCCACGGGCAAGTGCAGGCTTGAAAATATTGCTTGCGTCCAGAGAACCCGAGGCTCCACCGGCACCGACAATGGTATGCAGTTCATCGATGAATAAAATCACATCACGCGACCGCTCAAGTTCGTTCATGAGGGCTTTCATCCTCTCCTCAAACTGACCCCTGTACTTCGTACCGGCAACAAGCGCTGCCAGGTCAAGTGCAACAACTCTCTTGTCGTAGAGCACCCTCGATACCTTACGCTGAACAATCTTGAGTGCCAGACCTTCAGCAATAGCAGTCTTTCCAACACCTGGCTCTCCAATCAGCACTGGATTATTTTTTTTCCTGCGGCTCAGAACCTGGGCTACTCGTTCGATCTCTTTTTCACGTCCGATAATAGGATCAAGCTTGTCCTCAAGGGCAAGACGGGTAAGATCACGACCAAAATTGTCGAGAACGGGCGTCTTGGTTCTCTCCCCCTTTCTCGGATCAGCTTTTTTTGGCTGACGTTCTGCACCACCCGCCGAATAGGCTCCCTCCATAGGAGGCTCGTCAGACTCACTCCGGCTGCTGGTGATATTCGTAAGCTCATCCCTGACGAGATCGTAGGTAACACCAAACTGTTCAAGAATCTGAGCGGCGATATTATCGTCACCTTTCATGATTGACAGTAAAAGATGCTCGGTGCCTATAACACTTGACTTGCAGATTTTTGCCTCGAGATAGGTAATTTTCAGCACCTTCTCTGCCTGCTTGGTGAGAGGCACATTACCCATCTGGGTTGCAGGAACCTTGGGGTGAGTACTCTCCTCAATTTTCTGTTTGAGGCTGAATAAATCTATCTTGAGGTTTTTCAGTATCCTGGCCCCGATACCTTCGCCTTCCTTGATAAGGCCGAGGAGAAGATGCTCAGTGCCGATATAGTCATGACCCAAGCGGAGAGCTTCCTCCCGGCTGAGGCGAATGACATCCTGTACTCTATTTGAAAAATTGCCTTCCATTCTTTACGTATCGGTATAATTGTTATGAATATCCTGAATCAACATATCCAGTTCTATGCACTCACAAAAAAATTGAGCAAAAATTATTTATTTATAAAGATAGCTACTTATAAAACCAATTCCATAAATCAGAAAACTCTTTTAAACGCCTAAAGGTTCTTTATATTCTCCATCCTCTATGAATGTTCAGCACATCCGTATCAACGACAGAAATCCAGAGCACCGTGAATTATCAATTTACCGTACCGGAAAAGTTAACAGAATAAGGCTTCAGGACAGCACCTACACAACATACCACTCCTTGGAAATCAATGCTCACGACTATGCCGCGTTTTTCCATTATGGCATTGCAGAGGCTTTAAACAAACTCCCTTTCATTTCTGAAAGCAGCAATGGACTTGACAGCTGGGATGAGGCCTTTCTGCATAACAGCTGCCTTGAATTGATGAACAGCATTATCGATGAATCCACAGCTGCAATCAATCCGGAAAACAAGGAAATAATTCTGCTCGGCTGGCAGGATCAACCATTGCAGGTAGCATACCTTCGTGAAATTGATCCGGTAAAATTTATTGCCTTTATTGCTACTCTCAAACAATTTGTCGAGGAATCGAAGGCACAAGGGTTCGACCTGGAGTTTATTCTGTAAAAAGGCGATAAAAAGAACGTTTAGAAAAAACAGCGATTCTATGGAGTGAGAAAATATTGTGGAAAGCGGCGGTTTTCACCCCAATAGAGGTGAATGTATGAGGCGATGGCATTTCCTGTTCTGAACACTGGAGTTGCGACACACTCTCCCCGAGCGTTTTTCACGGTTGCAATGTGCTGAAGCGCTCCCTGTCGGCTGATGCGTGAATAATGAAATTCATGGCCGGGAAGCTCCATTTCAGGCATAGCATCCAGAACAATTTTTCTGTAGCCAAGCATAAGTTTTGAATCCTCAAGGGTGGTATCAACATCAAAAACCCCACACATCGGGTAGAGTGATCCATCGTTGAGGGTCATCGTTTTTCCAAGATACATCATCCCTCCGCATTCAGCATAGGCAGCACCGCCATGACGGCAATACGAAGCGATCTGTTCACGCATGGCACTATTGGCAGCAAGTTTTTGAGCGTAAAGTTCTGGATATCCGCCTGCAAGATAGAGCATGTCAGCCTCCGGAAGGCACTGATCATCAATCGGACTGAAAAAGACAATACGACCATGTTCACCAAGCACCTCAAGGTTTTCGTGGTAGATAAAGTTAAACGCTTCGTCACGGGCAACGGCAATGACCTTGTCACCTTTCCGATTCGATACGGAAACTGGATGAAACGGAGGAATGACCACTCGGGTAAGATCAAGCAGACGCTCAATGTCAACAGTTTTTTTGACATGCTCTGCCATAGCAGAAATAACACCCTCTCGATCGTACCCTGCTGAACCGTCAAGTCCGAGATGACGCTCGCTGATGGCAATCGTTTTGCTGCGTGGAAGATACCCAAGTGGCTCAACACCGGCATCACGGGCCGCTGCTTCAAGGTAGCGGTAGTGAGAAGGAGTATTGACCTGATTGAAAATTACTCCCGCAAGGTTCAGCCGGGGATCAAACGTTCTGAATCCATAGAGCAGGGGTGCGGCCGAATAAGCCATACTTTTGGCATCGACCACCATAATAACAGGAATGCCGAGAGTACAGGCTATCTCGGCACTGCTGCCTTCGGATTTTTCCGCCCCGTCAAAAAGCCCCATCACCCCTTCGACTACTGAAACATCAGCATCGGATGAATAACGGTAAAAGAGCGCCTTAACATGCTCTTTTGATGCCATGAAGGTATCAAGGTTTATACCTGTACGGTCACTTCCGCCCCATGATGCCGCCAAAGTGTGAAGGCGGGTATCAAGATAATCCGGTCCGCATTTGAACGGTTGAACCGTAAGACCCCGCTCAGCAAAAAGCCTCAGAAGAGCCAGCGTCAAGGTTGTCTTCCCTGAACCGCTTGAGGGAGCTGCCAGAAGAAAAGCTGTTTTCTTTACTGCCATCGTGGATCCGTGCTATCCCGGGTGAACTGCCGGATCGGGATGAAGAAACTGATAGTGCAGGGCACTGATAAGCTTGGTGCTATCCACTATTTTAAAAGAAGCAGGCTCAGCCGAAGATGCAAGGGGAGGTAATGGTATGCCGGTAACTTCAGCAGCTCTGGCGTAGTATTCTCGTCGCAGGGGGTGAAGCGGACTGCAGGCGTTGAACACCTCGCCCCACTGCTGAAGACGGATGATTTCAGAGATGATCTGTACACAATCATCACGATGGATGAAGTTCATCGGCTGATCGGGATTGACTATCTCTTTCATGCTAACGAGATACTTTTCCGGGTTACGGTCATAGCCGATCAAGCCGCCAAAACGCAGCACAGTGGTCTGAAACCCGCTCTCCTGCATCAGCATCTCTTCGACAAGGAGGAGCGCCTGGCCGGACAGGGCTTCAGGATCAACAGCGTCCTCTTCGGTAACTTCCCGGTTGAGGGATGGATAGACCGATGTTGAACTGACAAACAGCACCGAGCGAACCGGCGATTGACCAAGAGCATCGATCAGTGAAGAAAACTGTTCGATATGGTACTCAACAATGTCGTCGCGCCTCTCAGGCGGTATGTTGACGATAAGAATATCACTGTGCAGAAAATCGGTAATATCTTCGCCGTTCACCTCCGGGTCGAGTTCTACCAGATAAGGCTCTATGCCTGCGTCACGCAGAGTTTCCAGATGATCCTCCTGCGTGGTCGATCCCTTTACTTGATAACCCGCTTTGATGAGGGCTTCTGCCAGTGGCAGCCCGAGCCAGCCGCATCCGAGAATAGTGATGGTTTCTTTTTTCATGAAAGTGTTTTGCGGTTACTCAAGTTCAATGACCTAATGTAGTTGATCATCAGCTGCATTTCAACTGAATTCACCCTGAGTTTTCAGCATTTTAAAGTCAAGAAGTTGTGGTATTATGAAAATAACTATTGAGACACAGCAGATCGAAGGAGCAGCCACATCATTATGACTAAAGAAGGTGAACCTGCAACATTATCAATTCCAGATCATCGAGAAATTGCCAAGGGAACCTTACGAAGCCTCATCCGTGCTGCAGGATTGACCGTTCCTGAGTTTGTGGATACATATCGAGCATAAGATTATTTCAAAAAAATCACACACTTTCACCTGAGCCGGCTTTTGCTATCAACTCGTCGAGACAGGTACTGCAGACACAGGTTTTATAGCGTTCGGCAAGATGCTCTTTCACTGCAACCGGAACTACTCTGGTGGCGCACCAGCACGCTGGCGAAAGGCTGCAGGTAAACGATTTCCCACATTGAGGACAGGTTACGGTTTTTCCGTTTCCGGCTGTATGATCGATGGAATGTGTCATAAGTTAAACATTGGTTTATGATTGAAATGCTCCCAACTACACAGCCATTGTCTGGCGCAGCGCTTTTTGCCATCCGTTTAATTGCATCTCTCTTGTTTCTGGCTCTATAGCTGGCGTGTAGATGCATTGAACCTTATGCAATGCCGGAAGCTCATCGCTTGATTGCCATATTCCTGTCTGCAATCCGGCAAGATACGCAACGCCGAGCGATGTCGATTCAATATTTGCCGGCTTCAAAATCTGAACATCCAGGATATCTGCCTGAAACTGCATAAGAAATGCGTTGCTCACTGCCCCTCCATCAACCATGAGCACCTTCGGAACGATTCCTGTATCGGCCACCATAGCCTGAAAAACATCGTAGCTTTGATAGGCTATTGATTCCAGGGCTGCACGGACAATATGCTTTCTGTTCGTGCCTCTCGTCAGCCCGACAATGGCGCCCCGTGCCTCCATCTGCCAATGGGGAGCACCAAGGCCTACAAAAGCAGGAACGAGGTAAACTCCACCATTAGTCAAGGCTTCACGCGCCATCACTTCGGATTCCCCTGCATGCTGAATCAGCTTGAGTTCATCCCTCAACCACTGAATCACTGCTCCACCAATAAAGACCGATCCCTCAAGAGCGTAACAAGGCATACCCGCCGCATTGATGGCCAGTGTTGTCAGAAGACCGTTATGCGACTGAATAAAGGTATCACCCGTGTTCATAACCATAAAGCAGCCGGTTCCATAAGTATTTTTGATTGACGCCGGCTCGAAACAGCACTGTCCAAAAAGAGCCGCCTGCTGATCGCCTGCAACTGCAACGATCGGCACACCGTCAAGCTCTTTCAAAGCAGTTACCCTGCCGAAATCATCCATGGAGTTTCTCACATGCGGCAAAAGCGATGCCGGTATCTCAAACAGTTCCAACAGCTCTTGATCCCACTTTTTCTCCCTGATATTAAAAAGCAGGGTTCTTGACGCGTTGGTGAAGTCGGTTGCATGTACCCTGCCACCGGTCAGTTTCCAAATCAGCCAGCTATCAACTGTACCGAAAAGCAGGTTATCAGGATTGAGAATCGAACAGTGATCAAGAATCCAGCGGATTTTTGTAGCGCTGAAATAGGCATCAAGCGGGAGTCCGGTTTTGGTGGTGATCAGTTCCTCTTCTGCACTATACCGATGACAAAGTTCACTCGTCCGACGGCATTGCCAAACAATGGCGTTATAGATCGGTTTGCCACTTCTTTTATCCCACACAATGGTGGTTTCACGCTGGTTGGTGATCCCGATGGCGGCAATAGGTTGCGAGTATTGAACTCTCAGCTCCTTCACGCCTTGCACAACGCTCTGCCAGATCTCTTCCGGATCGTGCTCCACCCACCCTGCCTGAGGATAATGCTGGGTTAACTCACCGTAAGCTTTCCCAACAACTCCACCATCCCTGTCATAGAGAATACAGGTGGTTCCAGTGGTTCCCTGATCGATTGCCAGAATTGCCATGCTTTATGATTCATGCGTTGCACTACATCAGCCTGAAATCGTGAATCTCAAGGTGAATCAAGACCGGACCACCGAGCGGCTTGCCTTTCGGCCCCTTCGGGGTTACCCGCCTTATTGAAGGATAAACAAGTCCCGCGCTGTTGTGCGCATGCTGCAGAACAACATTGGATGCGGCAGCAAGCGGGCTGATGATATCTGCAGTATAGTCGTGCTGAATCAGGAGGCCGGTCTCGCGGTCAAATCTGAATCGCTGCACCCTGCTGTGGGTAGGAATCTCATCAGGGAATCGCGCCTCCAGCCAACCCGGTTCGAGCTCTTTCCATTCTATCTCCTGACACATCAACAGCACTGGCAGAGTAAAATAATTCCAGGAAGCATAGTTGGCGAAATAGGACATATCGAGATCATCCCAAGAGAACAACCTTCTGCCAATTTGGAAATAATCCCGAGCATTCCTCCGTTCTGAAAGAACCCGGCCTTCTTTATTCTCCAGACGAACATCAAGGCCATCAAGTACTCCCATAATACCAGGATTACGGCCAATCGGAGTCAATGTTGAAAATGGCCTGTGAACATCCAAAACCATACTGGCATGGCGAAAAAACGGTCGCCGTTTCAGGGTAAACGCAAGTCCGGAAGCACTTATCTCGGTTTCCAGAGTTTGAGCGTTTTCCCAAAGCTTGCGTCCGCCGTACGCGGCAATTGCTTTCTCTGCTGTTTCTGTCAGACTCATAGAAATATTTGGTATTACCCGAAATATAAACAATCTGAATTCAGAATTAATTGATCACTCGGCAGTTTACCCAAGAATACCGGTGGTCAATTCATCCTTAGATATTGGATTCACCGTAAAAAGTAACTCATCGTCGTGTCTCAGCATCAAGAAAAATGATGTCGGACGACTCACTCAGGCCAAAAATAACCACCATTTTTCTGGAGTTCTTAACCCCCTCTTCGATACTTACCGAATCTCAATTGCTACGCAGTCACTGAGGAACGTGACTATACTTCAAAGTTTTTTTGTAGAAGGCCCATCTTGTCTCTATATTTTAGCCGTATGCAGGAAAAAATTTAACAGGGTGCGTTGATGCCGACAGAGCAGTATCGAGACAAGAACGCCTATGTTCCTGAAGATATTACTTCTCCTGTTTCTGAGCCCATAGCAGTGTGGAGTCAGTTTTGCGCCGAATCCAACATTGAGCATGATGGAGAGATGAAATCTTTACCATCAATGCAGCAGGAGCTCTTTTTATGACCGATTTAACGATATGTGATACCTTAAAATCCGGTATTGGTGAGTTGTTTACCTGTACTGAACATGGAGATTTTCAGCGAATCCGTACTCCTTTCCTTTATCCAGATGGAGATAATATCGACCTTTTCTGCAAACAAAATGGAGATGTTGTCACCATAACTGATCTTGCTGAAACGGTACGCTGGCTCCAGACACAGTCAGCATCATCTTCCAAGCGATCAAGCAAGCAGCATCAGCTTATCGAAGACATTTGCATTACGCACGGTGTTGAACTGTATCGGGGAATGATTCTTGGACGTTGTCGCCCTGGCGATTCGTTCGCAATGATCGTTACAAGAGTGGCTCAAGCTGCCGTCAGAGTGTCCGACCTCTGGTTCACCTTTAAAACACGGACAGTCGAGTCAATTACTGATGAGGTTGCTGATTGCCTGACTGACAAAAAGCTGCCATTTACCCGTTTTGAAAAACTTGCAGGTCGATCTGGCAGGGCATGGGCTATTGATTTTCACGTAAGATCTCCTTTTCGCAGCTCCCTTATTTCTGTTTTAAAAACATCCAACCGCTCTTCATCCAGACCTATTGTTGAGCATACAGTTGCTGCATGGTATGATCTGAACCATTTAGCCTCTGGCCCGGAGGGGTTGAGTTTTATCTCGTTGTTTGACGACACCTCAGATGTCTGGACCGATGAAGATTTTAAGCTGGTAGAGCCATTGTCAACCATTTCGCGGTGGTCACGCCCGGATGAATTTATCAATATTTTATCCGATATATCATAAATGACGCATTATTCCCAAACTTATATGCCCTTCACAGAAAAATTTTCCACAATAAAATAGGCCAAACACGAAGCAGATTTTTTCCCCTGAATTCTATAGCAAGCCATTTTTCTTCAGATCTGCAACAACCTGTTCAAGAGAGATCGAAGGTTCATCGTTGCGCTCAGCAGTTAACCTCTGCATGGCACATTACCTTGCCTCCAGTAATATTCTCTGGCAAATAACGCGATATGCCCGTTCCCGTCCAGTCGAGCATAAGATAGTACTTCAGTTACAGGTTATTTTTGCGGCGGGCTGATCGGACACGGTAGAGCCGTTCACTAAAGCCGCCTTCATTTTCGAATGATTTTGCCAAAGCATCGAGCTGGCGGTCAAGGAGGTAACAGCACAGGTTTATCAGGGAAAGCGTAGCATTAACTACAAGAACAGGAACCTGCACAGACTCGCATGGACTGTCAGGGACGTTCACTTGGAAAGTGTTGTCAGTGCTAGTCTGTGACGGTCCGTGTTGCTTGTTTTCCTTAGCAACTCATTGCCGAAGTTCGAGCAGGCTGCTGCAGCGAAGAACCTTGAAGCGCATTAGTGCAGGGTGGTCTGGCGCCCATTGGGGCAAATCCCTGTGCCGCAGAAAATCTTCATAGTCAAGACGGAGTTCTTCGAGGCTTGCCCGGGCTACGCTGGTTAGTTTGAGTTCAGTTTTTTTAGAGGTTCCTGATGCCTGGCTTCCTTCAGCGATGTTCTGCACACCGGATCGGGCGGCCTGCACCATCTGATCATTGGTTCGGCTCCGGCGATCAATGTAGCGTTCACAAAATCTGACCGTCACATCGTAGACCAACTGCGCAATCTGGAAGCTTTTCAGGTTTCTGTAGCCGCCGTGTTTAGGAATGACAGACTCGGTGCTCATGGTCAAGCGGCAAACTGGTTGAGTGAAACGTAATTTTTGATATATTACGATATTATCTCACAGTATTTACATAAAATATTTTAAATCGGGTATCTTAAAAACGAATTGGTTGACAGTTTGGTCAACTCTTCGCTATCAATGCCATCACTCTCCCTGCTTCTCCACAAGATATTTCCAGTACTTCATGGGCATGTTGGATTTCTGAAGGCGAGGGTTTTTTCGATCAGGTATGGCAATGGTTTTAAAGAAAGCCTGCCATAGTGCCTGCACCTTTTTTTCATCTTCAGAGAGTGCGGGAGTGGTGAATTGTTCGATGGTACCAAACTGAAGTGAACCTTTATTCCAACGGGCAGCGGTGCGACGTTTAACATCGTAGAGAAACCAGTGCTGCGCCCTGAGCCTGTGGCTGAAGTGGTAGGCAAGAGGGTGGATGATATTGTAGTCAGGTTCCATTTTCGCAAGGTAGGCGCCATCCTGAAGTTTTTCGAACCTCAAGAGTCCTTTCATGCGATGCAGCTCCCTTCCCGCTTTTTTTGCAACATTGACAATATCGCGCACAGCTGGATGAGTAAGATAACCCTTGACCTTGTCGCCATGCCTGAAAGCTAACGAAACATAATGCAGCAGACTGGTTTCCATCCCCTCCTTTTCGGCGAGCATGAAAGAGTAGAGGGTATGCGCTGCATCGGGTGCATACTGCTTTAGCCGGGAAAAAAAAGATTCTGCCAGGGCTGCATCAGTGTTGATCGTTAATCCCTCTTCAAACAAAGTGTCTTTACGCGCTGAAAGGATAACTTTTTCAGGATCAGGCTCCACTTCAAGAATCCAGGCAATGGCAGACAAAAGTCCGTCAGCAGTACCGTCGTAAAGGTAGCTGTTCATATTATGCGAAAAGACCAGGAAGTACCAGCTGTTTAGGAAGCGATACCACACTACCTTCACCAAGTAACAGTCTCTGGCGGATGACAGTGGGGGACTGATCGGGTTTTTCAGATGACCTTCCTGAACAGATGATAAAATATTTTGCCCGTTTGATCACTACCCCTATTTTTTTCAAACCTTCAGGAGTAATGGGTGAAAATCGGCGGGCAGCAACAATGCGTTTGGCTGAAACCACTCCGATGCCCGGCACACGCAACAGTGTTGCATAGTCCGCACGGTTGATCTCGACTGGAAAAAATTCCGGATGGCGCAGAGCCCAGGCAGTTTTTGGATCGAACGAATCATCGAGGTGGGGGGCTTCGTCTGAAAGAATCTCCTCAGCAGAAAATCCATAAAACCTCAACAGCCAGTCGGCCTGGTAGAGTCGATGTTCGCGTAAAAGAGGGGGCGCAGCAAGTACGGGCAAGCGGTTATCGGCCATAACCGGTACGTATGCCGAGTAATAGACCCGCTTAAGGTTCATTTTTTTGTAAAGCCCCTGGGATAGACGCAATATCTGGAAATCGGTTTCGGGACTCGCTCCAATAATCATCTGGGTGCTTTGGCCTGCCGGAGCAAACCGGGGTGCCCGTCGATTTACCTTGCGTTCAACAAGACTGTCTGCTATCTCCCGCCCGATGAGCGACATGGGCTCTATAATGGCTTGTTTATTTTTTTGGGGTGCAAGTCGCTGTAACGATGCCTGTGAGGGCAGTTCAATGTTGACGCTGATGCGATCGGCATAGAGCCCGGCTTTTCGCACAAGTTCACTACTGCTGCCGGGGATGATTTTCAGATGTATATAACCACCGAACTGCTCTTCGGTACGCAGCGCTTCGGCAACCCTGACCATACGCTCCATGGTGTGATCGGGGCTCCGCATGACAGCCGAGCTTAAAAAAAGCCCTTCGATATAGTTGCGACGATAGAACTCAAGAGTAAGATCAATCACTTCGCGAGCAGTAAAGGATGCTCGTTCAACCGGATTGGTCGACCGGTTCACACAGTAGGCACAGTCGTAAATGCAGTCATTGGAAAGCAGAACTTTCAAAAGGGAGATACAGCGGCCATCATCCGCCCATGAGTGGCAGATCCCGCTGCTTGAGGTATTGCCGGTACCGCAAGAGGGCCCCTCACGCTTGCTTCCGCTGGAAGCACACGAAGCATCATAACGCGCTGCGCCGGAAAGAATCTGTAATTTCGCCTGGGTATCCATGAGTGAAATATAGTGAAGAAAGAACGAAAGAGAAGACGGAAGGAGAATAGTCTCTTATTGCTCTCGCACTGTTTTTTTGTTCCGCTGCAAAAGCAATTCGATGGCGCGTCTGGCTCCGGTCACAACACCAGGAAGAGACTGCCCTGGAAAAATCGAGTCGCCAACAAGAAAAAGATTGTCGAACGACGTTGCCGGTCCACGCACCTTGAACAAAGAGGTCTGGGGATAACCTCCCACCAGGCCTTGAAAACGCCCGGTATAGCGCTCCCAGGTAACAGGTGTTGCTGCCGTTATGCTTCGAATTGCATCACGGGCTTGAGGAAACTGTTCTGAAAGCACACCAAGCAGATGTTCGGTAAAAGCACGCTTCATCTCCTGGTAGACAGCTCTCCCTTTCTCTTGCGCTTGAAACCATGGTTCAGGCCTTGTATGGGTTGAAATTGTGACTGCACAAAGCCCTTGAGGTGCACGACCTGGTTCGTCGCCTGGCGAAAAGGAGACAAAAATAGTATTCCCTTCTGCAAGCTCACCACGGGCACCGACAATTTGCACATGATGCGTCGGCAATGTACTGAACAGGTCTGGATCCATGCCGAGGTAGAGGATAAACGCGCTCCACTGTTTGCACTCGCTAATGACAACTTCAGGTTTGTTCTCCATTCCGGTGAGCAGAGCAAGCGATTCTGGAGGGAGGTTTGCAAGCACAAAATCAGCAGCAAGAGCGCTGCCATCTGAAGTTTCAAGACCGAAGACCTGTCGACGAACTGAATCAATGCGGATAACCCTTTTACGGTATAAAACAGCCCCGCCGTAATCCTCAACAGCCCCGGCAAGCAACTCTGCAATCGTTCCTATCCCTCCTTGAACTCGATAGGCACCCGAAAGGGGCAAGTCAAGCGCTATGGCTGCATTGACGGCATTGGCATACCGGGAGGTGGTCTGTAGTGAAACCAGAAGCTGGGCATCAATAAAGCGGACAAAATCCGGGTCGCGGTCGAGGCCATGGAAGGCAAGCCATTCAAACACAGTTTTTGTCGCAAATGTAAGCAGATATGCCGATCCTGGAAGTCCTGCAATACCTTTACGGGCAAGCCGGGCAAGATCACGCGCCCCTTTTGCCGGCCATGAAAGCCCCCCTTCAGCAAGATGCCAGAGTAGTTTTGCAAGGTCGGCCTGCTCCTTCCAGAAGGGTGCTGAACCTGGAAAGCGTTCAAGAATACCAAGACGCTGAGGAGGAAGATCAAGGTGAAGAGAGTTGTGACGATACTGCCAGGCAACTGCTTCGGGTAACACCGGCCAGATAATGCCAAGCTCTTTACCGAGCATGTCCATTGGTCCGCCATCATGAAATCCGCAGCCAATCGTAGCCCCGGCGTCAAACCGATAACCTTCCCGAGCAAACGTTGCCGCACATCCTCCGGGATAGTCCTGGGCTTCAAGCACGGTAACCATTGCTCCTTTCCGGGCAAGCAAAGCGGCGGCAGCAAGCCCTCCAACTCCCGCCCCAATCACAACAACGTTCAGATTCTGCAGTTCCATGCTCTTACTCTTTGGTTTCCCCCTCGACTGATAAACTAACCACCGATATCCTTATGAAGTTCTGCGACAATGCTCAGCTTGAGAATTGTAAACGCAAGAGCGACCAACATTGGTGAGATGATGTGCAAAGCAGGAATCTGATGAGAGTGCGGGTAAGAGAGTCGGCGTAGCGGGATTTGAACCCACGACCCCTTCCACCCCAAGGAAGTGCGCTACCAGGCTGCGCTATACGCCGAAATGTCTGATGAGGAAGTAATTATAAGAAAATCCGTGAATTAAAATAATCTTTTTTCGATGATTCAGGCTTTACCACAAGAACATGTACCATTGCACTCAATGGCAGGACTGCAGGTTATCAACATTTTTATAATTAATCAACATTATTATGAACATTTTGCTAATGAGGCTGAAAAGCGTCTCCTTTACAGGAAGATTTACTATAAAATATTTTATAAATATATGTTAGGTAAGAAATAATATTATAAACCAACCTCCTCCGCAGCCACTCACCTTGAGATAACAAAACATGATTCAACAGGTTATCAACAATTGATACACATTCAGGGTTACCTACATTCGGTTACGTCGATGCTTCAAATACTCAATAACCGGCGGCATAAGGGAAATCACAATAATTGCCAGAATGAGCAGCTTGAAGTTCTGCTGGACAAGAGGAAGCTGACCAAAAAAATAACCGCTGTAATTGAACAACCCTACCCAAAGCGCGGCACCGACAATATTGAACAGAATAAATCTGCTGTAAGTCATGGCTCCGATACCGGCAACAAAGGGAGCAAACGTTCTGACAATGGGAATGAAGCGCGCGATGATGATTGTCTTACCCCCATATCTTTCAAAAAACTGATTGGTTGTTGCAAGATGCTCGGGATTGAAGAAACGTGACTTGTCGTATTGAAATACTTTTGGACCGATCCTTTCGCCGATCTGGTAGTTAAGCGTATCGCCCAGCACAGCCGCTAAAAAAAAGAGTATAAAAAGCAAGTTCGGATCAAGAGATGAACCCGGCATGGATGCCAGAGAACCGGCAGCAAAAAGCAATGAGTCGCCGGGAAGAAACGGTGTGACAACAAACCCGGTTTCACTGAAAATGATAACAAAAAGAATACCGTAAAGCCAATAACCATAATGAGCAGCAAGAAGCTGAAGATGAGTATCAATATGGAGAATAAAGTCTGCGATGGAAGAGATGAGAACGGTAAAAGAATAATCCATGTTGTGCAGGGTAAGAATGAAACCTCTCTTTTTTTTCCAACCTAATGTACTCATTATGCCGACGAGTCGCAAAATAGCGCACAGTGCCCTTGCTGGGGGATGGCAGGAGATAAGTTATTATTGTTATATATTAGGTTTGTATTATCTATAATAAACCCATGCAACTCCCATGAGTTATTTTGAGTCCTCCCGCTGTAAGCTGTACTATGAAGACACTGCTGATTCTGATCCTTCCGGCAAAAAAAAATCTGTGGTGCTTTTTGTGAACGGCTGGGCAGTATCCTCCCGATACTGGAAACCCCTGGTCAACGTGCTCTCCAAAAACTACCGATGCATTACCTATGACCAGAGCGGCACAGGCAAAACCATTATCACAGGCTATAAACCAACCTTTACCATCCAGGGCTTTACCGAGGAGGCAGGTGCACTCATAGAACATCTCGGGCTCCAACAATCAAAACAGCTGCATATTGTCGGTCATTCAATGGGGGGCATGGTTGCAACGGAACTCTGCATTCGCTATCGTGAAGCTCTTGTCTCTGCAACAATCATTGCCTGCGGTATTTTCGAAGAGACCGCATTTACCTCTCTTGGCCTCATGTTTCTTGGTGGATTGATTGATTTCTCCATGAATTTCCGCAATATTTTCCTGCACGAACCGCTGAAAAGCCTTTTTATCAGGAGGGCTGCATCAAAAGAGATTCCAAAGGAGTACCACAATATCATTGTTGAAGACTTCACGCAGTCCGACAAAGATGCGACCAATGCTGTAGGCAAGTTTTCCATCGACCCTGAGGCTCTGAGAACTTACACCCGACATGTTATCAATATCGCTTCACCTTTATTATGCTGTGTAGGAATGGCAGATCATACCATTCCTCCTGAAGGAACCATATCGCTCTATGAAAAACGCAGGGCTGAGGCATCCGTACCCACAAGGCTTGCAAAATTCCCCGATCTCGGCCATTTACCGATGCTTGAAGAGACCGCTGAATTTGCCAGGGAGCTTAAAAAGCATTTTGAATTTGCTGAACAATTTTATAAAAAGAGACCGCTGGAAAACACAACCAATACCTGACAGCCGATACCATGACTATCATATTGCTTACTCCTTGTTACAACGAATACAACACTAAAGATCAACAGATACTGTGAGTAAAATATTTGCCAAAGGCATGCTTCTCTTGATTGCCTTTTTGATCGCCATAACGTTGACAAGCCCTGCGTTATATGCGATACCAAATTTTCTGGGCCTTCCAAGTCTTGAAGAACTTGAAAATCCAAATCCGGAACTTGCCTCGCTTGTCTACTCGGAAGATGGTGTACTTCTCCACAAGTTTTTTCTAAAAAACCGTACCTTCGTTCCTCTTAAATCCATTCCGCTTTCGGCACGCCATGCCCTTATAGCGACCGAAGATGTAGCGTTTTACCAGCACTGGGGCGTTGATCTCCGACGGCTTACGCTGGCTATGGGTGAAAATATCCTCAAGGGACGCACCCGCTGGCAAGGAGCCAGTACCATTACCCAGCAGCTTGCCAAAAACCTCTACCTGACTCAGGAGCGTACCGTCAGCCGAAAAATCAAGGAGTTCGTTACTGCAATAGAACTGGAAAAAACATACACCAAAGATGAGATCCTTGCCCTCTATCTCAACACGGTCTATTTCGGGTCGGGTGCTTATGGCATAGAAGCAGCGGCCTATACCTATTTCGGCAAGCCAGCATCACGCCTGACCCTGCCTGAAAGCGCCACGCTTATTGCAACCCTGAAGAACCCTACCGCATATAACCCGGCGAAAGATCCTTCCAGTTCTGCCAGCAGAAGAAACCTTATTCTCTCTCTGATGGAAAAGGCAAAATTCATTACGCCAAAACAGGCCGCTTCTGCCCAGAGAACTCCGCTCGTTTTGAAATACACACCGGTGAACCATCAAGGCCTGGCTCCATACTTCACGGAGTATATCCGACAGACCATCAAGCCATCAGCAATGCTTGGGAACATTGACCTCTACCGCGATGGTCTCTCCATCCAGACAACGCTCGACAGTCGGATGCAGAACTATGCCCAGCTTGCAGCCGCCGAACATCTTACCGAGCTTCAGGCTGCGTTTGACCGATCATGGAAATGGCCTGAATCGTTGAAGAACCAGATTTTCAGGGAAAGTGAGCGATTCAAGGGCCTCATAGAGGATGGACTCTCTGACCAGGAGGCGATGGCTAAAGTTAAGGCGGACAAAGTATGGGTTAATGATCTTCTTCAGTCTAAAACCAGAATACAGGTTGCCCTTGTGGCTATTGACCCGACCAACGGCCATGTCAAGGCATGGGTTGGTGGCAACAAATTTTCGCCTGACGATTACAAATATCAGTTCGACCATGTCTGGCAGGCAAAACGTCAACCAGGTTCAACCTTCAAGCCTTTTGTCTATACAGCAGCCATCGACAAGGGGATTCCGGCAAACTATCAGGTGCTTGACCAGCCACTTGCCCTGAACAGCGGAAACGGCACGGTCTGGTCACCAAGAAACTCCGATGGTTCATCGGGCGGCATGACCACACTCCGTAATGCGTTGGCCCACTCACTGAACCAAGTTACCGTTCGCCTTGCCTATGAACGCCTTACCACATCGGAAATTATCAGCTATGCTAAACGAATGGGCATCTCATCACCGTTGGCCTCAAACCTCTCTATCGCCCTCGGAACTTCTGAAGTTACCCCCCTTGAACTTGCGGGAGCATTTTCAACCTTTGCCAGCAACGGTATATGGAATGAACCTGTCTCTATTTTGAAGGTTGAGGACAAGCATAACCGCCTCTTGTCAGCATACAGACCAAACCATCGTTTTGCCATTGACTCTACCACCAACTTTGTTATGGTCTCAATGCTCAAGGATGTTATCACGAAGGGTACCGGCGTCGCTGTCCGTGCCCGTTACGGCTTTGATATCGAGGCTGCAGGAAAAACCGGCACGACCCAGAGTATGAGGGATGCCTGGTTTGCAGGGTTCACTCCTCAGCTTGTCGCAGTTGTATGGACAGGATTTGATGACGAGCGCATCAAGTTTACCTCGATGGAGTATGGGCAGGGTGCAAGAGCTGCACTGCCAATTTGGGCAGGATTTATGAAACGCTGCTACAGCGACCGGTCTCTGAAACTTGAAAACAGGTATTTTCATATTCCTGAAACGGTCATTGCCGTTCCTATCTCCGGTCAAACCAACACGCCTTCTGATCTGCTCGACAATAACGTCTATATTGAATACTATACTCCGAAAGGCTTTAAATACTATCAATCACGTCCGGGTCAATCATCCGATGTGAAAGACAAACCTGCGGAAGGCAGCAACGGCTCTACCGGAAACGACAATGGAGCGTTACCCCCACAGAACCCTGTTCCGGCAGTACGCCCTAAATTAGAAGAGATATACTGATTTCTCGCTTAGTTAACACACAATCGTTTTGTTATGCAATCGGTTTTAGTTCTGGATTTTGGATCACAATACACACAGTTAATTGCCCGTCGTATCCGTGAACTGGGTATTTATTCTGAAATACTTCCCTACAACGCCTCGCCGGAAACCATCAGGGAGCACAACCCCAAAGCACTCATCCTTTCCGGTGGACCGACAAGTGTCTATGGTGAATCGGCCATACTGCCTGATGGAGGTATTTTTGCACTTGGTATTCCTGTTCTCGGCATCTGCTACGGCCTGCAGGCTATAGCCAAACATTTCGGTGGAGAAGTTGCCAGTTCATTAAAACACGAATTCGGACGCGCTCAGATTATTGTCTCCCATGACGAGGAACATGAGAGTTTGCTTTTCCGCGATATTCCCGACTCTGACGTCTGGATGAGCCACGGCGATAAAGTGATCAGGCTTCCTGAAGGCTTCAGAGTAACGGCCAGCAGTGGAAATTCTGAAATGTGCGCTATTGAAAGCTACGGCAGTAAAGGTGCCTTGAAAGTCTATGGACTGCAGTTTCACCCCGAAGTACAGCACACCCTTTACGGCAAGCAGCTTCTCTCGAACTTTCTTATCACCATTGCCGGTATAAAACCAGACTGGTCATCAAAAAGCTTTATCGATCACCAGATTGAGGAGATCGCTCGCAAAGCAGGAAAAGAAACTGTCATCTGCGGTATCAGCGGTGGTGTTGACTCCACCGTTGCTGCCGTTCTGGTAAGCAAGGCAATCGGCAAACAACTCCACTGCATCTTTGTCGATAATGGCCTGCTGCGAAAAAATGAGGCTGAAAAAGTGATGAGCTTTCTCTCGACGCTCGGACTCAGAGTATCTCTGGTCAATGCTTCCGATCTCTTCCTGAAACGGCTGAAAAATATTGCATCACCTGAAAAGAAGCGTAAAATCATAGGAAAAACCTTTATACAGGTTTTTGAAGAGCAGATGGCTCATGAAAAGTTTCTGGTACAGGGTACTCTCTACCCTGATGTCATTGAGAGCGTCAGCGTCAAAGGCCCTTCGGAAACCATCAAATCGCATCATAATGTGGGCGGATTGCCGAAACGCATGAAGCTCAAGCTGATTGAGCCACTTCGGGAACTCTTCAAGGATGAAGTCCGTGCCGTAGGGCGTGAACTCGGCATCGCCGAAGATATCCTGATGCGCCATCCTTTTCCCGGTCCCGGTCTTGCGGTAAGGGTGCTCGGATCAGTCAACAAAGAGAGGCTTGATATCCTTCGGGAAGCCGACGAAATCTACATCGAAGAGCTGAAATCAAGCGGACTCTACCAGCAGGTGTGGCAGGCTTTCGCCGTACTGCTCCCGGTACAGTCGGTTGGTGTCATGGGCGATAAACGCACTTACGAAAATGTTCTCGCGCTGAGGGCTGTTGAATCGACGGATGGCATGACTGCCGACTGGGCCCAGTTGCCGCATGATTTTCTTGCCCGAGTTTCAAACCGCATCATCAATGAAGTACGCGGCATCAACAGAGTGGCCTATGACATATCATCAAAACCTCCGGCCACAATTGAGTGGGAGTAATGCCGATTTTTTAACTATTTGTTTTTTATAGACTTATAGTTATATTCCTTCTTCCAAGTAACATCCAAAACCCTTGATTTTCAAGGGTTTTCAGCATTCTCCTTCTAATTTTTTTACTAACTACGGACATTATTGAAAAACACAACTACCCTGAAAGACAGCAAGTGCTTTCAAAATCAGCAAGAGATTTTTGGGGGAAAGGGTATTATCTACACTACACCGCAATCAAACGGCAACTACTACTTGCGAGTATGGATAAAAGAGCAATCCCATTACTTCCGCAAGTCGTTGAGAACTAACCTTCTCTCTGATGCTTTTACCCTCGCAGAACAGGAGGTTCTTGATATCTTAACAAAAGTTAGAAATGGACATAAAATCTCTGGAACAAGTTGGGGAGAATTATGCGAAGAATTTCTAAAGCATCAAGAAGTCAGAGTAGATACCGCAAGAATAACAAAGGGACGACTTATCACGGTGAGGTCGCAAGTTACGAAACACATTGTGCCATTTTTGGGATATAAACTACGATTGAGTGAAATAGAACCAGAAGCATTTCTTGACTATGCAATATTCAGACGGAAAAATAATCCTGATGTGCAAGATGTAACCATTAGAAATGAATGCACAACCATTAACTCAATAACATATTTTGGATGGAAGAACAAGTATCTGCCTTTTCAAAAAGTAGAGACAGAAGATATCAAAATCAAAGGTGAAGTATCTCGTCGTGACTGCTTTACAAGTGAAGAATACAACATCCTAATTCTTGCAATGCGAAAATGGGTTAAAGATACGAAATTAGAAAAGGAGAAATACAACAGACAACTACTTCGTGACTTTATTTTACTGAACGCAAACACCTTTATGAGATTTGGGGAAATGCTTTCAGTTAAATGGAATATGCTTCAATACATTCAGAAGGATTGGAATGAAACGAAATCTGAAACTTACCTAAACTTTTCACTTCCTGCTGATATCTGTAAAAATAGGAAAAGAAGAACAGTTGTATCAAGAGGAAATGATTATATAGAACGGATTAAAAAATATTCTATTAAACAAGAAGCAGATGATTATATATTCATTACCAGAGATGGCAAACAAGTCGGAAGGAAACTTATGTATTCATTATGGAATGAACTTATTCCATATGCGGGATTAGATAACGAGAAGATAGGAAAGAAACTATCATTCTATAGTTTGCGACATTTTGGAATTACCTGCAGATTATACGCTAAAGTGCCGATTTATGAGGTAAGCAAACTCGCAGGAACAAGTGTCGCATTTATTGAGAACCATTATTCTCACATAGATATGTCACGACTAATTGATTGTGCATCTAAATCATTTAGGATTGATAAAAACGGCATATACATAGCATCAGGAGACTGATTGAATACTTTGATATGCCATAATCCCATATTCTCGATAGAATAGGCACTCAAAAGGTGCCTATTCTTATTTTTCAACTCCCCTGAAAATACTTTATAACCCACTATATATCTACCACTTACCGACCGCACTAAACTTTGAATTGGCATATATTTTGTTATATTATTCTATCAGAAGATTAGATAAAAACCTCTGATAGTTTCCCCTGCATTCCGCATCAGACATCTCCTTCTTCTATCATATTTCTCATAAAAAGCAGAATTACCCCTGCTTTCTATTCCTGCGTTCAATCGTGCAGAAATCCGTTTTCTTATAAATAGAGTTAATAAGAACCTTATGAATAATTCAAAAATAAACCTCTATGGTAGCAAGTTTTAGAGCATTCCGCAATGCGATGAATGAAAACAATAATGACTACAGATTGGCAACAGAAGCACTGAAAGTAAAAGACTTCGTTGTGAAAGAAAAACTCACGGCATTAGAGAAGACCATTGCCGAAAATACCAAGCAGAAGAAACACAATGACACCATCTTCAATAAAATCAAATCAGATAAATGAACCATAACATTATAAGCATATCGATGAATGACCAGATACTTGAAGACCTGAATCAAATCACATCAATCTTTACTTGCAGTCGTTCCGCATTTTTGAGATTTATCATCAGTGAGTATAAATCCTATCTCAACCAAGAAGTAGATATTGAGGCAGTTGATTATGTGAATGAATTACGATACAAGTTAGGGGAAGACACTGATGAAACTGAATAAAGAACAGGTGAAGAAGTTCGTTCAAGAGAAGACCTTCAAGACAGCAGAAGTCATCACCAGAGACGAGATACAGACACAGACCATCAGTGCTATCCTGAATGACATCAAGAGTAAAATCAAGAAGACCTGTCACATCATCATTCTGGAGGAACAGGGATGAGCAATCAGACAACCAACAACCCAACACGTTCAGATTACATCAATTGGTTCAATGATTTAGTCGGCAGTTATGGAAGTGAATATCACCATTATGCGTTTTCTGGGCATTTCGGTGGCAGTAGCAATGAATACAACAAAGACGGTTATGAAAAGAGATGGTTGAATGAAGAGAGAGAGTTCAGAAGGTTTTTCAGCATTCTTTCCAGAAAATACACTGGAATAAAGAAATGGGGAACATCATCTCGACATCGAGAAATGAAAGTATTGATTGTGCCTGAAATCCAGCAAACCCTTCATCTTCACGGCATACTCTCTCTACCTGCCGAAATGAATGAGTTCAACATTTTGGCATTTGACCATTTTGCCAATAAAGAATGGAAAAAGATTTACAACAAAGGTTCTTTTCTTATCAAGGAAAAAGAACCAATCGTAAGAGATCGCATTGTATATACTTGGGAGGAATACATTACAAAGAGAGTCGGATATGGAGATATTTTCGCAAACAACATTGCTCTTCTACCTTTCAACAAATCACTGAACTGAAAACAATCAGGGATTTTCTAATCCAAGTTCCACAAAAGTGGATGAAATGAGATGTTAGGGATAATCCCGCATATTTACTTGGTGACCATCGTTAAACAGATTGCTCTCTTAGCAGATGAGTAATAACATTGTATTGCCCAGAAAGACACAGATGAAAGACCTTACAATGAAGCAGATAATGAAATAGATAATGAGATTGAATATGACAACCGACAATCATAACAGACAACACCATAACACCCAACACAGATGACCCACCAGAGATATAAGCAGATATTAAGCACTGCCCGTAAATTCAAAGATGCCCCACTTCCACCATACAAGACGCTCCGAGTTGTAGATGAGAAGTTCGTAACCATCCTCTACTACGAAGCACTCCTTGAAACCCACCTACTGCAACACCTACTATACTCCTACATAGTGTTCCTTACTAAAGACGTAAAAGACCTTGATGATAAAGAACTCAAGGAACTTATCAGATGCTACACAACAGAACCCACCGAACCATCAATCCTCCGACAAGTCAAATACACCTGCATCTGTTTCAACTTTCCTGCAATTGATTGGAATGAAGATTGATGTGTTCCAGAGTGCCTGTGGCACAAAACTACCCTGAAAGACAGCAAGTGCTTTCAAAATCAGCAAGAGATTTTTGGGGGAAAGGGTATTATCTACACTTTATAATGCTTTTTGACTCCTACCTATTCCAAAATATAGCAATGAACCTAGAAAAGGCAAAAATATAACAACCAAAACCCAAACAATTTTATTGTTGCCTTTAAACTCACTTCTCAAAATATCAATCAATGCCGATATAATCAGTATTGGTAAAAATAATATTATGAAAATAAACGCAAACTCTCCTCCTCCTAATCCAAACATAACAACTCCTTTTGCTAAAATTAAACAACTAAAAACAATGGAAACGCAAAAAATTAGTGAGCGGAATAGGAATGACATCAAATCAAAGGATAACTTATAAAAAACATTGTATTCCCATACAGCATACACACAGATTGCATTGCACAGAATTCATTTCACACCCAAAAAAAAACAGAATAATGAGATGAGAACGACTGAAAAGACCTGCCGATAGTGCTTAGAGGAGTATGAAGGCATTTTGATGGGGGGTTGTGCTAACTGCCGAAAAACGAATGCTTCACCACTACCAAAATATAGTTTAACAAAAATACTTGTGATATGGAAGTCAGAGCAGAGATTTTGATGTGATAATTCAATACTGATGACTTTCCCCAGAAAGCACCAAACCTTCTTCTTTCCCCCATTTTTTAACTCGTTATAGAATTGGTATTATATAACGAGTAACCATAACTCCCAATAAAACAACAATATAATCTCATCACTTTTCCCTTGCCTAATCAAACTCATTATATTATATTTGATTATAAATATTTAATAATCAGTTCAGGAGACAAAATGGGTATCGGAAAACAGGCAAAGGTTCTGACCAAAAACCAGATTGACATCATAGCAGAATACCTTCCTTCACATCGGAACGGAAAAAGAAACCTTGTAATCTTCTTACTCTCCACGAAAGCAGGAATGAGAGCAAAAGAAATTGCCTGTTTGAAATGGAATATGCTCTTGACTTCAGACGGTACTCTTGGTGAAGAGATACACTTGAGCAACGATGCTTCAAAAGGTTCTACTGGTGGTCGGGTCATTCCTATGAACAAACAACTGCGTCAGGCACTTGTTCAGTTATTTCAAGAGGAAATTGAGAACAACCGACTTTTCGATACTCACAAGGCATTTGTTATCAGAACAGAGAGACAGAGTTCAACAACAGCACAGGCAATAGTCAATCTTTTCGGGGGATGGTATAAGATTTTCGGTTTGGTCGGATGTAGTTCGCATTCAGGTAGAAGAACCTTCATCACGAACACTGCGAGGAAGATTTCTACTGTCGGAGGAAGTTTGAAGGATATTCAGATGTTGGCAGGTCACTCATCTCTTCAGACAACACAGAGATACATTGACGAGAACAAGGATGCGAAGAAAAGGGTTGTGGATTTGGTGTAAAATGAATGGTCACAAGGTTATATTATTTGTGGTAAGGGTATAGGGATGCGGGTTATTGACTTACTTTGATAGCATAAATCCTAAAATAAATGCACAATAATTCCGTCACGTAACTTCCAACTTTCCTCCAACAGTTTTTTATCTCTATATTTTAAAATATCTTACAGTCGATAACATTATTGAGTGGGAGTGATGGTTGGACTGGCTCTTTAGAATCCGACCATCACCCAGAGCAGAACACTGTTACCTGGCACTTTAAAATATCCGTTATAATTATTGAGGGTGACCGGGTAAGTGCCAAAATAGCGATACTGTAAATCAAGAGAAATATTTTGGGTCACGGTAATGGCAATACCGCTGCCAATCTGATAACCAAGCCCTGAATAGGTTTCCGAAATAGTGTTAGGGGGGTTGACTGCATGGTGGATGCTGACTTGAGCCAGCCCAAGACCAACGATCAGAAATGGTTGAACGGCACCGGCGTTGAAATCGTAATAACCATTTGCCATATATGACGTTACTGAACGATCTCCCCGAAATGTAAAAATTCCGGAATCAATGATGATTTTGTCGGCATCGTTTCGCTGATAGCCTGTTTCAACCTCAAATCTGACATTATCGAAACCCTTGCCGAAAAGGTTCGTCAAGTTTATCCCTGATATGGCCTCTTGCTGAATGAGTGCAATTGGATTATATGATGTTATATCACTTTTTGACAAGACCCCGATATTCGCACTGATAAAAGAGGGTTCAATAGCAAAGGCAGGAAGATCCGGTATTCCTGCTGTAAAAAAAACTCCAAGAAGAAGATGATATTTTTTCACAAAACACAAGAATGTCTCTTGGATGAATACTATAAGCCAAACAAAAAACATACGCAGTTCCCCGATATTAACCGCGGTTTTTCTGACAAGGTCGAAATGCTTCAGAAAAACATTAATCGAGCGCGTATTATTAGCGAATAATTTTGACTGAGTACATTTTCTACGCTGTTATCATTCTTTAAAAGAATATTTTGCATACTTCAATTTCTGAGTGCCATAGAAGGTCTGAGGTATCAAGAAAAAACATCAGTTTTTCTCCGGAATATTGTTGAATCATTTTTGTATATCTTTATTTTATAAATACTTATGCCGAGTATTGTAACGAAAGCATCTTTGGTTTGTCATGATCAGTTCCAATCTGTCATGAAACCAGCAATGCGCCGTGCAATAACTCTTATAAGCATCTGCTTCTTAAGTTTTTTGTTTGGATGTAACAAGGAGCCCTCTGAATATTCAGCCGATAATACTTGTAATATTGTCATCAATCCGCAATTCTTCGCTGTCGAAGAGTTTAAAGATGGATTCGCGGCAATCAAGATCGGTGATTCACTCTCCGCTAAACAAAGCTTTGTGGACCTGCAGGGAAAAATGCTCATCGCTCCGAAATTTGACGAAGTACATCAGTTTTCAGAAGGTCTTGCTGCAGTGAGGATAGGTGATGAAACTGATGGTAAATATGGATTTATTGACAGGAAGGGAAAAATGGTTATCACTCCGCAATTCCTTTTTGTCGGTAACTTTTTGGAAGGTCTTGCTCTGATGAGGGATGGTGACGCATTTACAGGTAAGTATGGATTTATTGATAAACGCGGAAAAGTTGTAGTCACCCCGAAATTTGATGCTGAAAACAGCTTTCAAGAAGGTCTTGCCGCAATAAGAGTGGGAGATGCCATTTCAGGAAAATGGGGATTTATAGATAATAATGGTGGTTATGTCATCACTCCTCAATTCGATCTGGCGGGTGACTTTTCAGAAGGTCTTGCGCCAATAAGAATGGGAAGTGAAAAATCTGGAAAATGGGGATTTATTGACAAACAAGGGAAGGTGGTTATCGCGTTGCAATTCGACTATGCCGAGCCCTTTAACCATGGGCTTGCTGTCA
The DNA here is from genome assembly GCA_903869365.1 of uncultured Chlorobiaceae bacterium. Classification (GTDB taxonomy): domain Bacteria; phylum Bacteroidota; class Chlorobiia; order Chlorobiales; family Chlorobiaceae; genus Chlorobium. The sequence goes on from CAIPYV010000106.1 coordinate 30,326, forward strand.
TACGCATTGGCGATAAATACAAAGGGAAGTGGGGGGTTATTGATAAACAGGGTAAGATGGTCATCAAACCGCAATTTGATGAAAAATGCCGGTTTTCAGAGAATCTTGCCTGTGTTAAAACAGTGAACGGAAGTTCAGGAAAATATGGGTTTATTGATAAACAGGGAAAAGTTGTCATCATCGAGAAATTTGATGGCACAGGTGACTTTTCAGAAGGACTCGCTGCCGTAAGAATTGGTGATACAGCAACAGGAAAATGGGGTTTTATTGATAAACAGGGAAAAATGATCATCAATCCGCAGTTTGATGCCGTTGGTAAATTTTCACAAGGGCTTGCGCCAGTCAGGATTGGTAATGCAGTAACAGGAAAATGGGGTTTTATAAGTAAATAACTCGAACATCGTAAACGCAATAAGGTATGAGAGAGTTTCTCCTTATCAATATTACAGGCCCGGATAAACCGGGTTTGACATCGAAAATAACCTCCATCCTTTCAGGCTATACAATACCGATCCTTGATATCGGCCAGGCGGTTATCCATAACCATCTTTCACTGGGAATGCTGGTCGAGATACCAAAAGAATCAACCTCATCCCCCATACTGAAAGATCTGCTCTTCTGCGCCCACACACTCGGTATCCAGATCACCTTTACACCGGTATCCGACACAGAGTATGAACAGTGGGTGCAGGAACAGGGAAAACCCAGATATCTGCTGTCGCTGCTTGCAAGAAAAATAACCGCTGAACAACTTGAGCGTGTATCATCCATCATTGCATCACATACGCTCAATATTGATACCATCAACCGCCTCTCGGGACGAATTCCGCTTGAACACGATCAGATCGGTCACACCAAAGCCTGCGTGGAGTTTTCAATACGGGGTACCCTGCAAAACGAAAACCGGTTCCGCGAGCAGATGCTTGCCATAACCGACACTCTTGGAATCGACATAGCTTTTCAGGAAGACAACATTTTCAGGCGAAACCGCAGACTGGTCGTGTTCGATATGGACTCAACCCTCATTACCTCCGAAGTAATCGATGAACTTGCTCTTGAAGCCGGAGTCGGCGCGGAGGTTTCAGCAATTACAGAGCAAGCCATGCGCGGAGAACTTGATTTTACCGAAAGTCTTCTGAAAAGGGTTTCCCTGCTGAAGGGGCTTGACGAACATATTCTTGAAACCATTGCCTGCAGACTGCAGCTTACTGAAGGAGCTGAAACACTGTTCCATAACCTGCACAACCTTGGATTTAAAACCGCTGTCATTTCCGGCGGATTCACCTATTTCGGCCACTACCTGCAGAAAAAACTCAATATCGATTATGTTTATGCCAACACGCTGGAAATCGAAGAGGGCAGATTGACCGGTAAGGTACTTGGCAGAATAGTCGACGGAAAAAGAAAAGCTGAACTGCTTGAGCTTATTGCAAAAAAGGAAAATATCAGGCTGGAGCAGACCATTGCTGTCGGTGACGGTGCCAATGACCTGCCAATGCTTGGAAAAGCGGGACTCGGTATCGCCTTCAGAGCAAAACCGATTGTCAGAGAGAGTGCAAAACAGGCCATATCAACCCTTGGGCTTGATGCTATTCTGTACCTGATGGGATTCCGAGACCGCGACGACCTCTCGGTCAGTCAACATGCTCTACAAAATGTGCAAAATCTTCCGGTCGTGGCAGGCTGATTGCTCCAGAAGGGCAGACAGGTTCGCAGCGGGTGCACTGCACAATACAGTTATAGGGTTTGGAAACGGTCATTTTTGCCCGTTTGACTCCCTCGGGAGCACCGAGGGAAAAAACTCCCGGTTTGCAGAAATCCTCACAATCACCGCAACCATTGCAGAGAGTAGAGTCAAGTTCAGGAAACCAGGCGATCTCTTCTCGGGGTAGAAGAAGCCTTCGTTTTTTCTTTGCTGGTGAGGCTGAATCGCTCATGATCTCTCCGTTTTGTTGATTATTGTTTCGGTTCCTCTCCGGCTGGAATTCTATCAGTCCAGATACTCCACAAAATGCTCGAACTCCTTTTTCGGAGGGAGAACAATGGCGCCGGAGGTACAGATGGGCAAACACCTTGAGCAAAGGACGAGACAATGATAAGGATGCGCGACAATCAGTTTCGGACGGTGGATCCCTGCGGGATCTGGTTCGCCCAACTCGAACACGCCCGGTTTGCAGAGAACCTTGCAGTCGCCGCACCCGTTGCAAAGCTCCGGCTTGATCGTTGGATACCATGCGATCTCTTCCCTTGGAGCAAGGAGGCGCTTCCGTTTTTTTAGAGCATCCTGTTGCTGATGCATGACCTTGGCGTGCAGCGTCGCAGTCTCGGGTTTATCCCACGAACCAACCGCTTCGACAGAGGAATCTTCTTTTTTCTGCATCGCACGCGACTTGAGTGCGATGCGCAGTGAACGGACAAGCCGAAAAGCGCAGCGTTCGCATGAAGGTTTTGAGCATCGCCCGAAAAAGCAGTCAAGAACCAGCAAACCAGTCAATTGTTGTTTGTTCATCCCTGAAGCGCAGCCTTGACCGAAACGGCATAGAGTTCAAGAGCTCTTGAAATTCCTTCAAGGTTCTTGCCGCCGGCAGTAGCAAACTCGGGCTTGCCTCCACCACCGCCCTGCACACACTTCGCCGCTTCGCGAATCAGTTTTCCTGCATCAAGACCGAGATCCCTGACGGCCTTGTCGGAAGCAAAGCTGACCAGCGATACTTTTCCATCTTCCACACTGCAGAGCAGGGCTGCGGAACAGGGCAGCAGTTCCCGCATGGCAAGAGCGGCCTGGCGCAGTGTATCCGCATCCACCGCTTCGACAACCTTTGTCATGATCCGGCAACCTCCGATATCAGAAGATGCGTGCAGTTCGGCGGAGAGTATGCTGAGAAGCGAAGCAATCTTTCCATCCTGAAGCTGCTTTTCGAGCTCTTTTTTTGCCTCCATTAATTCCGAAACCCTCTCTGACAGCGACTCATCCCCTTTTACTTTAAGAAGATGGCGAATATGCTGCACTTCATGGTACTCTTTCCACATCAGTGTTTCAGCCGCTTTTCCTGTGAGCGCTTCGATACGCCGGACTCCCGCTGCTACAGAGGATTCACTGATAATCTTGACGAGCCCAATCCGGCCAATATTGTCGACATGAGTACCGCCGCACAGCTCTACCGAGATGCCAGGAACTTCAATCACTCTGACATGATCAGCATACTTGTCTCCAAAAAATGCGAGCGCACCTTTCGCGATAGCATCATCGTAAGGAACATCTGCATGTTTAAGCACCTGTTCGGACGTTCTGATCTGTTCGTTCACCTCGGCTTCAACCTCCTCAACCTCTGCGTCGGTAAGCTTGGAAAAATGGCTGAAATCAAAACGAAGCCGTTCGGCATTGACAAATGATCCTTTCTGCTGAACATGCGATCCGAGAATCCTTCGAAGTGCACCATGAAGCAGATGCGTCGCGGTATGATTTCTTTCGGTATCCAGTCGCACGTTCCTGTCAACAGAGGCTTCAGCAGATAACTGGTCAACTTCAATCGTCATATCATCCGGATTGAGCGCAGTATCGAGAATTTTGTCGAAAACAGCGCTGATGACGTGAACAATGGCATCACCATCTTTGATGGTGTCGGTCACCTGCATGCGGTATCTGCCACTCTCTATCCATCCCCTGTCACCCACCTGACCGCCACTTTCAGCATAGAATGGGGTTTGATCAAGCACGATAAAAAGTTTCCCTTTGACATGCTTGATTCCGCTGATCATGACCGGCATAACAAGCTGATCGTAACCGGAAAATCTGGTGCCATGCACCTCGCTGAACCATAACCATTGCGCTCCATCATCCTCAACATGCTGTTTTTCCCTGCGGTCGGTTCTTGCCCTCGTTTTCTGCAGCAGCATAGAGTGTTCAAAGCCTTCACCATCTACCTGAAAACCAACATCAGCCGCCATAAGACGAGTCAGATCAAAAGGAAAGCCGTAAGTGTCATAAAGTTTGAAGGCATCAGTGCCACTGATGGTATCACCCTTCTCGGAACGGACTTTTTCGATAAGATCGTTGAATATTTCAATTCCACGGTCAAGGGTAACAATAAAGCTCTCCTCTTCGGCCTTGATAATTTTTTTGACCGTTTCCTGCTGCTTCTGCAACTCAGGAAAAACATCACCCATAGAGTCGGCAAGCGTACTGACAAGTTGATGGAGAATCGGTTCGTTATAACCAAGATTTTTAGAGTAGCGAAGTGCACGACGGAGAATACGGCGAAGCACATAACCTCGTCCCTCATTCGAAGGCATGGCTCCGTCTGAAAGCGCAAAAGTCAGTGTACGGGCATGGTCGGCTATAACCCTCATGGCTATATCAAGAGGATCATCCATAGACGCTTTATAAACAACACCGGTAATTTCGGTGATACGATCAAACAGCGGCTTGAAAACGTCTGTATCGTAGTTTGAGCCTTTTCCCTGTAAAACCGCAGCCACCCTTTCAAAACCCATGCCGGTATCCACGTGTTTCTTTGGAAGCGGCTCAAGGCGTCCATCGCTTTGGCGGTTATACTGGATAAACACCAGGTTCCACAGTTCTATGACACGGTAATCGCCGACATTGACAAGACTCATGCCTGAACCATCCGTGGTAAGATCAATATGAATTTCAGAACAGGGACCGCAGGGGCCTGTCTCTCCCATCTCCCAGAAATTGTCTTTTTCACCAAAACGGATGATGTGCTCAGGGTCAATATCAGTATGGTTCTGCCATATCTGAAAACTCTCATCATCGTCATGATAGACTGTTGCATAAAGCCGATCCTTCGGCAGCGGCCATACTTCGGTCAGCAGTTCCCAGGCCCAGGTTATAGCCTCAACCTTGTAATAATCGCCAAAAGACCAGTTGCCGAGCATTTCAAAAAAGGTATGGTGGTAGGTATCTCGTCCTACATCCTCAAGATCATTATGCTTGCCGGAAGCCCTGATGCATTTCTGGGTATCAGCAGCCCGCACGTAAGGCCTTGTCCCTTTATCTAAAAACACATCCTTGAATTGGTTCATCCCTGCATTTGTAAAGAGGAGAGTAGGATCATCTGCCGGAATAACCGGGGCTGACCGGACAAGAGTATGATCTTTTTGAGCAAAATAATCCAAAAAAGATTGTCTGATTTCTCGGGATTTCATAGAGATTATCATCTTGTTTCAATGCATTCAATCATACCGTTACCTGCAGGACAGGTGCCTGTTACGGCCACAAAGTTACTCTTTTTTAAGGCTTGTTGCCAACTTAATTTTATCACCTATCCGCTCAAGAGTGACACGATGCTTCAAGGCTTGGCAGAAATGGTTGATGGAGTATGTTCTTTTTAAAAAAGAATTATATTCATACATAACGGTTAGAGTATCAAAGCCAGTCTATTTTTCCATTTAAAACAGGGAGACTGATATGAGTTGGGGGGTGGAAAATCAGCGACGCAGAGAAGGGGTTATGGAACTGATGGAGATTTCAGCCAGAATCATGAAGAACAATCCCAACCATGTCAATGAAGTGCGTAAAAGCGCTACTGGTTGCTGGATGGAGCAGATGTACGGTATGCTGCGCTGTGATTTCTGTGACCTATCGCCTGATTGCCCGATAAGGGAAGAACAGGAATGGCAGGAGTATCTGACAAAAAATAATATTGTTATTGAAAAAAAGTCTTAGCTGAAACAGTCGAAAACTTGTTTTAACCCTTCGCATCCTTTATATTTTCATTTAATGCAGAGGACTGTGGTGGTAGGCTCTTGTCTTCTACTTTACCCACCAATAATACATTTCACCAGATAACAGGCCAATGACTTCCGTGTCATGATGTTCATAGTCATGGGGATTTTATTGCTGTTTACTAACTTTGAAAAGTAATTAACAGGGACAATGACTGATACAAAAAAAACAACCCGACAGGTCAATGTAACATCAAAAACCAGCGTGTCCGTGCTTTTTGCAGGAGACTCAGGTGACGGAATGCAGTTGACCGGTACACAGTTCGCCAATACCGTGGCAGTCCATGGAACCGAGCTGAATACATTCCCTAATTTTCCTTCAGAGATAAGGGCCCCTGCAGGAACCATTGCAGGCGTATCAGGGTTTCAGCTTCAGTTCAGCAGCAAACCGGTCTATACGCCGGGCGCACGATTTGATGTCATGGTAGCGATGAACTCGGCCGCACTGAAAGCAAATCTGAAAGACCTGCACCGTGGCGGTATCATTATCGCCGGTACCGAAGGTTTCGATGAAAAGAATCTGAAGCTCGCCGGCTATCCCGAGGGAGCCAACCCTCTTGAGGACGGCACTCTTGCTAACTATATCGTCTTTCCTGTCCCTGTGTTACAGCTTACCCGTGAAGCACTCAGAGAGAGCGGACTCAGCAGCAAGGAGATCGACCGTTGTAAAAACATGTTTGTTTTAGGGCTGCTCTACTGGCTCTACACCCTTCCTCTTGAAGGAACCATTGAGACATTGCAGGCAAAATTCCAGAAGAATATTCAGATGGCTGATGCGAACATCAAAGCGATGAAAGCAGGCTATTTCTTTGGTGATGAAACCGAACTCTTTGCAAATCTTGGACGCTTCGATATTGCGCCACAAAAACAACACGGTACCTACCGCCGTGTTACCGGTAATGAGGCATGCGCTATCGCTCTGACAGCAGCAGCCAAAAAATCCGGTCTTGAACTCTTTCTTGGCTCATACCCCATCACGCCAGCAACAGAGGTACTTCAGACTCTTGCAAAAAAGAAAAAATATGGAGTCAAGACCTTTCAGGCTGAAGATGAAATCGCAGGGATCGTAAGCAGTATTGGTGCAGCTTATGGCGGTGCACTTGCCGCTACAAACACGTCCGGTCCTGGACTTGCGCTGAAAACTGAAGCACTCGGCCTTGCAGTCATCCTTGAAGTACCACTGGTTGTCATCAATGTTCAGCGTGGTGGCCCATCAACCGGTCTTCCAACCAAGCCGGAACAGTCTGATCTGTTCATGGCCTTGTACGGCCGGCATGGTGAAGCACCGCTTCCCGTTATCGCCGCACGCTCTCCCGTTGACTGCTTTTATACCACTTATGAAGCAGCAAGAATTGCCGTTGAACATATGACGCCCGTGATCTGTCTTTCAGACGGCTATCTCGCTCTGAGCTCAGAACCATGGAAAGTTGAAAGTCCTGATAATCTCGCAGAAATAAAACCACGTTTTCAGCCAGCAAGGAAACCGGAAGACCCTCCCTATCTGCCGTACAAACGTGATGACCGTCTGGTGCGTTCCTGGGCTATCCCGGGAACCAAAGGTCTCGAACACCGTATTGGCGGACTTGAAAAACAGAATGAGACAGGAAATGTATCGCATGATCCGGAAAATCATGAATTGATGACCAAGCTTCGTGCTGAGAAAATCGCACGAATTGCAGACAATATTCCGCTTCAGTCCATTGACAACGGACCACTGAAAGGAGATATCCTTGTCCTTGGATGGGGTTCATCTTATGGAGCGATCAAAACCGCTGTTGAGGAGGCTCTGGAAGAGGGGCTCAGTGTCGCGCACGCTCACCTCCGTTATATCCATCCATTCCCGAAAAACCTTGGAGAGATTCTCGGAAACTTTACAAAGGTGTTGATACCTGAGATGAACAGCGGACAGCTTATCCATATTATCCGTGATACCTTCCTGATAGCTCCTGTTGGGTACAGCAAGGTGCAAGGAGTACCGTTCAATGAAATGGAAATTCTGACTAAAATCACTGACCTTATCAAGGAGATTCAATCATGACCGATAACGATACAACAATAAAAACTCCGCCTGTTCTTACAGCAAAGGATTTTGCTTCCGACCAGGAGGCAAAATGGTGCCCTGGTTGTGGTGATCATGCCGTACTGCAGCAATTGAAAAATGTTATGCCGGAACTCGGCGTTTCCCCGGAAAACATTGTGATTCTTTCCGGGATTGGCTGCTCGTCCCGACTCCCTTACTATATGGCCACCTATGGCGTTCACGGCATTCATGGCAGAGCCCTGCCAATGGCCACCGGGCTGAAAGTCTCACGTCCTGAACTGAATGTATGGGTTGCAACGGGTGATGGCGATGCATTATCGATTGGCGGCAATCATTTCATTCATACCCTCAGAAGAAATCCAGACCTCAACGTCGTGCTCTTCAACAATGAGATATACGGGCTCACTAAAGGTCAGTATTCACCAACATCAAAAATCGGCTTGAAGACGGTAACCTCGCCTTCAGGTGTTATCGACCACCCATTCAATACAGCAGCACTGACGATCGGCTCGGGAGGTTCATTCTTTGCTCGGGCTTTTGACCGCGACGGCAAATATTTGAGATCTATACTGAAACGTGCTGCACTGCATAGGGGAACATCACTGGTGGAGATTTACCAGAACTGCCCCATATTCAACAACGCAGCCTTCGAAGCATTTGCTTCTCCTGACAATAAAGCCAATCACACAGTCTATCTTGAACAGGATAAACCGCTTATTTTTGGAAAAGAGAAAAACAAGGGAATCAGACTTGATGGATTTACGCCGGTTGTTGTCGATCTGGACAAAGATGATCTCTCACCCTCTGACCTATGGGTTCACAATGAGACTGACATCAACAAGGCATCCATTCTTGCGCGCTTTGCTGATGATAAGGCTCTAGCGGAACATATTCTCCCAAGACCTTTTGGCGTCTTCTTCGCGGAGGAAAGGGTAACGTACGAAGATGCCCTGACCGCCCAGATCCGTGAAGCCCAGAAAAATGGATGCGCAACCCTTGAAGACTTGCTCAAAGGAGAAAGTTCTTACGTCATTAAATAATTCAAAAAGAGATTGGTAATAAAAAAAGCCTGCCTACAAGCCGGCTTTTTTTATACCTCTTCTTTCCAGACTCCCATAGACGAAAACTTTTCTATCCGATCATGAACCAGTTCACCCGGATCCCTTGGCAGAAGCGCTTTCAGCTCCTCGATCAATATATTCTTCAGGGTAGCGGCCATGGCATCAGGGTCAGTGTGAGCACCTCCAAGCGGTTCAGGAATAATCCTGTCGATGATCCCCTGGGCAAGAAGATCCTCTGCCGTAAGTTGCAGCGCCTCAGCCGCCTGTTCTTTATAATTCCAGCTTCTCCAGAGGATTGAAGAACAGCTTTCAGGAGAAATCACAGAATACCAGCTGTTTTCAGCCATAATAATCCGGTCACCTACACCGAGGCCAATGGCGCCTCCACTTGCACCTTCACCAATAATCACACAGATAACCGGAACAGTCAACTTTGCCATTTCAAACAAATTCCGTGCAATTGCCTCCGCCTGCCCCCGTTCCTCAGCTTCTATTCCAGGAAATGCACCCGGAGTATCAATCAGAGTAATGACCGGTTTACGAAATTTCTCAGCAAGCTTCATTAAACGAAGCGCCTTGCGATATCCTTCAGGCTGTGCCATACCAAAATTCCGGTAAAGATTGGATTTGGTATCACGTCCTTTCTGGTGACCAATGATCATAACGGATTGGGAAAAATCTGACGAACTCTCTTCAATGCGGGCAAAACCACCGACAATGGCTTTATCATCACTGAAATGCCGGTCGCCCGCCAGTTCGACAAACTCTTTGGTCATCATATAGATGTAATCCAGCGTAAACGGCCTCTCTGGATGGCGTGCGAGCTGTACCTTCTGCCAGCGGGTAAGATTTTTGTAGATCGAACGACGAAGCGCATCAACTTTCAACTCAAGCGTCTCGATATCATGCTTGAGCAACTCACTTTCAGAAGACACCTGTTCTCTCGTAATGCTCCGAAGGCACTGACGCATTTCATTGAGTTTGGCTTCAAGCTCAAAGAGTGGCTTTTCAAAATCAAGGACAACTTTCTTGGCCATAGTGTGGAATATAAATGATAAAAAAAAAGTCCACCAGGCATCAACCGCCGACCTCTTCCTTTAATGCCTTTCCTGGCTTGAACTTAACAACTTTTTTTGCTGAAATGGTAATTGCTTCACCTGTCTGAGGATTCCGTCCCTGTCTTTCCGCCCTGTCACCAGTGGTGAACGTACCAAAACCGACAAGTGTGACATCATCCCCAGCCTTCAGTGATGCTGTTATTACATTGATAAAGGCATTTACAGCACGTTCGGCATCCACTTTTGTCAGTTTTGCCTGTTCAGCGATTTTTTCTACGAGTTCAGCTTTTGACATAAGGCATGTTTGATATTGTTGAAGTAAAACAAAAAAAATTTCACTGTTTCTTATTTAATGAATTTAAACAGTGATTTACAAACATCCAATGGCTTTTTAGTATTATCGTGATTTGCTCGTTCTGGCGATTTGTATTGGTTCCGCACTGTGTTATATTTAGGTTCGTTTGATAGTACAACAAACCGCACAAGACAAATTTTTTCCTGTTTATGATTTCTATCAGTAATGTTTCAAAAGGTTCAATTATCCGTTTCAAAGGAGAACCACATAGTGTTGAGAGCCTTATTCACCGTACTCCTGGAAATCTGAGGGCGTTTTACCAGGCAAACATGAGGAACCTGAAATCCGGCAGAAATGTAGAGTACCGATTCAGTGCTACAGAATCAGTGGATGTTATTGTAACAGAGAGAAAACAGTATCAATATCTTTATCGAGACGGCAGTGATTTTGTCATGATGGACAACGATACCTTTGACCAGATCAATGTTCCTGAAGTAGCAATCGGATCTGCATCCCGTTTCGTCAAAGATGGCATCATTGTCACTATTGTATTTTCTGATGACGCCTCTATTCTTAGCGTTGAACTCCCCACATTTGTCGAGGTTGAGGTCATTGAAACAAGTCCGGCATTAAAGGATGACAGGGCAACAAGCGGAACAAAACCGGCAGTCGTTGAAACTGGCACAGAAGTCAACGTCCCGATGTTTATCCAGACAGGAAGCATTATTCGTGTTGACACCCGTACAGGAGAGTATATTGAAAGAGTTAAAAAGTAGTATTTTTTTTTTGTGATGGATCAGGTTGCGTGTTTTAAACTTAAGTAACATTATTATGAACTTTAACGAAATCAAGCAGCTTATCGACATTGTCGATAACTCAGATCTTCAGGAAACAATCATCGAACAGGGTGACTTTAAAATTATTATGAGGCGGGCTCCCTCAGCAACAGGAACTCTGCAGCCGAATGTTCTACCGTCTGCAGAACCTTTGTTGCAAGCCGCTCCCCAGGCTTTACCTCCTGTTCCTGTGGTTCAAAAAGAGGAGCCTGCATGGGGCTTGATCGAATCACGCTCACCAATTGTCGGGACGTTCTACCAGTCATCATCCCCTGACTCTCCACCCTTTGTTGCCATCAATGACACCATAAAAAAGGGGGATGTTCTCTGTATTATCGAAGCCATGAAGCTTATGAACGAAATTGAAGCAGAGGTTTCGGGCACTATTGTTGAGATTCTTGTTGAAAACGGACAGGCTGTAGAGTATGATCAACCACTCTTCAGGATTAAACCATAAACATTCATCAGAGAAAACCTTGTTCAATAAAATACTTGTTGCAAATCGCGGCGAAATTGCCTTGCGTATTATGCAGACCTGCCGCGAAATGGGAATCAGTACTGTTGCAGTTTATTCTACAGTTGATGCTGAATCAATGCATGTCAAATACGCCGATGAAGCTGTCTGTATAGGACCAGCTTTATCAAGAGAGAGTTATCTTAACATTCCACGTATCATTGCTGCTGCTGAAGTAACGAATGCTGATGCCATTCATCCCGGCTATGGTTTTCTGGCTGAAAATGCAGATTTTGCTGAAGTATGTGCCTCTGTCAATATCAAGTTTATCGGCCCTACAGCCACAATGATCAACCAGATGGGCGATAAAAACACAGCAAAATCAACGATGATCTTTGCTGGAGTTCCTGTCGTTCCAGGTAGCCCCGGTCTGGTTACCGATCTTCAGCAAGCTATCGAAACAGCTCAAAGAACCGGTTACCCTGTTATTATCAAGCCAACTGCCGGTGGCGGAGGAAAGGGAATGCGGGTCGTTACAGAAGATAGCCAGATGGAAAAAGCCTTGAACACAGCTCGCAGCGAAGCCGAGCAATCTTTCGGCAACAGTGGTGTCTATATCGAGAAGTATCTTGAAAATCCTCGCCACGTTGAGATCCAGATTTTATCAGATCAGCATGGAAACACTATTCATCTCGGAGAACGTGACTGTACTGTCCAGAGAAGACATCAGAAACTGATTGAGGAAACTCCTTCGCCGGTTGTTGATGAGGCACTCAGGAAAAAAATGGGTGATGCCGCTGTAGCCGCAGCACGGGCAATCAACTATGAAGGAGCAGGAACTATTGAGTTTCTGCTCGACAAGCACAAAGATTTCTACTTCATGGAGATGAATACCCGTATTCAGGTGGAACATCCGGTTACTGAAGAACGCTATGATGTTGATCTCGTCAAAGAACAGATTCTCATCGCAGCTGGTGAATCAATTGAAGGCCGAAACTTTATTCCAAAAGGCCACTCGATTGAATGCCGAATTAATGCTGAGGACCCAGAGCACTCGTTCCGTCCTTCACCTGGACAGCTTCAGGTTTTCCATACCCCTGGTGGTCACGGCGTAAGGGTTGACTCGCATGCTTATGCCAGCTATGTTGTCCCATCGAACTACGACTCCATGATTGCAAAACTTATCGTTACAGCCCACTCAAGAGATGAGGCTATTGCAAGAATGTCACGCGCCCTCGATGAATTTATTGTCGTCGGGATAAAAACCACTATTCCTTTCCACAAACAGGTCATGCATTCTTCTGTTTTTCAAAGCGGGGATTTCGATACGAGTTTTCTCGAATCCTTCAGGTATGAAAAAAAGTAAACAAAAAAAAAGGGAGATTTTCATCTCCCTTTTTTTTTGTGTCATCTGTATGATGAAGCACTATCGTTCATTAGCAAAACCCTCTCTCGTCGGAACCTCTTCAGCCTTGTTCTCACTATCAGCAACGGAGTCCTGACCCTCACCCGTCAGTTTTATGGTTTTGTATCTCTTCAATCCCGTTCCTGCAGGAATCAGTTTTCCGACAATAACATTTTCTTTCAAACCGGCAAGATAGTCAACCTTTCCAGCAACAGCAGCATCGGTCAGCACCTTGGTGGTTTCCTGGAATGATGCTGCAGAGATAACACTCTCAGTCTGAAGGGCTGCACTGGTAATACCAAGAAGCACAGGATGAGAGGTTGCCTGCAGAGCTGGCTCGAAAGCAATCATATTTTTACTGTTCTTGCGCAACTCACGATTCAGTTTAGTAATATCACGCAATTTGTGAAGTTGACTATCCTGAATCCTGGCCGGAGCATCGCCTTTTTCAGTTATACGTACCTTTTCAGCAATACTGTTGTTAGACTCAACAAAGGCACTTCGATCAATCAGATCACCAGGCAAAAGATTGGTATCACCAGATTCTTCAACCCGAACTTTCTGAAGCATCTGACGCACAATAACCTCTAGATGCTTGTCGTTGATCTCAACACCTGCATTGATCTGGTACACTTTCTGAATTTCGTTTACAAGGTACTGCTGCACTGCATTAGGACCCTGAATACGCAGAATATCCTGTGGCGAGACAGCTCCATCAGTCAACGGATCACCTGCCTTGACTTCATCACCTTCATTGGCAAGCACATGCTTACCAACCTGAACGTAATAAACCTTTTCTTCGCCAAAATCATTTTTAACCTTGATCTCTTTACTGCTTCTGCGCTGCGAACCAAAACTGACATAACCATCAATTTCAGTGACAATTGCAGGATCCGAAGGAATACGAGCTTCAAAAAGTTCGGTAACCTTTGGCAGACCCGCTGTAATATCGCCGCCGACACGATCAAGATTTCTTGGAACCTTGGCAATGATATCGCCTGGAGCGATCCGCTGACCATCCTCAACATAAAGATTTGTCTTGATCGGTACAGGATAGGTTTTTCTGACCTCACCGTTTGCATCAATAATCACCAGCCTAGGCTCTCTTGTTTCAGAAGCTCTCAGCTTGGAACGCCAGTTGATAATGGTGTGCTGGGAAAAACCGGTCTGCGGATCAACCTCTTCCTTATAGGTAACACCTTTTTCGATATCAGCAAATTTAATGAAACCAGGCATCTCAGCAATAATCTGCGTACTGTTTGGTTCGCTACTGAACATCATCTGATCTTTTTTAATCAGGTCGCCATGTTTGCAGTTAAGATGAGCACCATGCGGCACAATATATCGCTTCAGAATCTTGCCGGAATCAGGATCGGCAATATTGATTTTTCCGTTTTTCTGAATAACGATAATCCGATGATCCTCGACCCCATCCTCATTAATAGCCGTATGCTCAACCGACTTGATATCCTCAAACTGAATCTGGCCATCATAGAATGCCTTGGTCTCAGTTTCAGTAATACCACCCTGAGCGGTACCACCCTGGTGAAAGGTACGAAGCGTCAGCTGCGTTCCAGGTTCACCAATCGACTGGGCAGCAATAACACCAACTGCTTCTCCGATTTCAACCAGCTCATGAACCGAAAGGTTTGTTCCATAACATTTTGAACAAATACCAATTTTTGACTCACAAGTCAGCACCGAACGGATTTCAGCCTCCTCAACACCTGCAGTCTCCTGAATAAGCTCAGCAAGTTCTTCTGTAATGATCTCACCAGAGCTGACAATAACCTTGTTGTTCAGGGTATCGTAAATATCGCGGGCCGCAACACGCCCTTTGATTTTTTCACGAAACTTGATCTGGCCGCTTGTCTCTTCCTCAATATTGCGGTGAACATAAAGACCACGCGTTGTGCCGCAGTCATCAATGGTGACAATGACATCCTGAGCAACATCGTGGAGTCGTCTGGTCAGATAACCAGCATCAGCTGTTTTCAGTGATGTATCAGAAAGACCTTTTCGAGCACCGTGTGTTGAAATGAAATACTCAAGAACGGTAAGCCCCTCTTTAAGATTCGAAATAATCGGGTTTTCAATAATTTCACCTGGCTGACCCGACATGGACTTCTGTGGACGGGCAATAAGACCTCTCATACCGGTCAACTGACGAACCTGCTCCCTGGAACCACGGGCTCCGGAATCAAGCATCATATAGAGTGGATTAAAGCCGTCACGATCTTTTTTCAATTTCTGATAGGACTCTTCAGCGACAATGTTCGATGTTTTCTGCCAGACATCAACGATCTGATTGTAACGTTCATTGTCGGTCAACGTTCCGCGATTGTACTCTTTGACAACCTTTGTACTCTCACGTTGAGCATTTTTAATATGCTTGACCTTTGTTTCTGGGACAATTGCATCAGAAAGACCAACCGAAAGACCGCCTTTCATGGCATAGTGGAATCCGACCTCCTTGATATTGTCAAGAAATTTAGCGGTCTCAACATTGCCGACCTCACTACTCAGGCGCCCGATAAGTTCCTTTGCAACTTTCTTGTCAATAACGCGGTTGATAAACCCGATCTCGTGGGGGACATTCTGGTTAAAAATCACCCTGCCAACCGTAGTAAGCAGTATCGACTTCTTTTCAAGCTGTGATTTCAGCCAGAGAGATTTTTCGGAATTTGGCTCTACAATGGTATCAAGGACACGCAGCGGATCAAATTTTTGATCGATCTCACCACAATACTGTACAAATATCTGTGCATGAAGCCCTACACGCTGTTCATTGAACGCTATAAGAACATCTTCAGGGCTGTAGAATATCTGCCCCTCACCAATATCACCAACACGTGACTTGGTCAGAAAATACATACCGAGAACCATGTCCTGTGAAGGAACGGTGACCGGTTTACCTGACTGAGGCAGAATAAGGTTATGAGAGGAAAGCATAAGCAAAGATGCCTCGAGCTGCGCTTCCTGTGAGAGTGGTATATGAACAGCCATCTGGTCACCATCAAAGTCGGCATTGAACGCCGTACAGACCAGCGGATGAATCTGAATAGCCTTGCCCTCTATCAGTACCGGCTGGAAAGCCTGAATACCAAGACGGTGAAGAGTCGGAGCCCTGTTGAGCATAACCGGTCTTCCATCAATGACTTTTTCAAGCACATCCCAGACAATCGGATCTTTTCTATCAATAAGTTTCTTTGCTGATTTCACCGATTTGGCAATACCGCGATCAACAAGACGGCGTATCACAAAAGGCTGAAAGAGCTCGATAGCCATGCTTTTCGGCAGACCGCACTCATGAAGCTTCAACTCAGGTCCGACAACGATAACCGAGCGGCCTGAGTAGTCAACTCTCTTGCCAAGCAGGTTCTGGCGAAACCGCCCCTGCTTTCCTTTAAGTGAATCAGAAAGCGATTTTAACGGCCTGTTTGACTCACCTGTTTTCACAGCGTTTGCCTTACGGGAATTGTCGAACAAGGCATCCACTGCTTCCTGCAGCATTCTCTTTTCGTTACGCAGAATGACTTCAGGGGCCCGAATATCGATAAGTTTTTTCAGCCGGTTGTTCCTGATGATAACCCTGCGATAGAGATCATTAAGATCGGATGTAGCAAACCTGCCGCCTTCAAGTGGAACAAGTGGACGAAGTTCAGGAGGAATAACCGGAACTACTTCCATTACCATATACTCTGGTTTATTGCCTTCATAGACATAAGGCTCGGGAAGCTCGTCCTCCGGAAACAGCCCGAGAGGTTTTTTCCGGGTTTTTTTATGCGGTTCATAGCTTTTTCTGAACGCCTCGACCACTTTCAGTCTTTTAAGTGCATCAGCTCTTTTCTGTTCGGAATTGCTCTCCTTGAGCACTTTGCGCAAATGGATCGCAGATGAATCGAGATCAATATTCTTAAGCAGCATGTGAATAGCTTCGCCTCCCATTTTGGCAACAAACTTGTCAGGATCTGAATCTTCAAGATCCTGATTATCCTCATACTCCGTAATAATCTGGAAATACTGTTCTTCCGTCAGACGGTCAAGTTTCTTGATACCCTGTTTCGCACCAGGTTCACCGGGATTGATGACAACATAGACTTCATAATAGATAATCCTTTCAAGCTCCTTTGTCGAAAGATCAAGCAATGCCCCGATCTTGCTTGGTACTGAGCGGAAGAACCAGGTATGCACGACGGGAACAGCCAGGGAGATATGCCCCATACGTTCCCTGCGGACACTCTTGGTTGTAACTTCGACTCCACATCGATCGCAGATTATCCCTTTATAGCGTACGCGCTTATATTTACCGCAGTAACACTCCCAGTCCTTGGTAGGACCGAATATTTTTTCGCACATCAACCCATCACGCTCAGGCTTGAAGGTGCGATAATTTATTGTCTCTGGTTTCAGTACCTCTCCCCTTGAATGAGCAAGAATGCTTTCGGGTGACGCAATACTGAACTTTATCCTTGAAAAATCACCTTTCAAAGGCGAAGCTCCCTGTGAAAAAATCATAGTCAATTCCTCTGTTTAAACGACTCTGTTTAATGTCCGTTAATGATGTACACGAGAATTATCACATTACTAAAACCCTGTCGTCAATACGAATCTCAAGACCAAGCCCCTGCAACTCCCTGATAAGGACGTTGAAGGATTCCGGTATACCCGGTTCCGGCAGGTTCTGGCCTTTAACAATTGCTTCATACGTTTTGTTCCGGCCAATCACATCATCTGATTTAACCGTAAGCATTTCACGAAGTATATTAGCTGCACCATAAGCCTCGAGCGCCCAGACTTCCATTTCACCAAACCTCTGACCGCCAAACTGGGCTTTACCGCCGAGAGGCTGCTGAGTGATAAGTGAATACGGACCTGTTGAACGAGCATGAATCTTGTCATCGACAAGATGGCTCAGTTTGAGCATATAAATAAAGCCGATAGTAACCTCATCATCAAAGCGCTCACCGGTACGTCCATCAAAAAGACTGACCTTGCCATGAACCGGAAGACCAGCTCTTTCAAGTTCGTTCTGTACTTCCTGATAGGTGGCACCATTGAAAATCGGTGTTTTAAACTTGACTCCAAGTTTTTTCGCTGCCCAGCCGAGTGATGTCTCATAAAGCTGACCAATATTCATACGGCTTGGTACACCAAGCGGGTTAAGAACAATATCAACCGGAGTACCATCCGCCATAAACGGCATATCCTCGATCGGCAGAATCTTCCCCACAACACCCTTGTTACCATGCCGACCGGCCATCTTGTCGCCAACCTGAATTTTCCTTTTCTGAGCGATATAAACCTTGGCAAGCTCCTCAATACCCGGAGGCAGCTCATCGCCTACATTAATCTTGTATTTCTCGTTTTCCCGCTCATCTGAAAGATCTTTCAGTTTGAATCGGAACTCCTTGACAAGACGGATGACATTATCATTCACCTTGAGAGAGCTTGTCAGACCTTTTGAAAAATCTAAAGACTCAAGGAATGGCATGGCACTGAATTTCGCGAGAACTGCCGCGTCATAGATCGTACCTTCAGATATAAGCTGTTTACCTTTGTCATTATACAGACCGGTTGAAGTCTTGCCTTCAAGCAGCTGTTTCACCCATTCGGCAAACCGTCTTCTCAGATCGAACTCTTTATAGTCGTATTTTTTGTCGACAACCTCAATCTTCTCCTTTGAGTCCATCCCTACCTTTTTCTTGCGGCTGAAAAGTTTTGTCTTGATGACAATACCTTTCATTCCGGCAGGAACGTGCATGGACGCGTCCTTGACATCACTCGATTTGTCACCGAAAATCGCTCTCAGCAGTTTTTCCTCAGGCGTCGGATCACTTTCACCTTTCGGTGTTATTTTTCCGACAAGAATATCACGTTCCTTGACTTCTGCTCCGTTACGGACAATGCCGTTTTCGTCAAGGTTTCTGAGTGCTTCATCACTGACATTATAGATGTCGCGGGTAAACTGCTCTTCACCACGTTTCGTATCGCGGACATTCGCCTCAAATTCGTGAATATGAATCGAGGTGAAAACATCATCATACACAAGCCTTTCGCTGAGAATGATAGCATCTTCAAAATTATATCCACGCCATGGCATGAAGGCTACCAGAACATTTTTTCCAAGTGCCAGTTCACCGTTATCTGTTGATGAACTATCAGAAAGTATAAAGCCTTTTTCAACTCGCTGACCGATATGCACCAGAGGTTTCTGAGAAATACAGGTATCCTGGTTTGATCGTTTGAACTTGATCAACTTGTAGGTTTTAAGACCTTCATCCGGATCAAGCATCGACAGAACATTATTATCAGGATCAAGATCGTAGCGAACCTGTATATATTCAGCCGTCACATCTTCAATCACACCGGGGCCTTCAGCAATAATCACTGAACGGGAATCCCTGGCAACTTTGGCTTCCATACCAGTTCCCACCACAGGAGCTTCAGAAGTCAACAGAGGAACCGCCTGGCGCTGCATGTTAGCACCCATAAGTGCACGGTTACCATCATCATGCTCAAGGAAAGGAATCAAAGCGGCTGCCGCACTGACAATCTGAACAGGTGAAACATCCATAAAATTAACATCCTCTGCAGCTACAACCGGATAGTCACCCTTCGTTCTTGCCTGTACTGTCTCAACAGCGATGTTATTGTTTTCATCAAGTGGAACACTGACAGGTACGGTAATCTTGTTTTCTTCGTCTTCAGCCGAAAGCATCAGAACAGTATCAGTCACATGACCTTGATCAACGACTCTGTAAGGTGTCTGTATAAAACCTTTATCGTTGATTTCCGCATAAACCGAGAGCGAAGAAATAAGACCGATATTCGGACCTTCAGGAGTTTCGATAGGGCAGAGCCTGCCATAATGCGTATAGTGAACGTCACGAACCTCAAAACCAGCACGTTCTCTGGTAAGACCACCAGGTCCAAGGGCTGAAACCCTTCTCTTGTTGGTCATTTCAGCCAGAGGATTCGTCTGATCCATAAACTGCGAGAGCTGGCTTGTAGCAAAGAAACTCGAAACAACGCTCGACACCGTACGCGCATTAATAAGATCTGCAGGAGCAATTTTATCGGAATCCCTGGAATTCAGCTTTTCACGGACATTTTTGCCCATCCTTGCCAGTCCAATGACAAACTGGGCTGCAAGCTGCTCACCCACAGAGCGTACACGACGATTCGCCAAATGATCGACATCGTCCACTTCAGCCAACCCGTTGACCAGCTTAATGAGGTAATAAATGACGGAAATAATATCGTAATGTGTCAATACCAGAATATCCTCACCGTTAGGCTCATCCGAAAAAGACTGTATGGTCTGAAGAATTTTTTCGTATATGGTATCAGAAAGCTGCTTGAGCTCTGGTTTCCCGGAAAGATATTCTGTCAGATCATCAAACTCTTTACCAAGCTTTTTCTTGATCCTGTAACGGCCAACCTCGCCGAGATCATATTTTTTCTGGTTAAAAAAAGTTCTCTCAAGAAAACTCCTCGCCGCATCAATATCAGGAGCTTCATTCGCTCTCAGCTCTTCATAGACAATCTCAAGCGCCTCTTCCTCTGTCGCGGAATTATCATTGAGAATAGTATTGATAATGATAGATTTGTCCGGCCCCTTGTCTCCGCCGGAGTACGACTTCATTATCTTGATACTTTTGTAACCGGCAGCAAGAATCTGCTCAAAAATATCTTCTGTGATTGCCGTTCTTGCACTGACCACCTCGCCCGTCTGCATATCAACAATATCCGAAGCCAGATACTGCCCGACGAGTTGCTCCTTTTTTGTGGATTTCAGGGTAACCTCTTCAACCAGATCAAACAAACCAAGAATATCCTCATCCCTTGCAAACCCTATGGCACGCAGCAAAGCACTGACCAGAAAATTCTTTTTCTGATCGATATAAACAAAAATCTGATTATTGATATCGGTCTGAAACTCAATCCATGAGCCTCTGGTCGGAACAATTTTGGCCGAATACATTTTCTTGCCGTTCGGATGGATGGCTTCACTGAACACCACTCCTGGAGAACGGTGAAGCTGGGCAACCACAACCCTTTCAGCACCATTGACAATAAAAGTCCCTCGCTCCGTCATATAAGGGATTCTGCCAAGATAGACCTCCTGCTGTATGGTCTCCTTCCAGTCGGTCTCATCCGCTTCATCCTTGTATGAAAGCTTGAGCTTAACTTTCAGAGAGACATCATAGGTCAGGCCCCGTTCAATACAGTCTTCAACGGTGTACTTCGGTTTATCAAAGCTATAAGTGATATACTCAAGCAGATAGAGACCTCTCGTATCGGTGATAGGGAATGCGCCGCGCAGAACACGCTCGAGACCCTGATCTTTTCTCTTGGCAAGAGGTACGCTATCTTGTATAAAATTATGAAATGAATCTAACTGAACTTTTAATAAATCGGGAGGTTCTATAACACTTTGGATTTTTGAAAAGTCAATACACGGTGTTGTTGCATCAGCCACTTTCACATGCACCTCGCTTTTATCAATTGCATGAATTACTTACAGATTAAGTCCTCATAAAGATC
>CAIPYV010000107.1 GCA_903869365.1 uncultured Chlorobiaceae bacterium
ACCCACATTTCGTCTCGCCTCAACAAATGCTGATCCATCAGCAAGACATCATGGGTTGTGAACAGCAGTTGAGATCGGCTCTCCGGAGTGCAGCTCTCCAGATATCCTTCCAACAAGCGCCTTGTCAAAAGTGAGTGAAGGCTGCGATCCACTTCGTCTATAACAAATACTTTTTTTGACTCTCGGGCAGAGATATCCAGAAAAGCGGGCAAGAGATCAATAACCCGTTGTGAACCATCCGACTCTTGCTGCAACTCAAATTTTGTCTCGGTGCCATCTGACTTCGGATGGTAGGTAACGAGTTTCTTTGCAATCAATTCACCCTTTTTTCTTGTAACGATATACCGATCAACTGACCGCTCTGAGACGACACGCACACTCATTCCTTCCTGGACATCTTCCTTAAGCATGGTCTTCAGTGCATCCGGGAGAGGGAGGTTATCAAAAGGAATTTCCTCTCCGCCCAGATGTGCTATGCCGGTATCAAGCTTTGGCAGCATTTCATTCATCGTGGAATACAAGGGATGTTCTTCATCCAGAAACTGCTCAAAAGGCTCAAACCGTGAATCAGGTGCAACGAGTTCCAGGCAATTCTTGAACCAGTCGTAGATAGGACGAAACGTTTCAACTTTTTGAGACACGGAGTTTGTCAGGAAGAGCTGGTTATCTCTTGTCCCCTTAAAAGCGAATAAAAGAAACTGAACGTCATCAAGCCCAGCACCAAAATTTGGTTTTCCATCCCGGCGATCATACAGGACTTTTTCACTGGTACTGGTGATTTTAACAAGGCGTTCCTCAAGAACTGCTTTTCTTGTCACTGAAAACCTGTATTCATAGATCGTTTCATCAATCAGAAGTTCAAACGAAAAGCTTGAGGCTTTCGCAGCACTGTTGCCGTCAAGACGAAAAGCCTCAACAGCAATCATGCTGTCTGGTTGTGTCCCTTTGACGACAAGGTTTTTGGCAAAGCTCAATGCCTTGAACAAATTTGTCTTTCCGGAAGCATTGCCACCATAAATGGCAGCTATCGGCAGAATCCTTGTCTGGTATTTTGCTGCCAGCGGAACCCGTTCTCTATGCTGCCGCTCCCGGCTGGCAATCATCGAAAAGGTCATGCAATCCCTGAACGATGCCCAGTTTTCAAGAGAGAAATTGATGAGCATATATACTCCTGTTAAAGAGATTATTTCACATTATAAGGGGTATAATAAGCGTTTTTATGGAAAAAGTCATACTAATCATGAGGATATTCCTCACATTGATCAATTTTAGTTATAGCGGTCACATGTTTTCATTTCCAGCACGGCGCAAAAGCTCTTCCGCTTTTAGGCGTGCAGGGAATGATCGAGCTTGTTTCAAGCTATCTTTTCAAACAAAGGTTATGTGATACTGGAAATTCGTGCTGTGCAAAAACGGCAGGAGGAAAAATAGGGCGTTGATTGCATTCTTCCTCTGCATATAATTTCTGTTCGAATACGTCTATAAGCCATGAGGTCAGATCGTGTGAAATCCGGTTAAATCGTTTATAGCTACGCAATAGATTTGTATATTCAAATTCATTTTCATCGCATAGTTAACTCTTTCAGTTGTTGGCTTCTTTGAATTGCATAGTTTCTTGTTAACTCAATCGCACCAAGGGAGTTGAGAATGGTCGAGATTGAAGACCGTTGGTTATCGATCCATGAGATTTGCAGTCATCTCGGTGTCAGCAAAGACACCGTATACAAGTGGATTGACAAGCATGACATGCCTGCGCACCGTATGGGCCGCCTTTGGAAGTTCAAGAAAAATGAGGTGGACAAATGGGTCAAAGCTGGGGGAGCTTCAGCAAAAGCTGTAAAGAGTCAATCACAGAGCAATAAGTAAATGACATGGCGGGAATGATTCACGAGAGAATAAAACAATCACTTCAAACGGCTGAGGGCTTATATCATCGTCTCGTGTTGCTCGTGGGAGAGACCGGTTCCGGCAAGACAAAGGTTCTTCGTGAATTTGCCGGAGAAATTGGGACCGAAGTCATCAATATCAATCTCCTGCTATCGGCGGAGTTGCTTGGGTTATCGGAAAAGCAGCGATTGCTTCACTTGCCGGAAATTTTGGATAAGATTGTGGAAAAAAAAAAGGCTGCGGTGGTGCTTGATAACATCGAAATTCTGTTCGATCAGCGGCTGAAACAAGATCCATTGAAACTCTTGCAGCTCATGTCGAGAAATCGCTCAGTTATCGCCGCATGGAATGGAAAAATTGAACAACAGAGACTCACCTATGCTGAAACCGGCCATCACGAATACAGGCAGTATGATGCTAAAGAGTTGCTTTTGGTTAGTATGGACGGAACAGCAACTCTTGAACGGTGCACTTAAAAATGAGGCAATATGAAATACGGAGAGCTTATACAGTTTGACCCCATCGAGTCAGTTGTTCAGTTGCGCGATGCAAACAAAACCAGTGCTGCCGAGCAACTTATCAAGACTTATGTCATTTCCGACGAAATGGCTGACCGCCTTACGCATCTTGTTTTTCCGCAGTTGCAATTCGATCATCCTGCCGATAACAAAGGCTTGCTGGTAGTGGGTAACTACGGTACCGGTAAATCGCACTTGATGTCGGTAATTTCAAGCATTGCGGCAGATGCATCACTGCTCCAAGGCCTAAGCCACCCGGTTGTCCGTGATGCAGCCCATCAGATCGCTGGTCGGTTCAAGGTGATCCGCACCGAAATTGGTGCAACCACCATGTCACTACGGGATATCCTTGTTTCCGAATTGGAAGAGCATCTCGATAAATTCGGGGTTGAGTATGTTTTTCCCGATGCGAATACCATTACCAGTCATAAGCGAGCATTTGAAGACATGATGGAGAAGTTTGCCCAGGTTTATCCGGAGCAGGGGTTACTTCTTGTGGTCGATGAACTGTTGGACTACCTGCGTTCCCGCAACGATCATGAAATTATTCTGGATCTCAATTTTCTTCGAGAGATTGGCGAAGTATGTAAAGATTTGCGTTTCCGATTTTTGGCCGGCGTTCAGGAAGCTATTTTTGAAAGCCACCGTTTCGCTTTTGTTGCCGACAGCATCCGCAGGGTAAAAGACCGTTTTGAGCAGGTACTCATCGCACGAAATGATGTCAAGTTTGTGGTGGCTGAGCGCCTGCTCAAGAAGAGCGTTGAGCAGCAGGCCCGCATTCGGGAATACCTGCTCCCATTTGCCCGGTTCTACAGCGGGCTTAATGAACGCATGGATGAGTTCGTGCGTCTTTTTCCTGTGCACCCCGATTACATAGATACTTTTGAGCGTGTTACTGTCGTGGAAAAGCGTGAAGTTCTTAAAACCCTTTCATTCAGCATGAAAGGCCTGCTTGGCAAAGAGGTGCCGCCGTTGGAGCCGGGAGTAATTGCTTTCGACACCTACTGGAGCACGCTTCGCCAGAATGCATCATTCCGCACGCTCCCGGAAATCAAGGCAGTCATTGAATGCAGTGAGGTACTCGAATCACGTATTGAAAATGCGATCACTCGCAAGCAATATAAACCGATGGCCTTGCGCCTTATTCACGCTCTTTCGGTGCATCGTCTGACCACAGGGGATATCTATGCTCCGATGGGTGCAACCGCAGAGGAACTTCGTGACCGCCTGTTTCTCTTTGAACCATTGATTGCCGAAATGGGCAGCAATGAGCCTGACAAGGATCTGCAAACTCATGTTGAAACTGTTTTAAAAGAGATCATCAAAACGGTCAGCGGACAGTTCATCTCGTTCAATCCCGACAATCGCCAGTTTTATCTTGACCTTAAAAAAACCGACGACTTTGATGCCCTGATTGACAAAAGGGCTGAAAGTCTGGATAACAGTCAGCTTGACCGCTTTTACTATGAAGCGCTGAAGAGGGTTATGGAGTGCCAGGATTCGACATACGTTTCGGGTTATAAAATCTGGCAGCATGACCTTACCTGGCAGGAGCGCAAAGCCGCCCGAACCGGTTACCTTTTTTTTGGAGCACCAAATGAACGCTCGACGGCTGTTCCGCAACGGGATTTTTACCTCTACTTTATTCAGCCAAATGACCCACCACGTTTCAGGGACGACAAGCAGAACGACGAGGTTTTCATCAGGCTCAAGGGAAGCGATGAAGAGTTTATGACTGCACTCAAGAGTTATGCAGCATCTCTTGATCTTGCTTCAACCTCCTCAGGTCAAGCCAAGTCCAATTATGAAACCAAAGCCAACTTTTTTCTTAAAAAACTGGTGCAATGGCTTCAGAAACAGAGCAGCGACGCCTTTGACGTAACCTGGCAGGGACGTACGAAATCCATGATGGAGTGGGCGAAGGGGAAATCCATAAGGGACCTTACGGGAATTCTGCCTCACGAGACCATAAACTTTCGCGACTTGGTCAACACCATTGCAGGTGTATGCCTTGCACCTCACTTTGCTGATCAGGCTCCTGACTATCCCTGTTTTTCAGTACTGATTACAACCAATAACCGGTCACAGGCAGCACAGGATGCCTTGCGGGCCATCGCAGGACAGAACCGCACCAAACAGGCTACCGCCGTTCTTGATGCATTGGAACTGCTTGATGGCGAAAAGATTGATCCTCACAAGTCGCGCCATGCGAGGTTTATTCTTGAGCTGTTCAAGAACAAAGGCCATGGCCAGGTTATCAACCACACAGAGCTTATTCAGGATGACCACGGCATTGAGTATATGAATCCTGGAGCATCCCGTCTTGAGCCGGAATGGACAGTTGTTATTATTGCCGCACTGGTCTATTCCGGAGATGCAGTGCTCTCCATTCCCGGTAAAAAGTTTGATGCAACCATGCTTCAGCAGCTTGCGGCAACAGGTATGGATGAGCTTATTCGCTTCAAGCACCTGGAACAACCAAGAGAGTGGAATCTTCCTGCACTGAAGGCACTCTTTGAACTGCTTGGCATGACACCGGGGATGGCCCAATTGGTCACACAAGGCAACGAAGAACCGGTGCAAGCTCTGCAACAGGCGGTTGAAAAAACAGTCAACCGCATTGTCATGGCACGTCGGGTTCTTACCGACGGTCTCTCTTTCTGGGGTTTTGATTTCATGACTATGTCAGGCATTACAGACCCTATTAAAGTTCTTGACGCAGCAAAAAACTTCTTTGAATCGCTTCAGGTATACTCCACTCCGGGCAAGTTGAAAAATTTCCGGTACAGCCCGCAAGAGATATCGGCTTTTGAAAAAGCTATCAAACTTCTTTGCGATATTGACCTCTTGCGTGATTTTGTCTTGACACTCAGCCCTATCGCATCATGGCTCTCATCAGCAGAATCAGTGCTTGCTGTAGATCATGACTGGGTAAAACGCATGAAGAGCATACAGCAGGATCTTCTTGATTCACTCAGACAGGCTGATGTTACTATCCTTTCCTCTCAGGCTCAAGACATCACCACAACGCTGTTGCAGCTTAAAAAGGAGTACAATAACGCCTACATCGCTATGCACACCACAGCCCGTCTTGGTGTCAATGACGACAAGCGTAAAACAGCCCTGCTTAATGACTCCCGCATTCAAACCCTGAACAAGCTTTCCGTCATTGACTTGATGCCGCGTCAGCAGCTTGGCGACTTCCAGAACCGGCTTGCCGGACTCAAAAGCTGTTTTGCCTTGACCGAACAGAATCTTGATGCTACTCCTGTTTGCCCGCACTGCGGGTTTCGACCTCTTCTCAATGAATCCATCATGATCGGGGCTTCATCAATGATAGAAAGGATGGACAACGAGCTTGACGCAATGGTAGTTGGCTGGAGCACAACAATTCTCGGTAATCTTAAAGACCCGATTACCCAGGCTAACATGAATCTGCTCAGGAGTGAAGATCTCCATTCGCTTGAATCGTTTATCAAATCAGGCGAACTGCCGGAACCACTCGACAGCAATTTTGTTCATGCCCTTAAAGAGGTACTTTCAGGACTGGTAAAAGTCACTGTAAAGCCAAAAGATCTCGAAAAAGCTCTTCAGGTTCATAGCGGAGCCGCAACACCAGAGGAGATGAAGAGACGTTTTGAAGAATACATTGATCAACTCACCAAAGGCAAAGACCCGGCCAAGGTGCGGATCGTCATGGAGGGCTGACCCTTCATGTACCCTGCAAGTACCCAGCAAGTAAAAGCTTTTTTTCTGGAGGGATGAGTCAAACAAGGAAGATGAAAAAGACAGAATCGAATAAGGCCGCCGGACAGTTGGATTTCAATCAGCTTGTTGCGGCAATCCGGTATGCTGATACCGAACTGTCTGCACAGGCCAGCCGTGCCGTTAATATCAGTCTGACGCTTCGCAACTGGCTGATCGGTTGCTACATTGCTGAATATGAGCTAAACGGAGAGGATCGTGCGGCTTACGGCGAAAAAGTACTGTCGGAACTCTCTCTTCGGTTGAACGATATCAGCAATTGCAATCGACGGCAGCTCTACCGTTACCTGCGCTTCTACCGCCTCTATCCTCAAATTGTGGCGACACTGTCCCCACAATTCCAAAGGCTTCTGCCTGTATCTCTAAATTCGGGAAAAGTGGGGACGGCGTCCCCACAATCAGAACACCAGAGGCTGCCGCTGCTTGAAAGACTCTCCTATAGCCATATAGAGCAGTTGGTCGCTATCGAAGAGGATACAAAACGCGCATTTTATGAAGTTGAGTGCATCCGGGGCAACTGGTCTGTTAGGGAACTGAAAAGGCAGATCAACAGCCTGTATTACGAACGGTCAGGGCTTTCTCTGGATAAAAAGAAACTCTCTGAGCTGGCTCACCTGAACGCTGAACAGACCGAGGTAAAATTAGCGATTCGAGACCCCTATATCTTTGAGTTTCTTGGCTTGAAACCCAGAGAGGTCATGAGCGAATCGCATTTGGAAGAGCAACTCATCGATAAGCTGGAAGAGTTTCTCCTTGAACTTGGCCATGGATTTTGTTTTGAAGCTTGCCAAAAACGTATTCTTATCGGCGGTGAGCATTTCTTCATCGACCTGGTTTTCTATCATCGTATTCTCAAATGTCATGTGCTGGTTGAGTTGAAGCTTGAACCATTCAATCATGAAAATATTGGCCAGCTTAACACCTATGTGAACTGGTACAAACAGAATATGATGACTGAAGGCGACAATTCGCCGATAGGCATCTTGCTTTGTACCGACAAAAATCATGCCTTGGCAGAGTACGCCCTTGCAGGCATGGATAACCATCTCTTTATTTCAAAATACCTTCTGGAATTACCCAAAAAAGAAGAGATGCAACTGTTCATGGAAATGCAGATAAAAAAACTGGCAGGTACCAAATGAATTCAAAGCAAGAAGCACTCTTTAAAACAAACATGGTTCCCTCCAAAGATGGGTCAGGAAGGTTGTTTGATGAGGTACTGGTGTCGAATGCCACTCCTGTAACCTGTCTTGGCAAAAGCTTCCCTGATGATGAAGCACGGCGGGCATATTACACCGAACTCTTAGCACAGAAGCTTCGCGATCCTGAATTCCGCAAGATCGAAGGCTTTCCCATCGGGAGCGATGAAGATATCCTGAAGCTGAGTGATCCACCTTATTACACAGCTTGTCCGAACCCATGGATTGCCGATTTTATTGCCGAATGGGAAGCACAAAAGCCCGAGAAACCCGAAGGCTTTACCTATCACCGCGAACCCTTTGCGGCGGATGTGAGCGAAGGCAAAAACGATCCCATCTACAGAATACCAAGCTATCATACCAAGGTACCGCCTAAAGCCATAGAGAACTATATTCTGCACTACACCGAACCTGGTGATATTGTGCTTGATGCATTTTGTGGTACAGGCATGACCGGTGTCGCAAGCCTTCTATGCAAACCAGCAAGAAGAAATGCCATATTGGTTGATTTATCACCAACAGCCACATTCACGGCATCAATAATGAACTCACCAATACATGCAGACTTATCTATGGGGCGTGCAGGTCGGTTAGGTAAATTTGTTGAGAAGGAACTATTACCGCTCTATCAAACTGACTGGGATGGAAAACAGCAGTCTTTCGACTATGCGATTTGGAGTGACTGGGGAGAGTGTCCAGAATGTACTGAAGTTTTTAGACTTTACGATGTGGTTATTGATTTTGATAACTCGAAAATGCTTGCTGAATATGAATGTCCAAAATGTAAGTCTGTATTGAAATCTGAATCTCAAAGAAAGGCATTTAACACAGATTTTGATCCATGGCTCAATATGCCTATGCGGTTTGCCCGTAACACGATGGTAATGATTTCTAAGAAAGTGGGCAATCGCGCACTAAGAAGGCCTGCAACGGATAAAGACAAATTACTTGCCGCTGAAGTGGGTAATAGATCCGTTGATCGTGTTCCGATGGAACTCCCTTATTCTCATATGACTCATGAGAGAAACAATCTCCCTAAATATTGGGGGATTACGCACATACATCATTTCTACACGCGGCGAAACTACTATGCTATTTCACGGGTTGTGGCAATCGACAATCCTGATCTCAGAAAAGCGGGGTTATTCGCTGTCATAACTTCACTTGAGAACAACGATACCAGAAGGAACAGGTTCTATGTTGATTCACGTCGGCCAAACGGCTCTCCTATAGGACCGCTGTCAAATACCCTCTATGTGCCAACCATACAAGTTGAAACAAATATTGGGATGAAGTTTCAATCTATCTTGCGTGATACTAGCAAAAACAAGAGAGGGTGGCCTCGCGGACGCTCTCTCGTGTCAACGCAAAGCGCTACTCAACTTGCAAACATCCCTGATAAATCTATCGACTTTGTTTTTACAGATCCACCATTTGGGGGGAATATAAACTACTCTGAACAGAACATCCTCGCAGAATGGTGGCTAAATGTATTTACAAATAACAAGACGGAGGCCATCACAAATATTGTTCAGAAAAAAGGCCTTCTAGAGTATCAAGCAATAATGACTCGCTGCTTCAAGGAGTATTATCGAGTTCTAAAACCGGGGAGATGGATGGTCGTTGAATTCCATAACTCATCAAATGGGATATGGTCAGCTATCCAACATGCCCTTGAATTTTCTGACTTCGTGGTTGCAACTGTTGCTGTATTAGATAAAGTTCATTCAACTTTACATCAGGATCACAAAGCTGCAGCAGTAGATAAGGATCTTGCAATTACCGTCTACAAACCAAACGAAGGTCTTGAAAAGAGATTTGAAATGACGGCTGGCTCGGCAGACGGTATGTGGGATTTTGTGCGTACACATTTGCGCCAATTACCTGTATTCTTGTCTAAGGATGACCAAGCGCAGGTAATATCTGAACGACAAAATTATCTCCTTTTTGACCGAATGGTCGCATTTCATGTGCAAAGAGGTGCCACTATTCCTCTTTCTGCTTCTGAATTCTACTTAGGTCTTTCTCAAAGATATTCTGAGCGTGACGGCATGCATTTCCTTCCTGATCAAATTGCGGAATATGACAGGAAAAGAATGAGTGTTTCCGAAGTATTGCAGTTACAGTTATTTATTACCGACGAACATACTGCCATCCAATGGTTAAGACAGCAACTTCTTAAGAGGACACAAACATCAGGGGAGCTCAAACCCCAATTTATGCAGGAAATTAAAGGCTGGCTAAAGTCAGAAAAGCTTCTCGAATTGGATGAATTGCTTGAGCAAAACTTTATCAAGTACGACGGTAAAGGACCTGTTCCAGAACAGATTCATGCCTATCTTTCATCAAACTGGAAAGAGCTGCGTAACCTGCCAAAGGATGACCCTGCTCTTCTGGCAAAGGCCCAAGACCGCTGGTATGTCCCCGACCCTAACAAGGCAGGTGACCTCGAAAAATTGCGCGAGAAAGCACTCCTTAAAGAGTTCAGCGAATACCGGCAGTTCCCCAAAAAGCTCAAGGTCTTCCGACTCGAAGCCGTCCGCGCAGGGTTCAAAAAATCATGGCAGGAACGCGACTATGCAACAATTATTGCCGTCGCTGAAAAAATACCAAATAGCGTGCTCGAAGAAGACCCGAAATTGCTCATGTGGTACGATCAGGCAATAACAAGAATGGGAGAATGAACCACAACTGGTTACAAAACATTCATTAAGGAGATGCAAATATGAATATCAACGCCAGTATCATTGACCAGCGGGTTACAGGTATAATTGAGGATCACCCTGAGTGGCTGCTGGCAGGTAATGACCTGAACAAGCAAAAGTCAGTGGCATTTGTGCTGTTATGTATTGCAACATGCCTTGACGTGCCAATGGATGAAGCGTCCGAGTTGATTACTGAAGGCGGCAATGACGCAGGTGTTGATGGTCTCCATGTAGGTGAGGTGGAAGATGGAGAGTTTTTAGTCACGATATTTCAGGGAAAATACAAGGTAAAAGACCTGAGTGGGGAAGCAAATTTCCCTGAAAATGGCGTTCAGAAAGCTGTTGATACCATTCAAGTGCTTTTTGATCCTTATCGTAGAGTTGCTTTAAACGAAAAGATAGCGCCGAAGATTGAGGAGATTCGTTCTCTTATCCGTGATGCATATATCCCCAATGTCCGTGTTATTTTGTGCAACAACGGTGCCCAGTGGACAGTTCAGGCTGACAATTGGATACATGAGGCGAAAAAAGATTATGGGGACAAGGTTGACTTTGTCCATTTCAATCATGACTCAATAGTTAACATTCTTCAACGCAGTAAAAAGGTTGATGCCACATTAACGCTGAGTGGTCAGGCGATTGTAGAAGATA
Organism: uncultured Chlorobiaceae bacterium; assembly: GCA_903869365.1. Lineage (GTDB taxonomy): Bacteria > Bacteroidota > Chlorobiia > Chlorobiales > Chlorobiaceae > Chlorobium. The sequence goes on from CAIPYV010000107.1 coordinate 10,726, forward strand.
TGAACTACATGAGAGTTTTAGTCGGACGTGTTTCTGTGCAAGAAATCCACAGGCTTTTTAACGATCATGGTGACAAGCTTCTGGAACGTAACATACGTCGTTACCTTGGTCTTCACACCAATCGAGTTAATACGGCTATTCATCAAACTCTCTGTGACCCACAAAGGTCAGATAAATTTTATTTTTATAACAACGGGATAACCGTGGTCTGTGACAAGTTTGACTACAATGCGTTTCAAAAAACGGACTATAAGGTACAGTTGAAAAATATGCAGGTGATCAATGGTGGTCAGACTTGCAAAACGATTCAGGAAACATTGAACAGTGTTTTGAATAGTTTTTTGATCAACAGGATCGGTGAGTCTGCCTATGTCATGATTCGTGTCTATCAACTTGCGGAGACACATAAAGATTTCGTACAAGATATCACGTATGCAACAAACAGTCAAAATCCCGTTGATTTACGAGACTTGCGTTCGAATGACGAAATTCAAAAACAACTTGAGATCGGAATTTCCGATCTTGGTTATACATACAAACGTCAGCGAGAAGAGGGTGGTGGTGGTTCAAATGTTGTAACGAGTTCCATCGTTGCTGAATCGGTTCTTGCGATATGGAGACAAAGACCGCATCAAGCAAAATTCCGTCGCAAAGAGCACTTTGGGAAGCTGTATGAGGATATTTTCAAGGATTTGA
>CAIPYV010000108.1 GCA_903869365.1 uncultured Chlorobiaceae bacterium
ATACCATGCCGGAAGGTCTGGGGATTTATAGTGAGCGTCAAGCTGCAGGATTTGAGCGAAATGGGGGGATTGTTTTTCGTCGCTCAAAGACGACCTTTTCATATCTGGCATCGGTAAGTCTATTGCCTTACTGCGCAGCTCTTCCGCCGAAATCCACACCAATTTTCCCTTTTCTACCATCACGATATTGGTATCAATTAAATAATCCATCAGTTCCATCCTTCCGTGCTGCTTGCTATATACTCATCAATCGCTTGACGTGATTGACGAGCTACTCCATAATAACTGCGCGGGTTAAAGGTCTCAGCAGGTACCGGTGTTTGCTGAGCAGTGATACCCTCTTCTTTTGCTAATTGTTCGAGAAGAATTTGCACTAACCTGAATTTATCGGCGTGTGACAAGGTAGCTACAGAGGGCAAGAGATCATTAATTGACATGGTAGTTTGCTCTATGAGTTAATTTTACGTTGTGGCTACTATATAACTCTTTGAATGATTTCATTGAAATTATGCCCATCGCTGCACCTCGTCAAGAGCAGGGAAAAGCTGCTGCATCAGCCCTTTTTTATGGGTTTTGAGCGTGTCGAGCTTTTGGGTTTGGGTGGTGATCAGCTCATCGATGGATGAAAGGCACTCTGCGATTTTTAGTTGTTCAGATAAACCACCTGACTCCCTCACATGTGGAGGAACCGGAATAAGCAAAGCAGCATACTCGTTACCATTTATGCCAGGTTGACCACTGCGCGCAGAAGTAACTCTAACCCAATTCCAATACTGCTCAGTAAAAAGAAAGTTGAACAAAAAAGTGGAATCTATTTTTGTAGGATCAGGCTTTATCCGTATCAAAAATCCTGCAAACACCAATTTGCCATCTTCTTTTCTGAATTTGTACGATTTTCCGACACTTGCCCCTGTTCGAGCAAGAACAATATCACCTTCACTCATATAGTGTTCATCTGTCGCCTTAATCGCAACAGAGGCTTTTTTACCACAAAGAAAATAACCTTCTTCTGAAATATCAGTTATTCGTAGATAAGCTGGTAAATCTTCTGAGTAGGTTACGGCTGCTGCATTCACCCCATAGTCAGGATGACCCAATAAAAGTTCTCCTAATTGCTTCGTCTCCCACTCCCCCGAATCCAGAAATTCCGGAAAGCGCAGCTTGGGCAGGGTTTCGCCTTCTGCCGGAAAGAGCTGCTGCATCAACCCTTTTTTATGGGTCTTGAGCGTAACGAGCTTTTGGGTTTGTGCGGTGATAAGCTCGTCGATGGAAGAAAGGCAGTCGGCGATTTTTTGCTGTTCGAGAGGAGAAGGGAAAATGACTTCAAATTTTTCCAAGTCACCTTTTGAAAATCCTTTGATTGATGTGCCTTGGCCTAAAGATATCAACGCTGATTTATTAGCAATAAAAAAATACCCAAGGAAATAGTTGTAAATCTTCTTAGGCAAGAAGTTTGTAAAGTCCTGACTCGTACATACATCGTTATTATTTACAGCCAACTTTCCTGTGCCAACCCTTGAAACAAATAAAACACTTCCCTTTGGGACTATTTTGGTTGCAGATTCCGATATTGATTTCTCGTTGATAAATCTTGTGACTGACATGGTATAGATATCGTCTTCAAATATATCTGAACTTGAAACCCAAGGTATATCCCCCTGCCAATATTCAACTACAGATTTATCTGGCGTTCCACCGCCAATTAGCTTACCAAGATCGCCTAATTTCTTAACTGCCCAAGCGTCACCAAACTCAGGAAACCGCAACTTAGGCATCAATTCACGTTTTGTCGCTTGCTTCATATTCGTTGCATCCACATTATTGCTCATACGCCCCCAACCCTGAAATTTCCCGCCCTTGCGCAAGCTTGTGCAGCACCGGAATCAGCTCTTCCATCAGTGCCAGCTCCTTTTGCCTTCTCTGTTTCCAGTTCAGTCCCAGCGGAGCAAGCAAATCGGTCAACTGTTCGCCGTCGAAGATCATGCGCTGCATAATGCCATCCATAAAGGCTTGCAGTACGGACGTTGCCAGCCCGTGTTTTTCGGCAATTTCAGCCAGTTGGTGAGCGTTTTTTTCGGCCTTGAAGGTTTCGTAACCCTGACGGATGTCACTCTCTTTCAACCCTTCACCTGACTTCAGGGTGCCGATATAGTCGGCGATATCTTCGCGAACCTCAAGAAATTGGGCCTCGGAGTCGATCAGACCGATAAGCTCAGTGCGGGTCATCTTGTGTTTGCCGGGTGTCTGCTGCGAATAGCTTGTAATCAAAGTCATGATGTAGTCGTAGTCAATCATGGCTGAGGCAAAGAGCACGAACTCAAAGTCCAGTTGCTCTACTTCGGGGGGAAGCTCGTTTTTCCCTTTGCTTTTCTGCTCCTGCAGGCGCTGGGCGGTTTCGAGATAGACGCCACGGAAGGCTTGCAACTGCTCTTTGGGAATAACCTGCTCAATGCAGAGGGCATGTTCCGGCGTCAGGTCGGTATATTGGTCAAGCTGTGTCTTGAAGCGCTGCACCTCCTTGAAGAGGTTGATGAACTGGCCGCGTGCCGCGTTGCCCTTGAGGTTCGCCACCTCTTCCGGAGCGCTCTTCAGCCCCTGAGTGTGCATGAAATCATTGAGCTTGTTAACCGCAGTTTCAAACTTGTTGATGACCACCGGGGCTGTGTCAACCAGCCATATCTCATTGGCGCGTTCGGTTTTTTCGCCGGAAAAGAGGGCGATGGCAAGGTTAACCGCACTTTCCTGCTGGCGGAAGTCGAGAATTGTGCCGTAAGGCTTGGTACCGTTCAAGACGCGATTGGCACGTGAGAAAGCCTGAATCAGCCCATGGTACTTGAGGTTTTTATCCACGTAGATGGTGTTCAGGAACTTGGAGTCGAAGCCGGTGAGCAGCATATCCACCACGATAACAACGTCAATCTTCTGCGCATGCGGCAAGTCCTGATTGGGGTATTGCTGATCTTTGAGGCGCTTTTGCACGTCTGAATAGTAAAGGTCGAATTCGTCGATGCGGTGGTTGGTGCCGTAGCGAGCGTTGTAGTCGGCAATGATGGATTTGAGAGCCGCCTTCTTTTCGTCAGGGGCTTCCTGGTTGTCGGCCTTCTCCTGCGGCAGGTCTTCCTGAATCTGCTGAACATCCTTGTTGCCTTCGGCGGGCGGGGAAAAGACGCAGGCAATGTTCAGGGGGAGGAAGTTGCTCTCTCTGGCTTCTCTCTCTACCTGCATGGTTTTGAAAAGGCCGTGATAGGCAATGGCGTCGTTGATGGAGGCCGTGGCCAGAATGGCGTTGAACTTGCGCCCGTAGGTAGCGGTATGATGTTTTTGGAGGATGGCTTCGACAATGGCTTTCCTGGTCATTGTTTCGCCCGGCTTGAGCTTGTGTTTGCCTTCAGGCTTAAAATAGTCGATATGGAAGCGCAGGACATTGTTGTCTTCGATGGCGTGCGTAATGGTGTAGGCGTGCAGTTGCTGCTGAAAAATGTCTTCCGTGGTTTTCCAGGAGGCCTGCTGCCCTTCAATCTGCTGATAAGTGGCATTTTCCGGAAAGATCGGCGTGCCGGTGAAGCCGAAGAGCTGGGAGTTGGGAAAAAACTCCTTGATGGCTTTGTGGTTTTCGCCGAATTGCGAACGGTGGCATTCGTCAAAGATGAAGACCATGCGCTTTTTGCGAAGTGGTTCCAGCCGTTCCTTGTAGTTGCGTTTGTTGCTGCCGTCGAGGGCGAGGCCGAGCTTCTGGATGGTGGTAACGATTACTTTATTGGCGTAGTCATCGGAGAGCAGCCGCTGCACCAGGGTTTCGGTATTGGTATTTTCTTCGACGCAGTTCTCCTGAAAGCGGTTGAATTCCTCTCGCGTCTGCCGGTCGAGATCTTTGCGGTCTACCACGAAAAGACATTTGTCAATATCCGGATTATCCTTGAGCAAGGTGGATGCCTTGAAGGAGGTGAGTGTTTTGCCGCTGCCGGTGGTGTGCCAGATGTAACCGTTGCCGCTGTTCTGGTGAATGCACTCCACGATGGCCTTGACAGCATAGATCTGGTAAGGCCGCATCACCATCAGCTTTTGCTCGCTGGCCACAAGCACCATGTAGCGGCTGATCATTTCGCCCAGAGTGCATTTAGCCAGAAACTTCTCGGCGAAGCTGTCGAGATGGGTGATCTTCTTGTTGTCTTCACCGGCAAACTGGTAGAACGGCAGATAACGCTCGTCGGCATTGAAGGTGAAGTGGCGGTTATTGTTATTGGCGAAGTACCAGGTATCGGTGCGGTTGCTGACGATGAAGAGTTGCTGGAAGCAGAGCAGTGTTCTGGTGTAACCGTTGCCGGGGTCGTTTTTGTAGTCGACAATCTGCTGCATGGCTCTGCGCGGACTGATAGCCAGGGTTTTCAGCTCTATTTGTATCACCGGCACGCCATTGATAAGCAGGATCACGTCGAATCGATGATGGCTGTTATTGGTGTTGATGCGAAGCTGGTTGACTACCTCGAAGGTATTTTTGCACCACTCCCTGATGTTGACAAGAGTGTAAAAGAGTGTCTTGCCATCGTCCCGATCAAAGCTGTTGCGCTCACGCAGATGACGGGCAGCAGCGAAAACATCGGGGGTGATGATGTGATCAAGCAGCCGGGCAAACTCAGCATCGCTCAGATGAACCCCGTTAAGCGCTTCAAACTTTTCGCGGAAGTTCTTCTCCAGGGCATCACGGTCGCGAATGTCGTCACGGTAGGTGTATTTGAGGTCTTTTAATTTATCAATGAGGCCTTGCTCGGTCTGGTTTTCAGTAGTCATGCGTTTGCCTTATGAAATCCTTTACCAAATACATAGAAGAAGCTCTACTTATTCCTGAGTGATAAGAACACTTTTAATATAGCGTGCGGAGGTAACGTTTTGATAATCAATTTTTTTTGCCTTCCATTTGAATACATCGAGGTGCCCTTCATGTGTTTTACCTTACCACAAAATACCGTATAATAGGTACCATCCGTGGCAGAGTTTTTATACCATATTTGCACCTTAACCTACAGTATTATAGTGATTACGCAAATAATTTCTGCCGGATAGCTCCTCTGGTCATTATTTTTATCACCTCATTTTCTCACAAGAACATGGTAAAGAGTCAGGATAGTTCAGGAACGGACGAATCGAGTCACTGGTTTGAGACGTGGTTTAATCACCCGCTTTATCTTGAGGTTTACCGTCATAGGGATCAGGAGGAGGCTGCCCGCTGCATTCGTACTATTCTATCCGTATCAGGTCTTGAGATAAAAGATCCGGCTTCGATATCGGTACTCGATATTGCCTGTGGTGCTGGAAGGCATGCGATTGAACTGGCCCGGCTCGGCTTCTGCGTTACGGGAAACGACCTTTCGCCTTTTCTGCTTGAAGAGGCTCGAAAAGAGGCGATAACGTGCTCACTGCAGTTGGAACTGAGCTGCTGCGACATGAGGCATATCCCGGGCAGTGGACTTTTTGATCTTGTTGTGCAGCTTTTTACCAGTTTTGGCTATTTCGACTTGAAAGAGGATGACCGTGTCGTGCTCGGCAAGGTATACCGTGCGCTTAAAACCGGAGGATGGTATGTGCTTGATCTTATCAATCCTGTTCATCTTGCCAGAAATCTTGCCCCTGAAACTCGACGAATCGCCGGCAACCTTACGCTGCTGGAACAACGCGCATTTCATGAGGACAGGATTACCAAAACCATTACCATTACCCCTCCTGTCGGCGAAAAACTCACCTTCAGTGAGTCTGTACGGTTATACGGCAAGGAGGAGATTGTAGCAATGCTTCAGGATGAAGGATTTGCTGTGACCGAAATAGTGGGCAACTATCAGGGTGATCATTATATGGAAAATGATTCGCCGCGAATGATGATTTTCTGCCGAAAACCTTAAGTTGCAGTCGGTCTGCTTCGCTGTTTTCAACGAAGCATGTTACGATCCCGATACCATTCGTAGGCATTCTGAATACTCTTTGCATGGGGCTCCGTGCGCAGGTTCAACTCAAGTTTTGCTTTGGATGAATCATAATAGAGAAACTCTGACGCTACCCTGAACATGGAAAGATTAAAAAGTTTCGATACCCTGTTTTTGTTTTTGTAGCGATCCAGCAGTGATCTGATGATCTTTGCCATCCAGAAGGGCAGTGGGAAAAGGACTTTCGGAGCCCCGGTTATTCGTGAAATAGTATCAGCAAGCTGCTTGTAGGATACATTTTCACCGCCGATGATATAGCGTTCCCCTGTTTTTCCTTTCTTCATTGCGGTGATGATGGTATCGGCCACATTTTCAACATCGACAACACAGACTCCGCCAAGCGGATAAAACGGAAGCTTTTTGTTGTAAATATCCTTGATGATCCGGCCGGCATTGAAATTAATATCACCTGCCCCGAAAACAAATGCGGGATTGACAATAACGCAGTCCAATCCTTTTTTTACAGCTTTGGCAACTTCGATTTCGGAAAGATGTTTTGTCCTTGCATATTCAAGGTCTATGGATGTGAAGTTCCATTCGACGGATTCGTTGACCGGTTTTTTATCGAAGGCAATTCCTACTGCAGTTATGGAGCTGACATGCACAACTCTTTTAACACCGGCAGCAAGAGCGGCTTGTAAAATATTCTGGGTACCTTCAACATTGATTTTGTAGAGAAGCTCGTTTTTTTTGTCGCCCATGTAGGTAAGACCTGCAGAGTGATAGACAAGATCAATACCCTCTAAAGCTGACTGAACAGATGCCCTGTCGGTAATATCACCATAGACAAGCCTGACCTTGTCCAAGACATCCGAAAGAGAGGTTAAATCAGAACTTTTCCGGACAAGGATATAAATTTCATCAGGTGTTAAAGCCAGTTTTTTTACAAGAACCGAACCAATAAAACCGGTTGCGCCGGTCACAAGGATTTTTTTATTCACCAGTATTTTACCTTCAATCAATTAACAATCACTTCAATTTTCCGCTCACTGCACCACCCTTCGTGGCTCCTTATCGGTTTAGCAACCATTATTGTCCAACGGCGGTCTCATTGACAACAATTTTCCCTTCAACAATTTTTTTCCGAATCTCCTCAACCTGGTCATGATTTTTTGTACCGATCAGCGATGCGTTCTTCTGGTTGTACACATAGTCGGTATAGCGGTCCGCAAGACCGAACACCGTGACACCGCCTCCCTTAAAGCTCCCATCGAGAACATTTTCAACGGTTTTCAGAACAGCTCTGTCGACAGCCTTGGTCATACTTGACAACACAAATCCGGGAGCTTCAGCTTCCTGGTCACGATCGGTGCATATCACGAGCCCTTTGCTCTCCCTGGCTGCCTCAATGACTCCGAGACCACTCGCTCCTGCTGCCTGATAGACGATATCCGCTCCCCTGCCGTACTGTCCAAGTGCAAGTTCCTTACCTTTGGCTGGATTGGCGAACGCTGCACCTGTCATGCCGATATAGCCTGAAATCACTTTAACATCAGGATTGACAGCATGAACACCTTCAAGAAAACCAGTCTCAAATTTTTTGATGATGTTCGACTCCATCCCCCCGATGAACCCAACTGTTTTGGTTTTGGTAACAAGTCCGGCCAAAGCTCCTGCCAGATAAGATCCTTTTTTTTCTTCAAAAACAATTCCCTGGAGGTTGACGGGTACGGGAACTCCAGGTTTACTGATATAGTCAATACAGGCAAATTTCTTGTCGGGGAATTCGGCGGCAATTGCAGTAATGTCATCACTGAAAAGAAGACCTACGCCGATAATCAGGCCGATATCGGGGTCTGTAGCCATCTGGCGCAACGCTGCTTCACGATCAGCTCCCTCTCCCTGCGGTTCGATGTACAAAAAAGTAGTTCCATGCTTTTGCTTAGCCATTTCCAGACCATTATAGGCCGAATCATTAAATGACTTATCCCCTCTTCCGCCGACATCAAAAACCAGACCAATCTTTAATTTGCGGTTCAGAGCGTGCTCTTTCCCTGTTTTTTCGCTACTCTTCCCGGAGCAGCCCACAAGAAGGAAAAAAAACAGTACAAGAAGAGAGAACGGATGCTTCATCAGTTTCTTGAAAAGAGATTAAGCGTAGCTTCAGACCACCCTGTAAATTTATCAGTTTTGCAATTTATGAAAACTCCAGTCAAAAATGAAAGGTAATTTCAGGGAGAGTAGAACTCTGAAAAAAGTCATCACCAACGGCTGATACCGGACAAGGCGATTGCTGCCGGTAATCAATCGTATTTTCGGCAGAAGAGTAGAGGCGACCTTTTCAGGACTTTCTGCGACGACGCTGAAAAACTTCTTCGCATCGGGTGAAGCATCCTGGAGGAGAAGATGAGTCAAAACGAGACCGGGACTGAGTTCATGAACGCCTATGCTTGACAGGCCAGCACTTTTCAACTCTCCGGAAAGAAAATGTGTCAATTCCGCCACCCCCCTTTTCGATGCCTTATGATGCACGGCTGATCGTGAAAAGGCTGCTCCGATGGATGAAAAGCCCATGTTGAAAATATGGTAGATCGCTTTCGATGACGGGGACTGCGTTGCCATAAGTCTGACAGCTTCCGCACTCATCATGATGGAGCCGGAAAGGTTGGTCGTACAGGTTTCCAGAATATCGTCTGCATCAAGTTCCCATAACGGTCGTTTCAACTGCCCCGCGGTACCGGCATTATTAATCCATCGGTCAACTTTTCCGAGTTGATTCGCCGCAAATGCTGCAAGTGCTCTGCATTGATCAGGGTCACCAACATCACACCCTATTCCATACACCTCTCCCTGTGGAACAGCCTGATGGAGGCTCTGTAAGGCCGTCTCAAGCCGTTGCAGATTCCGACCGCAAATAACAACACGATCGCCAGCTGAAAGAAACGCTGAAGCAAGAGCATACCCAAGACCAGCACTTCCTCCGGTGATGACAACGCCCAGAGAGAGTTCCGTCTTTTTCTTATTCACAGGCCGGCTTCTCCGCAATCTCTTGAAAGATAGATAGGTTTACTGCCTGTCAGGGCTGGATGGAAAATCGTTCTGATTTTGATGAGAGTCTGTGCGATAAGGCTGCCAGAACCTGTGGATATTGGTTACGCTTTCAGCTATAAGCTCTTTGAGTATATCCTTGTCACTTTCCGTCAACTGATGGGCATCATGCTCCTGACCTGCAAGCAGCAGAATCGGTGCGAGAATCAGTTCCTCCTCTTCATTACCTTCATCCGCTACATCAAAAAGAGGCTTCCACTCTTCAAAACGGAGCTCCATACCTAAAATAAATCCAAGAGCCCAGGATGTTGCCGCAGCATCTGCATCCTCCCTGTTTTCAAACTCACAACATTGGAAAATCGGGACAAAATTGTCTGCATTAAGCTGAAAACCACCAACAAGCGAATTCATATATCGCATGAGAAAGCTGATGATTTTTTCTGCCTCTTCGAGATCAGCACTATCTTCATCCTTTTCGTCGCCCAAAACAAACGGAATCCATTCATCGGGCAAAACAGCTACTGGTCCGATAACAAGAGCTGTCAGAAACCCGTCCAGGGCGTCCATCGGCATGGCGTTGCCCGAAGCTCGCTCCGATATCAGAAACGCTTCAAGCTCAAGCAACTCCTGTTCGGAAAGCGGATTGCTGAACGTATCACCTTCGTTCATCTCTGCAATGAGTTTATATCATGAAACCAAACTATGGCTGGATTTCCTGTTTATCTGTTTATTATAACGATCTTCCGGATATCTTGAAAAACATTTTCATCATAAAGCAGTAGTGTCCGATAAAAAATAAAAACGGTCTGAAGACTCCGTTTGCGATGCAGTGTGTGTAATTCTTTTTTGTGTAATGCCTTACAAAATGCTACATTTCGCACCACATGCTTTGATTTTTCATGTAATCACTATTACATGAAACAAGTTGAAACCATAAGCCATGAATGCCCCCATTCCTGCTTTGTTTCTCGCGGTGTTGCTTATTTTCAGTACAGCATTACATACTGCAACGGTAATCTATGAGCCGGAAAACTTCGTATTGATCCGCGGCGACGAATTTATAATGGGGAGCCCTGTGAGTCAAGTTGGCAGGGCTGAAGTTAAAGCGTTTTTGCAGAAAAATGGTATTGACTACAGCGAGACTCAGCATCACGTTCGGGTGAGCAGCTTTTACATGAGCAGATATGCAGTTACTGTTGCCGAATTCAGGAGATTCGTGGAAGCATCAGGGTATCAGACAGATGCTGAAAAAAGCGGCTTTAGCGTTATTTTCTCCAATAATGGCGTGAAAAAAGGTGAAGGAGTAAACTGGCGTCATGGAGTATCTGGGCATTGGTGGGATCGTTGGCGTCGCTGGTTTCGGCTCGAAGAGAACCATCCTGTATTACATGTGAGCTGGAATGATGCTCAAGCCTATTGCAAAGGAGTGTCGGCACAAACGGGTAAACAGTTTCGACTTCCTACGGAGGCGGAGCGTGAGTATGCATGCAAAGCAGGCACAACAACAACCTTTAATACGGGCAAAAACCTGACAACTGATCAGGCAAATTATTATGGCAAGTATACCTACAACAATAATCCGAAAGGGGTATACCGCCAAAACACCGTTACGGTAAGCAGTTTTGCACCCAATGCGTGGGGTTTGTTCAACATGCACGGCAATGTTTCTGAGTGGTGCAGCGACTGGTTTGGTGGAACATATTATGATGACTGTAAAAAGAGTGGTGTTGTCGAAAACCCTGCCGGACCGGAAACTGGTTCAGACCATGTGCTTCGTGGTGGGAGCTGGGACGACAATGCTGGGTACTGTCGAACGGCTACTCGTGACCTCAGTTCCCCCGACTACAGTGACGACTTCATTGGCTTCCGAGTGGTGTTCGTCCCTGATCATTAAGTTCCGCTTTAAAAACCCACTCTTTTCGATGGATGCCACGGTTATTTAAGTTTATAGTTATGAGTTCATCACCAATAACAGGAAGCTTGCAGAGGAAAAAATCATTTTATACCGTAAATCATTGGGATATTTCCAGATATCTGCTTATAATTTAAGATTAATTTTTTTAGCGTGAGACAAAGCCCTGAACCCCTTAAAACACAGAGCCTATGCCTTTACATTTACAGAAAAAAACAGTGAAGCCTTTACGTACTCTTGCACTTTTTTTTGCTTTATCAGCAGTTCAGGTTGCGCAACCTTTAACTGCTTTTTGTGACCTTCAGACAGAAACATTAAAACCGCAACAGAGATCAAAAAGTTCAGAACAACCCCATCAGGCTTTCGGTCACATGGGAACGTTTTTTAATGATGTCATCCATTATTTTGGAACCCGATACCGGTCCGGCGGTCAAACCCCTGCTGGATTTGACTGTTCTGGTTTTGTACGGTTCATGTACGACAAGGCATTCAACATGCATCTTCCCCATTCATCACAAGAGATGTCCTCTCTCGGCAACAAGGTCGCCAAGGATGAGCTGCAGCCCGGGGATCTGGTATTTTTTCAAACACGTGGCCGGCACATCAACCATGTCGGGATATTTATCGGCAATGATACCTTTATTCATTCATCACTCTCGAAAGGAATTACCGAAGATAAACTGAAGCAAGGCTATTTTGACAAGAGCTTTGCCGGGGCTGTGCGATTACTTAACGTGCCCGGAGAAACATTGACCAATCCCTCTGCTCAACCTGAGACTAACGCTGATAACTCAGAACCTTCCTGATTCTGTTCTATGAGCCTGTACTGCGGATGAGATAAAGAGGATGTTCGGCATGACAGGCTCGAGGCAGTAATGACACGATCCACTCGGATCCTTACAATCCCCTCCGTTCCGTTTCCAGCTGCAAGCAATGGAAAGTTTTCATATTCCATTTGAATAAGTAGAGATGCCCTTTATTCACTTTCAAGAGGGTAGTTGCGGATTTGAAGGACAAAAAAGATAAATTGGGGAATTAACCTCCCCTTTAAGTCTATGAATGTCTTTTTAAAACTGACTTTGATTTTTATTCTGTCGGTATGCTCTGCAGCGATACTCTTTTTTTTAAGCCTTGGCTTTATTGTTTCGCATCATGCAGGGAATCCGAAAAAATCAGATGTCATCGTTGTGCTTGGCGGCGATAACGGGCTCAGGGTACGTAAAGGAGCTGAGTTGTACAAAGCTGGATATGCTTCTCATGTCATTTTAACGGGCATTGACGAACGGTTCTACCGTGCTAATCATCCAAACTGGAGGGAACGCCGAATGATGGGGCTCGGAATCCCTAAAAATGCAATTCAGGTTGATGCCAAATCCACAACAACCTGGGAGGAGGCTGAAAACACTTCTGATACCATGGAAGAAAAAGGATGGAATAGTGCACTTGTGGTCAGCGACCCGCCGCACATGCTCCGTCTTTACCAGACATGGAGCAATGCGTTTCAAGGTTCATCTAAAACATTTATCCTGGTACCTACAACCCCTCTATGGTGGAATGCGCTGTTCTGGTGGAACAACGGGAAAAGCTACCAGTTTGTTATAAATGAGATCAAAAAAAACCTGTTCTATACGATGGTCTATTACTGATCATAGTCATGGTTTTGGTTTGATAGATCCCTCCCTTGTCGGGATGACAGAGAAAAAAAGGATGAACTGTGGGAGGAAAGAAGGATTGGCAGAACTGGAATGTTATTTTACATTCAGTACATTTGATTCAGATTTCACTTTAAGATACCTCATCTGAACAAGGGTTGAAACCCTTCTATACACCAACCGTTAAAAGAGCAGGCTGAGAACATGGCATTCGAACTTGACCCAGGATTGTTTGAAAACGCGGAATGCAAAGGAATATCCATCAAAATCGTCGGCATCGGCGGTTGTGGGTGCAATGCGTTGAACACTATGATTGAGCATAACCTCAATGGAGTTGAATATATCGCCTTTAATACAGAACCGCAGGAACTGCTGATTTCAAAAGCTCCGATCAGGGTGAGAATCGGTAAACACCCTGCGAATGGAATTGATCCTGCTGCTGTTTTTCCGAAAGGCCCTTTGAACAATCCCCTTTTTTCTGAAGAGGACCGCGAGCATATTGCTGCTCATCTGCATGGGGCCGATATTGTCATTATTGCAGCAGGGATGGGCAAAGATACCGGAACCATGGGCGCTCCCCTGATTGCCCTGATTGCAAGAAATATGGGCATACTTACTCTCGGGCTTATAACAAAGCCGTTCAACTGCGAAGGAAAAATGAAGGCGAAGACAGCCGAGGATGGCCTGGCTGAACTGCGTAATTACATCGATACGCTGATTATTGTCGATAATGAGAAGATCATGAGTGGTGCACAGGAGAACACAACCGTTAAAGAGGCCTTCAATCTGGCAAACGATGTCATGTTCAGGACGGCGAAAGGAGTTGCTGATATTGTCAACAGCCGAGGCCATATCAATGTCAACTTTGGTGACCTCTGTGGACTATTGAGGGAAGCGGGTGAGGCTGTTATCAGTACTGCTGCTGCATCAGGCGAACGACGTGCCTTAAGGGCATCAACGGATGCTTTCAACAATCTTCTGCTTGAAGGGGTTCTTGTCAAGGGCGCTAAGGGGGTTCTGATCAACATTACCGGTGAAGTGACCATGAGAGATATGTCTGAGGCCATGACCTATATCGAGGGGCAGGTGGGCAATGAGAGCACTATTATCAACGGCTACATTGACGAGGCAGGCATATCGGGGGAAACAAGGATAACGGTCATTGTCACCGGTTTCACAAGAAAGAGGGTTGAAGAGGAATGGCAGGAGAGTTCAGGATCCGGAAATAATCTGGCATCACATACCTTTGGTTACGGTACGTCGAAAGCTTCAACAACTGATTACTCCATTCCAGCTTATATCCGAAGGCAGCAACCACTTCATGAAGGAGATTGTCAGAAACAACATCCATTGTTCACAGAAAATAAAGAGCTGTGCGCCGATAGAATTCAAAAAGGTTTACCGGATACTCCGGCCTATCTGCGCAGAATTCCTGACTGAGTCAACTTTCTTTTTTTTGTGCGAGAAGTGAGGATGCATTCTGAAGAAGTTGATTGAGAGCGGTAAGTGAGCCTGTAACAAGATCGGATGCTGTTTTGCCGATTGGCACAAAAAGCTCTGCAACCGATTCAATGGCAAGGTTGACCAGTTCTACCTGCTGCGTTACAATTCGGCCTGCAGATCCGGTTATTGCGTTGACTCCGCCGGTTACATCATCTATGGTTTCGTTCGACATGGTTTTGCTTGGTTTCAGGTTTTGTATCACTGGGCTTCATCCCCTTCCCGATAAATTTATTGAGGAGAATGACAATAAAAATGCCTCCAAAAAAAAAGATAACAGGTGCAAACAGGGTTGTGTAACGGGCTATTCCTTGCATTGTTGCTGATTCATTATCGGCAGAGCTTTTTATTGATGCGCTGCCAGGGTTTCTTCGTATCTCCCATAATATAGGTATAAGATAACATATAAAAAATTCGCCTGTTGCAGGGTTGTTGAATGAATCAAATAGTGTCAGTCATGTGCTTCAACACCTTTTGTACCCTTGAATTCGACTGAAGGTTCTTCGAGTACAAGATCTAAGGTGTCGATATACGCCCCTTCGGGCGGAATGCTTACCTCTTTAAACGGTTTGGTGGTTCCGAGTTTTGCGGCTTGTTCGGGAGAGGCGCGTACAATATAGGCTCCTGTCGGCAGTGCTGCCAGTGTATAGACTCCGTCGTATTCTGACCGTACCCTTGCAACCACTTTCCCCATGTTGTCAATCGCTTCAATGGTAATGCCTGAAGCTGGATTCTGAAGATTGTTGATCTTTCTGTATACCGTACCGCTTATTTCACCAGTGACCCATACGGGAAACTGCACAGGCACGGGATATCCTGGCCTTGGTACAACCCGCAACCCTTTATCCGCAGGAACCCATAGGAGCTCTTTTAAGGTGGAGGGTGAAATAGAGATATCGGTTGGTACATTGGGAGCCAGGCCCTGAAGAAAAGCCAGGCCCGTTGCATCTGTGAGGGTACGGTTATTTTGCTGATTGACAAAAAATCCGACATTCTGCAGGGCCGTCTCCTCAAGATCCCACTTTCCGTTACGGTTGACGTCAAGGTATACCTGGGCAGACACTCCCGCCTGCTGGCTGTTTATGCTTCCATCGGTTTTCCATTGCCCGCTTTTCGTCTCACGGCTCAGGTTTGTGGAGAGCTGCAGGCCTGCATTCCAAGCTCCGCCGGGAGTATAATTGCCTGTAACTCCAAGTGCAACAGCACCTGAAGTGCGATTGAGAGCTGTTGATACTGTTATGGCATTGCTTTGGAGGGCGTAAGTCATCCCGCCCACCAGCATCCATTCGTGGGGAAGGTGAAGGTCGCTGCTGATTCCGAGAGTGCTGATAACTTTCTGGGGAGAGAGTTCGTAGCCGAGCTGGGCCCTTAAGGAGATGTTTTGGCGCATCAGACTGAAATATGAAATACCAGTAAGAGAATCGCTGGCTACGCTGCCATCCATCATCCGGCTAAACATAAGAGTGTGCGTATGGTTGATACCCCTGGTCTGGTTAAGGCTTGTAAGCTGGACTACCTTTGAGGTGCGGAGTTCACTGTATTCTGTCTGGACAAACTCCATTGAGAGACGGGAGTTGGTGAAAAAGGGAATGGGGTGAAAGCCATCCAGGCGAGTATCCCACTTTCTGAGGAAGGCAACTGATCCTGTTGTTGTCTGCCAGCCGCTGTCATAGTCCTGCAATAGAAAAGAGATCGTCAGCGGATCGATGCTTGTGGAGATTCCCGCCTGCCTGGCCCATTGTTTTGTGGCAAGGTTCTGGTCTACCTGCAGATCGACCTGCATCATCTTCAGGTAGCTGCTGAAGCCTGTTCCGACAAATGTCTGGCGTTCATTACCAATGATGGCTGAAGCAAGGTAATTACTGGCTGTTAGCCATTTAGAGAGGCCAAAGGTACTTTTCCATGTCATGAAGGGAGCAAAAAGTGTCGTTGCTGGTGACTGCAGCGAAGCCCTTGATGCATCAGTAGCCGTCACCTGATAATTCCAGCTGCCTGGTTCGATCATGTTGCGCCCGACATTGGAGATATGGGTTTCAATCCGCCGTTCACCTTGAGGGCCATAGAAGACCAGTTTCAGTTCATTCAGGCCATAGACGAGGGGAATATCGACAAACGCATAGTTCTCCTGGGGATTTGATGGACGGTAGTCAAGCACTTTGCCGTTACTGTACAGTTCGACATCCCACCCTTTGGCAAGGAAACCTCTGAGGGTCAGCTTGTCGAACAACGATGACTGGGTCAGAGGGTAGGTGCTGATTAATATTCCAGGTCCGATGGTGCTGCCGATGAGCGGCAAAGAAGATTGGCCGATATCACCAATTTGAATGGTCTTGACATCAAGCAGCCCCAACATGCCGCCGGAGGGGTTTTCCCGCTGAAGGAGCAGGTGCCCGTTCTCAACGCAGGGCACCAGTTGGCCGGGTTTTGCTATCTGCCCTGAGAGATCAAGCTGACCGCTCATTAATAAGATATCACCAGAGAGACGAGTGAAATAACTCAGACCGTTTCCGATGCTGATGTTCTTATCCGGCGCTCCACTCAGGGATGTGGAAAGTGAGAGGTCGATACTGGGACCGCCAAAGAGTTTGTATGGGGTTGCACGGAGAGGATAACCGAGGTCATTGTAGCTGCCATATCCCCATGTATTGGAGCCCCGCTCGTTGCGTGCCATGCGTTGCTGGATGGGAAGGAGTTCAAAGGGACGAAGATCAACTGCTGCATCAAAGCGGTTGGCGTCGATACGCATGGCAAGCCACTCGCCGAGCAGTTTGCTTTCGACATAGATATCGTCCGGCATGATAACGACGATCCCCTGGTTGTAAGTATAAGATTTGCCGGAAACGGTCAGAGAAGAGTTGCGCATGTCGAGCTGGAAGGGTTGTGAGGCACTGGCCCTGTATCCTGATGCCCTTCCAGCGGCGGGGTCGACTGTAATGCCCAGTTCAAGATTGCGGCTGATCTCACCAAGTGGAAGAAATATTCCCTTAGGAGTCGCATAAGTGACCAGAGTTCCGTTGAGTACGCTACCGCCAAGCCGAACAATACAGAGAAGAAGATCGTCTTCAATAAGGTTAGTCTGCTGCTCTTGCTGCCCGCCTGCTTCAGCATACGCGGGTCTGAAGAGCAAGAGATTCATAAAGCAGAGGCAAAAGAGACCAAAGAGAGCTGTCCAAGTAAAAACGGTTGCTTTATGGAACAGCAATTTCACTCGCGGCGAGGAGATTTTCAGCGCCATTTTCGTGATCGATATAGCGAACGTTCAACTGCCCACCATGAAGATTCTGGCCTTTTGGCAGAGTAAGAAGCAAGAGCACCGTGCGTTTTGTATTGGGGGTGTAGACGGCTATGCCTTTTATCATGCCGACGGTGAGTGCCTTGCTTCCGGGACTCTTCCATACTGCCTCTATGTCGCCGTAAGTTGAGCGGCTGCCTTCGCGTTCGATGGTCAATGAAAGAAGAGTTCTTCCCTCGCCTTTATTTTCAAGGTGCAGAGTGTTCAGACGAGCTGTAGCCGTCAGTGAACCCTGGCGAACAATGACAGGAATCGTGACGCCATAGATCGGTATCAGCTTGATGCGAATACCGCTGCTGGTTGAATCGGGTTTGGCTGCTTCATCAGCCGATGGAATAAGCCGAAAACTCAGGTGTGAACGGTACTCACCATCAGCAAGATCGGAAGGCTTATGCAGCAGCATGCGCACCATCTGTACCTGACGGGGTTCGAGCACAACACGCCGTGGCGTAAAGCGTACAAAGGTGTCAGCAAAGCGGTTTTCGATTGATGGTTGGATTTCCTCTTTCGGTATCTCTTTGATATCTCCAGTTTCAGTCATGCGGGACTGGACAAAAGAGATGGCATAGCTCCGTACCTTGTCGCTGCGGTTGACGAGCGCAAGTTCAGTGGAACGCATATCCTTTTCAAAAACAACCCTCGTCGGGGTGACAAGCAGATCCTGGAGTGAATAGCCCTGGGATGCAGGCTCTTCGGCCCTGGCCTGCCTGCCGGCGGTGAACATGAGGGCTGCAATGATGATTGCGTAACGTAAGATTTTCATATTTCACAGGGGATAGGAGGAAATATAGTACAGGGTGAACCCGAAAGCAAGTGTTTCGAAGCATCACCCTGTATGGAAATCAACGAGTGGCTTAATTATATTGCGCTGTTACGCTAAAAGTACCGGAATATGTGCCAGCGGCCTGACTTGCACCGACAAGCAAGGTTCCGCCAACATGGAAATTATCTTTACCACCTGTTAGTTTGTTGCCGCCAGTTGCAACGTCGGAAGTAAAGGAATTCACCACCATTCTGTCATTGCCGCTGGTGATATTAACTGTGTTATCAGCGGGTAAAGTTACAGAATAAATCTTTGAATTCTCACCTGTGATATCAAATGCTGCAGCACTGCTTGCTGTGCCGTTGGTACTGGCTGTTGAGATGAGTACTACATTTGCGCCGGAACGGGTTCCATTAGTCGCTACGGTCACTGTTCCCGCTGAGGTAGAAGGAACGATTGTCCCAAAGGCTAAAGGAGTCGTGTTCGTCAGAGCGATCGGAGTAAGAATTGTTGCTGAGGCATTAGCTGAAGCTGTATTTGATGTTGCTGCATTTGCTTCACTTCCGAACACGAGCATTGCAACTGTGCATGAGAGGGCAATAATTTTGTTTTTCATGATTCAATCTTTTGAGTTAAGTGATATGTATCGCTTTCATAAATACATTTGGAAAAAACTGTTTCTATAATAGAATATTCAATTATCGTGCCAAAACGTATTACTGCACGCTATAATTCTCTAAGAAACGAAGCCGTAATGATCAAAAATCTATATCATATCTTATTTTATTTATATCACTTAAAAGATTTTATGCATTATTCTTGAATATGTTATAAATAGTTATCAAAGAAATCAAAATTTTATAGCTGAGCACCCTTAAACCGCCTCATTATGTCTCATATACATACAATTCCACTTGTAATACAATGTTGCTCTTATTAAGAAAAGTTATTACCGTATCTGATTGGGTAAAACTGTAGCAGACGTGAATCCTTGTCTCGACTGGGAGAAGAGTTCAAGTGCAAAGGTCACCATGTCAGCCACAGGACAATTTGTGATTTGCCAAGAAAGATGGGTTATCGTAGGAAGGTTATATTTGGCAGATCCTGTAATGAATAGCCCTGGCCTGCCTGCCAGAAGTGAAAATGAGGGGTTGCAATGATGATTGCGTATCGTAAGATTTCGATATTTCACAGGGGATAGGAGGAAATATAGTACAGGGTGAACCCGAAAGCAAGTGTTTCGGAGCACCACCCTGTATGGCAGGACAACAACAGAACGAGGGATCTTTAATTATATTGGGCCGTTACGTCAAAAGTGCCAGTATAGGTACCGGCAGACTGACTTGCACCAACAAGCAACGTTCCACCTACACGGAAGCTATCTGTTCCGCCCGTTAGTTTATTGCCTCCAGTAGCAACATCGGAAGTAAAAGAAGTCACCACCATTTTATCACTGCCGCTCGAGATACTAACTGAATTATCAGCTGGTAAGGTAACAGAATAAAGCTTCGATTTCTCACCTGTGATATCAAATACTGCTGCGCTGCTTGCGCTACCGTTCGTACTGGCCGTTGAAATGAGCACCACATTTGAGCCGGAACGGGTTCCATCATTAGCAACGGTCACTTTTCCAGCTGAGGTAGAAGGAACGATTGTCCCAAAGGCTAAAGGAGTCGTATTCGTCAGAGCGATCGGAGTAAGAATTGTTGCTGAGGCATTAGCTG
>CAIPYV010000109.1 GCA_903869365.1 uncultured Chlorobiaceae bacterium
GTGAAGAGTGAAAAGTAGAAAGTAGAAAGAACTGAGTGGTGAGTAAGATGGTGGTCAGGCTTAGAGGAGGGATAGGGTTTGGATGATGCGGGTGCCGGAGTCGGTGAGTACGAGGTAGGATCGGTTCATGAGATAGACAAAGGGGAGGTAGTCGAGGGGCTCTATGAAAAAAAATAAAAAATCAACAGGCAAGGGTTCGGTACTGGCATAAAACTGACATAACCACTGCCCCATATTTTGCTCGGCTGGTATTTCCGGGTGCAACCAAAGATCATTGCCAATTTGCTCTACACGCATCTCTTTGGCTTGCACGCGCAATTTTGAAGATAGCATAAGAACCTGCCAACTGGACTTGGTGAATGGGTTCGTTTTGTAAATTTGCTTATGACGGCTCAGGTTGTCAAGCTTTTGTATTATTTGGTCAACTGATTGGGAGAATCAATTACACTTACTTGCTATGAGTCACCATAATGACCTCGAAGCGAAAGGACATAGACTGTTACAATTGAGTCTTCTATTTTATAGACTATACGATCTTTTCTATTCACCCTTCTTGACCAATACCCCTATAAATCACCTTTAAGTTTGTCAACGTTCCCTATCCCCCCTATGTGTTACTATAGATGTCGCCTCAACCAAGGAGACAAAATGGGCTATTCGATATCAATAAAGGTAAGCATTTTAAGACGGGTTTTGGTGAATTTTGGAAGTTCGAGGTAGATAAAGGTTCGTTTATCATAGAAAACTGCGCCTGTTGTTCGATCGACCAGTTTTACTTCGTGGTGAACCACATCGTTGTCAGCTGTATCCTCATCAAACACGAAATCGAGAATACCGACCATATACACTGCCTTGAGGCAGAAATTCCACGACCCACTCTGAGCCTGCTGCTGAATAGGAAAGGTGGCATAGAAAATCGATCGATCCTTGAAGTAGTTCTGTTTCGCCCGCTGCATCTCCACTATGAATTTTTCGCCCTTTTCATTTTCGCAGTAGAGATCAAAGATGGCCCGCCGGTCATATTCACTACGCCCAACCCGTTCGTTAGGCAAAAATGAAAGGTCTGCAACTGTTCCCGCCTCAGCCGGCAGCAAGGTGTTCAGAAAGGCTATCAGAAGGTCTTTGTTGACTTCAGAACCAAAAATCTTCTTGAAGCCAAAGTCGGTGAAGGGGTTTATATAACGATCTTTGATAAGCATAGTTTCAGTCTCTGTTTTGAGAAAATCCCCGGTCACTGAATATTTCCGGCAGGATTAAACCAGAGGTAAATCTACGGATATTATACAATAATTTTTGCGATTCCCATCCATCGGCGAAGTCTGAGAAAGAAAGATGAGTGCACTGTGCATTGTAGAGACCGAAGTCTGACAAAAACAAGTTCAATAGGCTGAACAACGTATAGAAAAGTCAAGATGACCGTGTTTCTCCGGCCAGGCTCCATTGGAAGAGTTCTAACGCTATTCAACAACGTTATATATTCCCCAAGTTCCACCCTATACCTGTCGAATTCCTTCTCCATACGCAGCAACTTTTGTATCTGAAGTGATGAGCAACATTCCTTCTATACGGGCTTGGGCGATAAGCATACGATCAAACGGGTCTTTATGTAATGATGGAAGTGCCATTAAGGCAATAGCGTGTTCACCGCTTATAGGTAGTTCTCTATAGGTATGTTGCAGTAACATTCTCCGTAATCTGATGGGGTCAACATTAAAATCAGATCGTCCAATTCCTGTTTTGATACTAATCTCCCACAGACTTGCAGCACTGAATATCAAATTGTTAGAAGGATTTAACAGCATTTCCCGGCATTCATTTGATAACTGGTCTGGTTGCGCGGCAATCCATAACAAAATATGAGTATCGAGGAGAAGGTTCATGTATTGCTTTCAGTAAATAAGGTTGCAATTTCTCCGCTCGCCATCTGGTCGAAATCTTCTGGCACTGTTATTTCACCAACCATGAAGCCAAGGCGCTCAGTGGGTTCAGTATCGGATGTAAATGGAATTACTTTTACCATTGGCCGTCCTGCTTTACTGATAATAAATGCAGCACCGCGCGCTGCCTGTTCTACAAGGCTTGCTAGTTGACTTTCTGCGTCGTGTATAGTAACTGTAAGCATTTTATTTGAATTAGATTTTTTCCTCTCTTACCTTTGGTTTGATTATGACACATATCAGAGTATCAGAGTCTATTAAAATACTGTCATTAGGGTGCATAATTATTCCGATAGTGATAAAGGCAAAGAGAGCCCTGTAATAATACGTTATTTAGACAATAAAAAAAAGATTTGGGTTAAAGTGGGATACTTCTAATGCTACTAAACAACGTCCCGAGTCACGTTCATTAATGGGAAGTCTCTGTATTGAAAACCGCTTCCAAGGATGACGCCGTGAGGACGGCCTCGCTCCACATTTCCAAATCCCGTTCAGTTGCGCTGCTTAACTTCTCTGTTACCCATGCAGGTATTGCGCCAAAACGAAGTTCCAGTTGTCTTCTCAGTATCCTGGATTCACCTTTGGCTATGCCGATTCTTTCTATGCTGGTGATGTATTGCATCTTTTTGCTCTCCTCAATTGTTTCGATTTCTTGCCAGACCTTTGTTTCTAACCATGTTGGCAGTGTCATTAACCAATCTACAACTGTAATCAAGTCGATGACGCGTTGCTTATCCCAGTGCCGTTGATAGAGTATTCGTACCAAACGGAGTTTTGCTTCATAGCGTTCCTGATTCTCCTTACGGGTTTGTCGGGTAAGGATATGTGCCGCTGTAATCAACCCAAAGGCGTTTTCCGATACCAGCAGGTCATCAAGTTGGTCCTCATAATCAGTCAGCTTGGCTACAGGAAATTCCAAGGTATGCTTGCACCCCAGAAGAGCATAGCCGTAAAAGGTCGGCTTCCACTGCTTGTGATCATCGGCCAGCACCGCCAGACTTGCAACGGGTTTTTCGTATTTGTCGAAAATCCGATAGTTGTAGACAAACATCCGTTTCGCAAATTCAGCTTGCTTTGTGCCTTGCACTTCTACATGGATGTATACCCAAGTTTCGGTGCCGCTGATCTCTGTGACCCGGACAAGCTTGTCGACAATTCGTGTGCCTAACTCGGCATCCTGTACCACAGCCCGAAGCTCCTGGTCGAGAAATACATACTCCTTTGACCAATCAATTCCCGCATAAGCATCAGGGAAATAAAACTCTATAAACTCCGGAAAATAGTGCTCAATGGCATCTTTCCAAGGGCTGTCGTAATGATCGTTCGGGATCACCATGATTATTATGTACCATTCACAATTTCTGCAATTGCTTATCCATTACAAAGTGTCGTCTATGCATACTGGAATTCCGATAAGCTTTCCTTTGATGATATTACTGCAAATATAGCATATAATAACGAATCCAGCAACATTACTTATTGAACAACGTTCTTTTTAAAGTGGAAGTGGGAGAACTTTTAATGCTATTCAACAACCTCACCCAGTGCCTGGATGATTCGTGGGCAGGCTTGGCCGTCTCCTTAGGATCGGGAGATTTTGGGGTAGTGGAACGTGAAGAGTGAAAAGTAGAAAGTAGAAAGAACTGAGTGGTGAGTAAGATGGTGGTCAGGCTTAGAGGAGGGATAGGGTTTGGATGATGCGGGTGCCGGAGTCGGTGAGTACGAGGTAGGATCGGTTCATGAGATAGACAAA
>CAIPYV010000110.1 GCA_903869365.1 uncultured Chlorobiaceae bacterium
AGCCGTTCCGGAAAAGGCACTTATGCCGCTCTTGACCATGCAAGGGAGCATAACCGCCGATACCGCTGGTTTTTAAAACTGGATGTTCGCAAATATTTCGAGAGCATTGATCATACCATACTGAAACAACAGCTTCGCAGGCTGTTCAAAGACAAGCTTCTGCTCTCGATTTTCGGGAAAATTATTGACAGCTATTCTACCGCAGCAGATAAAAGCGTTATTATCGGTACCAATCGTCCAGGGATGTTACTGCGAAAAAAAATGGCAGAGATCGGCCTTGATGTCGAGTACATCATGGAGGGTGAGAAATTAGAGTTTACGGAGGAAACGCTGGAGATGAATGCCGCTGTAAGAAGGAAGCTTGCAGATATGAAGTATCGCATCGAGCAGCTGGAAAAAGAATTGAGGGACATTCCCGGTTTGGAGTCTGAGCCAGATAAAAAAAAGAAAAAATGAGTTTCGGGGTTGTACTTTGGCAGTCGCAACCCCGCCTCCTTCAGTTTTTATTGCCGGTCGCCAGATGGTGTATGAGGAGAGACTGTTTCCGGTCATGTTCATCAAGCATGGCGAGCAGCTCCTTGTAATCAGCAATCAAAGCATGCATATCATCAAGGAAGTGCCTGTATGCTTCAAGCTTTTCGGGATGGGTGTCTCTATAACTTCTGAGAATATCTTTTATGAAATGAATATGACTACCTGGGGAGGGTGGAGTTTTTTGCATTTCTTTACTGATTAGTTTAAAAAAACTTTAGCAATAATAAAGTAACTTTATTATTCTACTGCCCCAATTTATTTTATTCGGTATTTATACTTCTTATTCCTCCATATCTAAGATAATGGCATCAGCAGCTGCACGTCGACTTGCATTGACAACGTGTGCATAGATCATCGTTGTGTCAATTTTGGCGTGCCCCAGCATCTCGCTCAGGGTTTTGATGTTTGTATTTGCCAGAAGCTGCAGGGTGGCAAAGGTGTGGCGCATGGTATGGAAGGTTATATTTTTCTGAATACCGGCAGCCTGTATCCACTCTTTAAAAAACTTTCTGTAGGAATTGCAATGGATTTCCATCAGTCTTGGGAAAATAATTCCGGTTTGCGTTTCTGCATCCTTGTCAGCGGGTGATTTCTCCGCTGGTTCATCCTTTGTGGCGGCAATCTTTATTGCCTGTAGAGAGATGGGCAGGTAGTTGACTGCCTTGGTTTTTCGCTGCCTGAAATGAACGCAGGGTCCGGTGGGTTCAAAAACTACATCTTCCCATGTCAAGTGTGCAATATCTGAAATACGCATACCGGTAAGGGCTGCAAATAGGGCAGCTCGCTTGATCATTGGATTGCCGCAAGGCGTATCAGCGAGTATGTTTAATTCTTCCTGTGTCAGGTAGATAATTTTTGTCCGTTGCTGTGGTATTCCTCTTACCTGCTCGGTAAGCTTGACTTTCATCATATCATTGCGGTAGGCATGGTTCAGAGCTGTACGAATGTATGAAAAATCAGTGTTGGCAGTATTGATAGCATTATGTTCAATCAGGTGTGTCCGGAAATTTTCAAGCAGTTGCTTGTCGATTTCGGAAAAATACAAAGGCTGGTCAGGTTTAAGCTTCAAAAATGCCTGTAATTTCTTCAGCGAGTTTTTCCAATGGCTTTTTGTCTTGCTTGTAATATTTCTTTCCTCGGTATGCTTTTTAAAAAATTCTATAAAGTCAGCAGGCTTGTTCGTTATCAAAAAGTCATAGCGACCTGCATGAAGCTGTAACTGTGTTTTCGCAAGGATAGCGTTGACCAGTGTCATGGTCTCCTTATTCTCCAGTCTTGCCTCTTTCGTTTTTGGGTTGACATGCAGTGACATGCCAAGATTGACAAACCGGGTAAGCTTGCCGGTTTCAGGGTGTGGTGCCGGAGGGTAAATATCAAGGCGTAATGAATAACGGGTTCCGTTATCGATCAGGCGTTTTCTGAGTGTCGCTTTCATAATTCTACTCTCCCCCCATAGGAATGGTAATGACATCAGCTGCAGCCCGTCGGCTTGCATTGACGACGTGGGCGTAAATCATCGTGTTCTCAATTTTGGTATGCCCCAGCATCTCGCTCAGGGTTTTGATGTTTGTATTTGCCAGAAGCTGCAGGGTGGCAAAGGTGTGGCGCATCGTATGGAAGGTTACATTTTTCTTGATACCCGCATCCCGAATCCAATTTTTAAAATGAGGTTGTTTGCATTGGGTATGGAGTTCTATCAGTCTTGGGAAAACAAGTCCAGTTCGCTTCTCTGCAGGTATGTCAGCTGGTTTGTCAGTTTGGTTGCCGGTAGAGTTGCCGGTAGGGTTGTCGGGTACATCTGTTGCGGCAGCTATTTTTATTGCCTGTCGAGAGACCGGCAAGTAGTTGAGTGCCTTGGTTTTGCGCTGCCTGAAATGAACGCAGGGTCCGGTTGGATCAAAAACAACATCTTCCCACTTCAAGTGCGCAACATCTGAAATTCGCATACCGGTTAGGGCAGCAAAAAGGGCGGCTCGTTTAATCAGCGGCTTTCCACAAGGCGTTTTAACAAGTTTGTTTAATTCTTCCTTGGTCAGGTATATAATTTTAGTCCGTTGTGGTTGTATTGCTTTGACCTGCTCGGTAATCTTGACTGTCATCATATCATTGCGATAGGCATGGATTAAGGCTGTACGGATGTTTGAGAAATCACTTCCGGCAGTATTAATCGCAAAATTTTCAAGCAGGTAGGTTCGGAAATTTTCAAGGAGATTCTTGTCGATTTCGGAAAAATACAAAGGCTGATCTGGCTTAAGCTTTAAGAATGCCTGTAATTTTCTTAGCGATACGTTCCATTTTTTTTTTGTCGTGAGTGAAATATTTCTTTCCAGGGTATGCTTTTTATAAAATTCTATAAAGTCAGCAGGCTTGTTCGTTATCAAAAAATCATAGCGACCAGCATGCAGTTGCAGTTGTGTCTTGGTAAGGGTGGCATTTGCCAGTGCCATAGTCTCTTTATTCTCCAGTCTTGCCTCTTTCGTTTTTGGGTCGACCTGCAGTAACATGCCAAGATTGAGAAACCGGGTAAGTCTGCCGGTTTCAGGGTGTGGTGCAGGGGGATAGATATCAAGGCGTAAAGAGTACCGGGTTCCGTTGTCGATCAGGCGTTTTCTGAGTGTCGCTTTCATGGTATGATGGGTAAAATTGTAAAGCCAAATCGTTTTATCATCGTGTGTTAAAGGAACGATCAGTGGAACAGATTCTGGAACAAATCGTGGAACAAAAACGGAACAACTCATGAACAAATCGGGAACAAATCGCGGAACAAATCGCGGAACAAATCAGGAACAAGCTGTGGAACAAGGTAAAAAAGCAAAGGTCACTATTCTTTGGTGTCCAGCGGAACAACTGTGGAACAAAAAGTAGCGAATTAATAACGAAACAAGAAATATAAAGAAAGAGGATAAGCTTGTAGAAGCAATGCTGGCGCTTGTTTTATACCTTAACGTATTTCTATGTTTTGCCCACCATAACCATCAATCCAAGTCGCTGCACCAGCGTTCGCCAGGCCTGAGTTAGACCAGTTTGGTGTTGAGGTGACAGCATTGTTATTGCCAGCAAGAGCAATGAGACTATATCCTGCCATATCATTAGCCGTTGAACCGGTCAGCATGGAGAGCAGTGTTCCATCTGGCTTGTAGAGGCGGACGGCACCTGCATTGGTTGCCGCAAAATCATCTGATGGAGTGGCAACAATAATATTGCCGTTGGAGAGTTCAACTATTTTACCTGAACCATGCTGGTTGCCTGCTTCAGGGTTGGCATCAGCTAACGGCGTGAGATAAAAAGTCTGAGTTGTCGGATGAACCTCAAGAGTTATGTTTCGCGGGTCGAGCAGCAGCAGACCGTTTTCGCCATTGGGGGCGGCGGTGATGACGTTACCTTCAAAGGTAAGCCTGTCATGGCTCGATATCTCGACCTCTCCACCGTTGCCGTTGTTTCTTCCTCCTCTCGCTTCGATTGTGCCGGCAAATGAGGTTGATTGGTCAGACCAGATTACTACGGTGCCGCCATTGCCGTTATCGAGTGCATTGGCGTTCAGCCTGGTGCTTTGAGTAACCAGTGTGGTTGCAGCGTTGGCCAGAGTGAAGTCGTTGCCCTGCCAGCCTCCGCCTATGAAGATTCGTCCGCCTCCGCTCTCTCCGTCAGCTGAGGCTGTTGTTCCGGCAATGATTGTTTCCGGCGCTGTGATGTCTATCTCCCCGCCTTGACCAGCAATGCCGCATGCGCTGACGCTTCCGGAAAAATAGAGTTTTTTTCCTGCGGTGATGGAGATGAGTCCACCCTGATTGCCATCGGCACGGATATGGCTGGCGGCGGTTTGTTCAATGCTGCCGAAAGCATTGATGAGGATATTCCCGCCGGTCGGATAGCCGCCTGTGTCCCATAAGCCGGCATCAAGCAGGTTATTGACGGTAGCATGAATTTCCGGAGCGCTGAATTTTCCTGTGTTGACCATCGTCCCTGCAGCGGTTGCATCAATGTTGTTTCCTGCCTCGATACTCCCACTGTTGCTGATTGTGCCGGCCTCAATGCTGACCTTGCCGTTGTGTTCTGTGATAGTGCCGGCACGCACCCTGCCGCTGTTGTTTACTCCTGTGGAAAGCAGTGCGTCAGCTGCGGATGCACTCATGACGACGCTGCCTCCATCAGCTTCAATAAGACCGCTGTTTTTTATCTGGGCGTTATAGGTTGCCTGATCTACCTTTATTGCAACAAGCCCGTAAGGATCAAAGCTGAGTGTGATTCCCTCTCCCACGGCTATTCCTGCCGTACCTTTGGATGCGATTATACTGCCTGTATTCTCAGCTGAGCTGCCGAGAAGTGCTGTAAAACCGGCGTTTATGTTCCCCTGGTTGATTACTGAGCCGGCAGAGCCATTCTTGAACAAGGTGTATTTTTCTGAGAGGAAATCGCTGTCCCTGATTGCGAGTGTTGAGGCTACCACGCCTCCTGCGTTTACGCTGGCTCCAGGGGCGAACAGCACACCGTTTTGGTTTACCAGAAAAATTTGTCCGTTGGCTGTGAGTGTTCCGAAGATGTGAGAAGGATTGTTCCCCAGCACCCGATTGAGCAGTATTGATTGGCATGTTGGTTGGGTAATGTTGACGGATTCGTTTTTGCTGATATCGAAGGAGTTCCAGTTAATGATGGCCTGCCTGCTTTCCTGAACGATATGCATGTCAGTGGAAGAGGGGTTGGTGATAGTGGCTTTTCCAACTGCCGTAAGCCCTTCTATCGGCAAGGCAGAAGTGCGGCCTTCGGGCAATAATGAGAATATCACTGCGACAGTTGTAATCCTGCATTTTCGGTACCATCTCCTTACCATCCTTTTCATGCCTGACTGCTGCTTTGAAATCGGCAATGTTAAAGAGTGCAGACGCGATGGCTGTTGTTCGATCTTGTCGTTCAGGATAGTCATGACGGTATAATTTACTTCTACAATACGTTTTTATTTAACGTAAAAATACGCAAATTTATCGTCAAAACAAAAAATACGATGTATAATAGTTCAGTTCATCGCTGGATATGCTTTTTTTCTGTGGCATGAGGGGCAGGAGCCTTCTTCTGCAATGAACCAGGGGCTGGTCATGTCTGGCAAAGAGGCTCCGTCGAAGTGTCAGGCAAAAAAGGTATTGCGGATGTTCTCCCGATAAAGGGTAAGTCTTTTCTGAATTTCATCAAGATGATCGCCACCGAGTTTTTCCAGCAGTGCATTGGCGATGACCGGTGCGACAACTGCTTCAGCGACCACACCTGCTGCGGGAACTGCGCAAGTGTCGCTCCTTTCAAAGCGTGAAAGGGTCGGCTGCAGCGTTTCAATGTCAAACGAGAGCAGGGGAGTGACCAGTGAGGAGATTGGTTTCATGGCTGCCCGGAGATGAATGATCTGACCGCTTGACATACTCCCTTCAACTCCGCCAGCCCGATTGGTTTTTCTTGCGACGCCATGTTCCGCACTAAGGTGAAATTCATCGTGTACCTGCGAACCGGTTTTTTTTGCGTTCTCAAAGGCGCTTCCGATTTCAACGCCCTTGACAGCCTGAATGGAGATGATTGCAGCTGCGAGTGCGGCATCAAGACGCCTGTCGTGTTGTACATAGCTTCCGAAGCCTGGCGGAACTCCGGTGATAAAAATTTCGATGATCCCGCCCAGAGTGTCACCACTTTCTTTGGCTGCGTCAATAGCTGCCAGAGCTGCGGCCTCTGTTGTTTTGTCGAGCATGCGGACAGGTGAGATGTCGGCCTGTGTTGAAACTGCTTCTGCGCCTCGGATGAGGAGTTCGTCGAGCTGCAGTTTGTCAGAGGGTTCTGCCGCAGGTCCGATAGCCGAGATGTAACTGCCTATTTCAATCCCGAGGGTTTTAAGAAAGACTTTGCACAAGGTTCCTGCGGCAACACGTGCAGCTGTTTCCCGGGCTGATGAGCGCTCAATAACAGGCCGGATATCGTCAAAACCGTATTTTATCCGTCCTGCTAGATCGGCATGGCCGGGTCTTGGAATCGTGATTTTGTCTATATTCTCATCAGGCTTCTCAAACTGGGCCATGGTGGTCGTCCAGTTATCCCAGTCGCGATTTTTTATGACTAATGTGATTGGTGAACCGATGGTTTTGCCGAAACGGATGCCGGAGAGTACCTCAGCTTTATCGGTCTCTATTTTCATGCGTCCTCCACGGCCATGTCCTTGCTGCCGGCGGGCTAACTGGGCGTTGATATCCTCGGAGGTTATAGGGACTCCCGCCGGCATGCCTTCCACTATTGCCGAAAGTGCAGGACCGTGGGACTCTCCTGCAGTAAAGTATCGTATCATGTTTTTATACAGTAAAATGCCCGGCTGTGTCCTGAGATGTGCAGCCGGGCTTTTTCAATGAGTTATTCTTTTGTCAAGGATGTTCAGCGAAGTCTTTTCGCCGCTTCTTTTGCATAGTAGGTAAAAATAAGGTCTCCACCGGCACGTTTCATACAAAGCAGAGACTCCATCATGACGCGTTCTTCGTCAATCCATCCGCGCTGGGCCGCTGCCTTGACCATGGAATATTCGCCGGAGACGTGGTAGATTGCTACAGGAATATCAAAGCGCTCTTTTGTGCGATAGACAATATCAAGATAGGCAAGACCGGGTTTCACCATAACGATATCGGCACCTTCCATGATGTCAAGTTCGATCTCCTTCATGGCTTCATCGGTATTGCCGGGATCCATCTGATATGTTTTTTTATCACCGAACTGTGGCGCCGAGTGCAGTGCGTCACGGAACGGGCCGTAGAAGCTTGATGCATATTTGGCGGCGTAGGAGAGAATACCGATATCGGAGAAGCCGGCATCGTCGAGTGATTCTCGGATAGCGCCGATACGGCCGTCCATCATGTCACTCGGGGAGACAAAATCAGCGCCCGCATTGGCATGGGAGATTGCCATTT
Organism: uncultured Chlorobiaceae bacterium; assembly: GCA_903869365.1. Taxonomy (GTDB): domain Bacteria; phylum Bacteroidota; class Chlorobiia; order Chlorobiales; family Chlorobiaceae; genus Chlorobium. The sequence goes on from CAIPYV010000110.1 coordinate 7,458, forward strand.
TACAAAGCACCTCTACGGTTTCGTCATTGAGGATAATGCCATCTTTAACCAGCCCGTCATGACCGAACGGGGTAAACGGATCGAGTGCCACATCAGTCATGATGCACAGATCTGGCACCTTGGCCTTGATGGCGCGGATTGCCTCCTGAATGATGCCGTTATCGTTGTATGCTTCACTGCCGTCTTCAGTTTTCTTTTCAGGTATACCGAACAGGTCGATAGACTGGATTCCAAGATCCCAGAGCTCTTTGCACTCTTTTACTGCGTTGTCGATTGAGTATCTGAAGCTGCCTGGCATGGAAGATACCTCTTCAACAACGTTGGTTCCTGGACAGATAAAGAGTGGATAGACAAGATCATTGACCGTCAAGGTGTTTTCCTGGACAAGGTTTCTGATTGCGGCAGATTTGCGAAGTCTTCTGGGACGCTGGACAATATTGAGTAGATCGAGCTGGCTCATAGAGGAAGACGAATTAAGGTTTTAAAAAGCCAAAAATACGAAAATCCAAGAACATCGCGAAGTTCCTGCAGGGAAAAACTACCATGGATGCTTTTACAATAAAAAGCTCAACATAATGCCCGCCGCTACGGCTGAACCGATGACACCAGCGACATTCGGAGCCATGGCATGCATGATCAGGTGATTGTCAGGGTCGGCTTTCAGTCCTTCAATCTGAACAACAAGCGCACTGTCCGGCACAGCAGAGACTCCTGCAGCACCGATCAGCGGATTTACCCTGTTTTCCGGTGAAAGAAAAAGGTTCATAAGTTTAGCAAAAAGCACCCCGCCAGCAGTTGATATCATAAAGGCAGTTGCGCCGAGAATAAAAATACGCAATGATTCTTGTGTAAGAAAGGTGGTTGCCTGGGTTGAAGCGCCGATGGTGAGACCAAGAATGATGGTGACCATATCGATCATGGCATTTTTTGCTGTATCGGCCAGACGTTTTGTCACCATGGACTCTTTGAGCAGATTGCCTAAAAAAAGCATGCCGAGAAGCGGCAGCGATCCCGGCGCAATAAATCCCGTAAGAAGAAGAGCGACAACAGGGAAGAGTATTTTTTCAAATTTACTTACTGAGCGCGGCGGTTTCATTTTAATTCTGCGTTCTTTTTTTGTGGTCAAAAGACGCATGATCGGTGGCTGAATGAGTGGAACCAAGGCCATATAAGAGTATGCGGCAATGGCGATAGGTCCAATGAGATGCGGAGCCAGTTTTGAAGAGAGAAATATTGCTGTTGGGCCGTCAGCTCCCCCGATTATTCCGATTGATGCAGCTTCCGGATTGGTGAATCCCAGTGAAAGAGCTCCGATGTAGGTTAGGAAAATGCCAAGCTGAGCTGCAGCACCGAGGAGCATGAGTTTGGGGTTTGAAATCAGGGGTGAAAAATCTGTCATGGCGCCGATTCCGAGAAAAATCAAGGGCGGGAAAATCCCTTTCAAGACACCCATGTAAAGATAATTCATAACGCTGCCTTCCTCATAGATGCCAAGATGCAATCCGGCATGTTCAGCGAATGGTGTGTTACCGATCAGGATACCGAATCCTATCGGGACGAGGAGAAGTGGCTTATATTCATATCGGATGGCAAGATAAATGAATATTAGTCCGACAAGAATCATCAACAGGTGTCCCGGAGTCGCATTGACAAAACCGGAATGTTCAAAAAACCGTACAAGTCCTTCCATAATAGTGTTATTCAATTTCGATCAGAATGTCGCCCTGCATAACGGTATCACCTACGCCAACCCTGACTGTTGTAACGGTGCCGTCCTTTTCTGCAAAAACATTGTTTTCCATTTTCATGGCTTCCAGAATAATGACGGGCTGGTCGAGTTTAATCTGCATACCAGGGTAGACGTTAATGGCAATAATTGTACCAGGAAGGGGAGCCTTGATCAAGCTCAGGCCAGGGGTATTGAGTACCGGCGCTTTTGGAGGGGTTGGAGGAGTGTACCTGACAAGTTTTGGGGTTTGGGGTGTTTTGATCTCCTTTCCAAGTTCAACCTGATAGGAGGTTCCGTTTACCTCGACCTCGGCAATGTTTTCGTCAAATGATTTGATTTCAACGTTGTACTTGTTTCCGCTTATCGTGAACTTATATCGCCTCATCGTTGAAAACGGTTAAAATTAATGACATTGTAAATTTTAGAATTCCATGGGGAATAGGATTTCCCTACTTTTTTTATGGTAAGAATTGCAGTTTCCTCATCGTGCAGCTCTTCCAGGTAGAGTGATATAGCTGTAGCGATTGCGGCACTGACCTCTCCTTGAATCATATTTCCCGCAAAAGCGGTTTTTTCCTCGCCACCCTCTTTTTGAAACTTTTTTCTCAGATTACGGGTGAGAAACTTCGGAATGATAGTGAACACCAGAAAAAGCAGAAAAAGGGAAAGAAACACGACGCTATAACCGATGACGGCAAGGCCTATATGTTCCCTGCCGATTACTGAAAGATCAACAGGTAAAATTTGAACAAAAGCGGTCATTGACTTTTTCGGGTTATAGTGGAAGGGTAGAGTGCTTTTTTGGAGGATTGACATCCTTCTTGGTCGAAAGTGTCTGTAAGGCACGTATTATTCTGAACCGGGTATTTCGTGGTTCAATGATATCGTCAATATAGCCGTATTTTGCCGCTTCATAAGGGTTGGAAAATTTCTCGCGATACTCTGCTGCATTATCCGACACAAACTTTGCACGTTCTTCAGGGTTTTCGATTGCCTGAAGGTCGCGATTATACAACACCTCTATAGCACCGATTGGCCCCATGACCGCAATTTCTGCCGTAGGCCAGGCATAATTAACATCTCCGCGCAACTGTTTGGAACTCATGACAATGTAAGCGCCGCCATAAGCCTTTCGCAGGATAATAGTGATTTTCGGGACGGTGGCCTCTCCGTAGGCAAATATCAGTTTCGCACCATTACTGATAATACCTTCAAATTCCTGGGCACTTCCCGGAAGGAATCCCGGGACATCGACAAGGGTAACAATCGGGATATTAAAGGCATCACAGAATCTGACAAACCGGGCAGCTTTGCGTGAAGCGTTAATGTCAAGGCATCCGGCAAGAAAGTTCGGCTGATTGGCTACAATGCCGGTTGAAATTCCATTAAAAGTAACAAAACCAACAACGATGTTTCGGGCATATTGGCGCTGTACTTCGAGAAACTCCCCATTGTCCGCAATCGAATGAATAATATCCTTGACATCATAGGGAATTGATGGCTTGGCAGGGATGATCGTATTCAGTTTCTCATCCAACCGGTCAGCTGGGTCACTGCAGACGGCTAACGGTGGTTCTTCAAGGTTGTTCTGGGGGAGGTAACTGAGCAGTTTTTTTATCAGAAGGATACCCTCGGTTTCATTAGCTCCGACAAAATGGGTGACTCCTGATTTTGTTGCATGAACTGTTGCTCCGCCAAGATCTTCATCAGTGATGGTTTCACCGGTAACAGTCTTAACAACTTTCGGGCCGGTGACAAACATGTAACTGGTCTTTTCAGCCATGACGACAAAGTCAGTAAGTGCGGGAGAGTAGACAGCACCTCCGGCGCAAGGTCCGAAAATAGCTGATATCTGGGGAATGACTCCCGAAGCCATGATGTTGCGCTGGAAAATACTTGCATAGCCGGAAAGGCTTCTTACTCCCTCCTGGATTCTTGCCCCTCCGCTGTCATTAATGCCGATAAGGGGGGCTCCGACCTTCATGGCCTGATCCATGACCTTGCAGATTTTCAGGGCATTCGTCTCTGAGAGCGAGCCGCCAAGAACGGTAAAATCCTGAGAGAAAACATAGACGGTACGTCCATCAATGGTTCCATGACCAGTGATGACTCCATCTGAAAGATATTGCTCCTTGTCAAGACTGAAATCAGTGGTTCGGTGCGTGACAAACATATCGTATTCTTCAAAACTGCCTTCATCAAGCAGCATGTCAAGACGTTCCCGAGCGGTAAATTTGCCCTTTTTATGTTGTGCTTCTATGCGCTTTTCTCCGCCTCCGAGACGAGCTTTTTCGCGTTCCGCAATTAAGCGTTTCATTGTGTTTTACGATATTGATTAAGTAACTTGCCTATGCGGCTTTTTTTTCTTTCAGAATAATCTCACCTCTACCCTCATACCGTTGATTTGGTATTTGGATAATGTGATGTGCCGCTTTGTATTCCTTTTTTGCGTTCTTTTGTGCTTAAATAGTGATAAAAAAAAAGGAATAACTGCTTTTCAGTCTGTAGGAATGGATAATATTACATTTTATTGTTAAAGTTCTTAATAACGAGTAAAAACTATGACTTCCGATCTTCAGCTTGCCGTTGAATTGGCCGAACAGGCTGGCCGATTAACCCTGGACTATTTTTCCCGTAAATCGCTTCAGGTTTTCACCAAAAGAGATGCAACACCTGTCACGGAAGCGGATCGAAAAGCTGAAGAGCTTATACGGGCCGCTATTACCGACCGGTATCCTGATGACGGACTGCTTGGCGAAGAATTTGATGAACGTCCTTCCGTTAATAAGCGTCGTTGGATTATTGATCCTATAGATGGTACCAAGGCGTTTATTCATCGGGTTCCCCTGTACGGTGTTTTGATTGCTCTCGAAATTGACGGATTTATGCAGCTTGGTGTTGTTTATTTTCCTGCGCTTGGTGAACTTTATTATGCCGAGCGGGGAAGCGGAGCTTTTCTCAACGGATCGCCAATTTCAGTCTCCTCTCTTTCCGATGTCAGGCAAGCCACGGTTCTGTATACAGAACGTGAGTATCTGCTCGACCCTCCCTCTCTCCATCCTGTAGATCTGCTTCGCCGGGATGCGGCTCTTGTTCGCGGCTGGGGTGACTGCTATGGCCACATGCTTGTCGCATCGGGCAGGGCTGAAGTCTCCGTGGATAAAATTATGAACCCATGGGATTGTGCAGCACTGATTCCAGTAGTGATTGAAGCGGGGGGATGCTGTTTTGATTATCAGGGAGTCACGACGATATCCGGTGAAGGGCTTGTCAGTGCCAACAAGCACATCGGCACAAGCTTGCTTGAGAGCATAGAAAAACAAGTATAGCATACCAGTTACTGCAGTGCTTCGGCTATGGCTTTTGCAAAGCATGAAGCATTGAAATCTTCAGGGATAACATCAACCTTAAGGCCAAGTTTTTTGAGCGCGTTTGCCGTTGTTGTACCTATGGCCGCTATCTGAACACCCGGAGGAAGAGATGTGGTGCCGAGGGCTTCAAAAAAATTAATTGCAGTCGACGGGCTGGTAAATGAAAGACAGGAAAGTCCACCCTGTTCCAGCAGTGTTTTTACTTTCGTACTCTCTTCAAGTGAGGGCGGCAGGTTTTCGTAAACGGTGAGTTCAAGACAGTTTCCTCCCCGTTTGTTGATGACGCAGGGAATGGTTCCTAATGAAAGAGATCCTCTGAGAAAAAGAAACGTGTGTCCAGCAAGAGCATCATTACCAATCTCCTCCATCAGAGTAACGGCATCAGCAATTTTAGGTATCGGCTCAGTCGTGACACCGTATGCCGCAAGATCCTGAGCTGTTGTTTTTCCTACGGCCCATACCTTGAGCTTTTGAAGGTTTTTCAGTTCTTCCGGTGACTCCCGCAGCAGTTGTTCCATAAAAAAGCTGACACTGTTCGGGCTTGTAAAGAAAACGCCGTCAAATCCGCTCAATGAAGGGACTCCCCAACCGGAAACCGGTCTGATCTCGATTGTCGGAAAGACAAAAGAGTTCAGACCATACTGTTCCAGTTCTTTTACAAATGAGGCTGCCTGATGTTTCGGTCGAGTGACAAGGACAGTTTTCATCAGCGGGTTTTGCGGATTTCTGAGAGAATTTTTTCTGCACCCTGTTTCAGCAGTTCCTTAGCCAGAGCAATTCCGACCTCTTCAGCCTGTTCAGGAGAAGTAAGACCAGTTTTTGTAATTTCATTGTTCAACCCTGTTTTGCCATCTACCGAACCAACATAGGCAAGAAGTTTCAGGGTGCCGTTTTTAAACGAGCCGTAGGCACCGATAGGAATCTGGCAGCCGCCTTGCAGATGACGGAGCAGCGCACGTTCGGCTCTGCAGCAGTATTCTGTGGTGGAGTGATTGAGGATTCGGACAATCTCTCTTGTCTGTTCATCATCAACCCTGGTCTCAATGCCGAGCGCTCCTTGTCCAACCGCAGGAAGCATCACTTCGTGTGGCAGGATTTCTGAAATGCGGTCACTGAAATTCAGGCGGTAGACGCCAGCATAGGCAAGCATCATCGCGTCAAAATGTCCCTCGTCAAACTTCTGGAACCGTGTGTTGAGATTTCCTCTGATATCACATATCTCAAAGTCAGGACGCATGCTTAACAGCTGTGACATACGACGAAGACTGCTGGTAGCCACCTTCGCACCTTGAGGAAGATCCTTCAGCTTTAATCCGTTTTTTGAAATGATGACATCCCTTGTGTCCTCGCGTTCAGTAAAGGATGTTATAATAAGACCTTCAGGCGTTCCTGTAGGAACATCCTTCAAACTGTGAACAGCAAGATCAATCTCTTTGGTGATCAGATGTTTTTCAATGTCTTTGGTAAACAAACCCATATCCCCGATTTTTGAAAGGGGAGAGTCAAGCAGCTTGTCACCGGTTGTTTTAACCAGTTTAAGCGTTATTTCAAGCTCAGGGAAATGTCTGGAAAGTTCCGTTTTTGTGAATTCTGCCTGCCACAAAGCAAGGGGGCTGGATCTTGTGCCGATGATGAGCTGTTTTTTCAATGCAATTACTGATTTTTATTTAGTGTGACTGATTTGGTTCTTCAAGATCAAAAACGTTGCGTACAAGATTGACTCTGTTCGGAATTGAGTTCGTTGTGTCAATTGGTGCTTTGAGCATTTTGATAGGGTGGTGCAGGATCTTTTTCAGGATCCTGTCCGTAAGGTGTTCCATTCTTGCGAGTTCCTCTTCGCTTACCTTGTAACGGTATCGTTCTATCTCTTTATCCTTGATTTCAATGAACTTCGACTGAAGATCAACAATGGTCGGGCGGACTTTCAGGGTGTTGATCCATTGCCCGAAAGCTACCAGTTCCTCTTCGATGATGGCATTGACTTTTGGCAGCTCCGCACTGCGTCGTTCAAGGTTTTTATCAATGATATGCTTGAGGGCGTCAATGTCTTTAAGGAACATGTTCTGCAGCTTGGCAATACCGGGATCAACATTTCTCGGTAATCCAAGATCAAGAATAATGACTGGCTTCAGTTTCCGCTTGAGCATGCTCTGGTGCATTTCAGCCTCACTGATGACATACTCTTTCGTGCTGACGGCAGTGATGATGATATCAAACTCGTGAAGATGATCCTTGAAACATTCAAAAGGAAGGACTTGTTTGGTGCCTAACTCTTCAGCGAGGGTTTCAGCTTTCGAAAGAGTTCTGTTCGTGATAACGATGTTGCGTGCGTTTTTCTGAAACATGTGTTTTGCTGCCAGTTCGCCAGTTTCTCCGGCTCCGACAAGCAGAATCTTCTTCAGAGAAAGATTCGAAAAAATCTTCTGGGCAAGCTCAACGGCCGCATAGCTGACCGAAACCGCACCCTCCATGATTTTGGTCTTAGTCTTGACCTTCTTGGCAACACTGAACGCGGTGTGACAGAGACGGGTAAGGAGAATACCTGCGGACTGTGTTTCGGCTGCAATTCGATAGGCATTCTTAACCTGACCGAGAATCTGCCCTTCACCAAGAACAAGTGAATCAATCGCGCTTGCCACTTCAAAAATATGCCGTGCGGTACCGCAGTAAAAACGGTTGAAGAAATGTTCAGGCCGTACCTCCTTGCGTGCATCCTTGAAAGAGATGAGATACTCCTTGAGGAACTCACCCGTAACTTCATGCATGGCAGGCACGACATAGAGTTCGGTACGGTTACAGGTGGAAATGACCATGGCTTCATGAGCAAGACCGCTGGAAATAAGACCGGTAATGAACTCCTTGTTTTGAACTTCTGAAAGGGAGATTCTTTCGCGGATTTCAATAGGTGCTGTCTTGTGATTGACACCAACTGAAATGATGTTCATAGCAGGTTTGTTTAAGTGATCTGTTTACGCACAATGCTTTCAGGCAAAACTGTAACCAGTGACAAAGTAATAAGCCATAAATATATCGTAAAAGCACATATTTTCAAAGACAACGAATATTATAAGCTCAGCTTATGGAATGTCGGCGAAAGAAACGTCATCAGGACAATCAACAACGTGATAAAAACAAACAGAAAAATGAAAAGATAGGCCATATGTTTTATGTCCCATCCGATGATTGGCTTGATAACAATGCTGGTTCCGTAAAGCAGCCAGATGATGATCAGGGTGACAAGCTTCGGTTCTAAAAGGGAGATAGGCCAGCCGGAAGCCTTCTGTTCAATGATTCCTGCAAAAAGGGTTATTGATAGAAAGAGAAACCCGAATGAGACAGCATGCATCGTGAGTTTTTCAAGGACTTCAAGGTTCGGCAGGCGCTGAAACAGTAATTCAAATCGATTTTGCTCAATCTGACGGAAAAGCAGCAGATAGAGAATGCTGTAGAGTCCGGCAATTGCTATAGCGCTGAACCCGAAAATTGAAGCAATCAGGTGTACTCCCATTCCGATGCCGTTGAAGGTTCCGATTCCAGAATTGGGGATCTGAGCTGTCAGTATTGAAGAAATAAGCTGTGAACCCGAGGCAAAGGCAATAACAAAAAACCCTGTTTTGTCACTTTTGGTTGTAAATTCTATGAACAGGTAGGTGATGGTCAACGTGAGAGCAACCATGGTCATGAGATTGACTGTCGAGTAGCTGATTTTGTAGCCTTCCAGAGAGGTCAGAAGACCAAGGTACACCACGTGTGAAAGCACTGTCAGTGCAAGAAGCGGCTGTTTGTATGTTTTGGCAAATGTAATATCCTTGAAAAAATGGGCTCCGTAAAGAAATGTCGTTGACAGGTAGAGCAGTGAAACGACCTGATTAAGGACAAGTAACGGTAGATTGTTAAATAATATATTATTCATTGACCTGTTAGAAGTGGGGTGAATGGCTGCTGCATTAACGCTTTGACCTTTGCGGATTGCTGGCCTTCAATTCGTTGATCCACAAACAAAGATTGTGCCATAATTAAAAAGAAAAAATGTATATTCCGGCCAATACGAGCTGCAAATATACTTATTTACAAGGAAAAAAGATGAGATCGACCAAGAATATTAGAAATATAGCCATTATCGCACACGTTGATCATGGAAAAACAACACTTGTGGATTCTATTTTCCAGAAGACAGGTGCTTTCAGAGATAATCAGCAGGTAAGCGTCAGAGTACTTGATTCAAACCCTCAGGAAAGAGAACGGGGTATAACCATATTTTCAAAAAACGCTGCAGCAGTCTATAACGACCATAAAATCAACATTGTCGATACTCCGGGTCATGCCGACTTTGGCGGCGAGGTAGAGCGTATTCTCCAGATGGTTGATGGAGTCCTGCTTCTTGTCGATGCATTTGAAGGCCCCATGCCCCAGACCAAGTTTGTACTGCGCAAAGCTCTTGAACTGCATTTGAAGCCTATTGTGGTGATTAACAAGATTGATCGTCCTCAGTCTGATCCGGTCAAGGTTCACGATCAGGTTCTTGACCTGTTCATTGCCCTTGGCGCTGAAGAGCATCAGCTTGATTTCCCCTATATCTTCACTTCCGCGAAACATGGTATTGCCAAATACAGCATGGACGATGAAGATGGCGATATGAGCCTTCTGCTCGACATGATTATCAAGGAGATACCTCCACCGGTTGCTCATGACGACGGTGGCTTCCAGATGCTGGTGACGACGCTTGACTATAGCGACTACATCGGCAAGATAGCTATAGGACGTATCCAGCGCGGCAAGGTAAGCCCGGGCAGTCAGCTTGCGGTAGTAGGACCTGACGGTATCATGGGTAAGGGAACGGTAACAAAAGTATTTCTTTTCGACAAGCTTCAGAAGATCGAATCCAAAGAGGCGACTTCAGGTGACATTATTGCCATTGCCGGTATTCCTGATGCCACAGTCGGTATGACACTTGCCTCTGTTGATGATCCGGTTTCGCTCGCCTCTTTTGACATCAGCAAGCCGACACTTTCCATGCTTTTTTCCGTGAACGACTCTCCCTTTGCCGGCCTTGAGGGCAAGGAGGTCACCAGTCGCAAGATTCGTGAGAGGCTGATGAAAGAGAAAATGACCAATGTGGCCCTCAATGTTGAGGAAACAGACAGTGCCGATACCTTCCGTGTTTCAGGAAGGGGAGAACTCCACCTTTCTGTTCTGATCGAAACAATGAGGCGCGAAGGTTTCGAAATCGCCATTGCAAGGCCTGAAGTTATTATGCATAATGATGAGGAGGGCAACCTGCTTGAGCCGATAGAGCATGTCACTATTGATATACCGGAGGAGTATACCGGTGTCATTATCGAAAAAATGGGTCGTAGAAAAGCCGAAATGACTCACATGGGTACCCTGCGCGGTGGCATGGTCAGAGTTGAATTTGAAATTCCGACAAGAGGCCTGATCGGTTACAATCTTGAGTTTACTACCGATACCAAAGGCGAGGGAATCATGTCGCACGTATTTTTTGAATACCAGCCATTCAAGGGTAAATTGCCATCACGAGAGAGCGGTGCACTTGTTGTTGCTGAAACAGGAATATGTGTAGCATACTCACTTAGCGCCCTTGAAGATCGAGGCACCTTTTTTGTTTCGCCAAACACCAAGGTCTATGCCGGTATGATTGTCGGTGAGTCCACAAGAGGTCTTGATATCACCATCAATGTCTGCAAGACTAAGAAGCTCAGTAACATGCGCTCTTCAGGCACTGATGAATCGCTTCGCCTGACTCCGCCGAAAATTCTCTCACTGGAACAGGCTCTTGAGTTTATCAATGATGACGAACTTCTTGAGGTTACTCCCCAGAGTATCAGACTCAGGAAGAAGATTCTTGATGTGAACCTCAGACAAAAGGCTACCAAAAAGGCAAACGCCTAATTTTCGAAGAAAAGTTTTTTCAGTTGTGTCCGGGCACTCGCAAGCAGCTCCCGGACCGCTGATTCCTCTCTGTGTGTCAGTTCAGCAATCTCGCTGATACTTCTCTCCTGTTCAATCATCATGTAGACCTCTCTTTCTTCTGCGCTGAGCTGTTCAATGCACCTGCTCATCTTGAGATGATCATTGTCAAGCGAACTGCTGCAGATATCCTCCTGCGGAACGGAACTCTTTTTAAACCCGAAAAGCTCCTCTGAAGTCGCCGGTAATGGTGCGTCATCGCTGACATCGCCGAAAAGCCGGATAAAACGCATAAAATCAAGTCCTCCAGCTTCACAGGGAGTTATCCGGTTTTCAACAATATCAAGCGCAAGTTGCTGAAATTTGTCCCTGATTTCAGGCAGTCTGACCGCAAAATCAAAGCTGTCATCCTTATCTCGGGCCTCGGCGTTGTAGGGTACTTTCATGAGGACGGTAATGCCCGCCGCTTCGGCATATTTTTCAGCAATGCCGCTGCCGTCATCGCGGTTGATGATCAGTCCGAGAAGCCGGGATTCTCCCCCAATGGTTCTGAAGTAGTTGTTTGCCTGACAGATATTGTTTGCCGTAAAGATAGACTGCCTGTCATTGTTGGTGACAAGAATGACCTCTTCGCTGAGCGAACGGGCCAGAGGAGTAGCAAACCCGCCGCAGACAACGTCTCCAAGAAAGTCCATCAGAATGATGTCGATATCCCATTTGAAGATTCCAAGTTTTTCAAGGACATCAAATCCCGAAATGATTCCCCTGCCGCCGCACCCTCTTCCAATTTGAGGTCCGCCAAGCTCGATACCGTATATCGGCTGGGGAAAATCAGCTATATCTCTGCGAAAAACAATATCACTGATGGCAACTTGCTGGTTCAATGCGTTTTTTTCAGCGAAGACATCAGTCACCGTAGGCAGTGGGATACCACCGAACAGGGATGTTGTCGAGTCGTGTTTCGGATCGCAGCCTAATTGCAGCACCCGTTTGTTCATCAAGGCGAACGTGGCACTGAGGTTGGTTGTTGTAAAGCTCTTTCCTATTCCACCCTTTCCATAAATCGCTATCGTTCTTGCTGCCATGCAGATACTACTTAAAATGTTCCGGCGATTATCATCCTTTATCACCTTGCTTACTATAGGTTTTCCAGAGCAGTATCATTTTCAGGCAGTCAGGGTCGTTGAAAGCCTGCAGGTATGCCGAAGAAATATCATCCTCAACGGTGTGTTTATGGGTAAATATGCGTTCAGCGTTAAGTTTGTGTTGTGCAAGAAGCTCTCTTACCCGTTCCAGATCCCCTTTAGCCCATTGTTTGGCTGCAATGAAAGAGAGCTCTTTCTGAAAAGCCTGAGAGTAATCGATGTTTATTCTCTGGTAATAACCTCCCAGGAGAACAACCCCATGAAATTTCAAGAACCTGAGTCCGGTATCAATCGCACTCATGATTCCAGTGCTGTCTATAAGGACGTCAAACTCATGACCGGCAAGTGCTGCAGAGACATCGTCCGTTTCAGCATTCACCTTCAAGTCTGCGGTTGAATAGTTAAGTCTGTTTTTTTGCGTATCAGTCGCGGCTACCAGCGTCGATCCCAGATGCTTTGCCAGTTCAACAGCGAGAATACCCACTGCACCCTGACCGAGTACAAGAACCTTCTTGTTTTTAACCTGTGCAAGATCAACAATATGCAAGGCGGTAGCACCAAGAGGCAGGGCAATACCGCACTCAGGATTCTCAAGACTGTCAAGCACGGTGATGCTCTCAACCGGACAGACAATATACTCCGAAGCACCACCAAAAGCGGCATTAACTCCTTCGTAACCGAAAGATCCTGCAACATAGGCAAATTTTCCGATCAAGCTCTGGTTGACATGGTCGCCGACCTCTTTGATCTTTCCAACGGTTTCATAACCGGGAATAAAAGGGAAGATAAACGGCCATGAAGGGATCAGCCCGTTATAAGCCATTTTTTCTGTACCGGTACTGATTGACGACCAGTATGTTTCAACAAGTACATCAGTTGACGAAATGGGTTTCAGGGAAACTTCACAGAGTTCTATCTGCCTTACCCCTCTGAAGACAATCGCTTTAGCTTTCATAACAATGTTTGTCAGGGTTGCTCAGGTTAGGCGTTCTTCAGCTTTTTTTCATTGTGCTTTTCAAGAAGCAGACGGATGACGAATTGTGCGGCATTGATAAGATAACTGAGATAGGCAAGCAGAGCAGTCCTGATAAGAATAGTCTCATCCAGTCCCAGAAAAAAGAGGATAAAGTACGATATATGAACAATCATGGCTATGGCGCTGCCGAAATCCTCCCAGAAAAATTCAGGAGCAAAAGCAAACGCACCGAAGACCTCTTTTTCAAAAAATCCCCCGGTTACAAAAATAAGCACCAGCATCAGGGTTTTCAGGATCACAAAAAAAGTAATCCAGTAAAAGTTGTCTATCCAGATGTGGGCTTGGTAGAGATAGGTAACAGTGACGCCGATAAGAAACATTAGAAATTGTATGGGCGCCAGGATTCCCTGTACTTTTGTCCAGACCGAAGCATTTCTTCTTTCAAGCTGTTCAGGTGTATAACGGGGCATAAAACATTGAGTTCATTGGTGAAGGCAGAAATTCAACAACTACTTTTCAGAAAAGATGTTGAATATAGTAAAAATGTTACTTTATGCTCCAATCAAAGGCATTGTAAAGCGTGGAGATAAGGTTCACGTCACAGTTTTTGATCTGCCTGTTGAATCCTTCCAGTTCATCATAGTAATAGAGAAATGTCCTCGGTTGCTCTTCATGCAGGATTTTCTGGTAGCTTTTCCAGAGAACAAGTTTGCGCTCATCGGAAAGAGGATGGTTGAGTTCTGCAATAATTAAGTCAAGCTCATGGTTTTGAAACGCTGACGAGTTGAACTGGTGTATTGCAAAATCGGAACCCCAGATAATAAGCTGGAAGGGGAGAGTCTCAGCGGCTATACCGGAGAGAGCAGCATCATAGCGGAACTCGTTCTGGTTCTTTAAAAAAATCAGACTCTCATCAAATTTCAGGCGGCAGTCGATTCCGATCTCTCTGAGATTCTGCTGTACAATTGTGGCAGCATAGTTGCGACGGGGATTGCCGACTGGAGCGGCCAGTTCAAAAGAGAATTTTTTCCCCTGTTTCTGCAGAATACCGTCCTGACCAAGCTTCCAGCCGGCTTCATGCAGCAGCGCGGAGGCCTTTTTCGGGTTATAGCTGTAAGGGTCAAGCGATGTGTTGGCTATAGCTTTGTAGGCTGGCGAAAGTGATGTGTTGACGATGGTAGCATGCTCAGGCCCCATGAAACCGTCAATAATTGATTGCCGATCAATGGCAAAGGTGAGCGCCTGGCGCACCAGTTTGCTGCCAAACAGGGCGTTTGGTCGGACTTTACCGCTGTTGCGATACTCCTCCCCATCAATATTCAGCCAGACAATGCTGTCGAAATATCGGTTCTTTACCGGTTTGATGACAATTGAAGGAGCTGTCCTGGCAAGTTCTTTACAATCTTTTGGATTGATACCGCCAGCTGAGATCATTGCATCAATCTGTCCTGATTTCAGCATGGAGAGCCGGGTAGTGTATTCCGGTACAACAAGAAAGATCAATGAGTTTATCGCGGCTGGCTTCGGCAGCATTGATAACGGGTTCCTGACAAGCTCAAGTTTTGTCTGGCGAGTCCACTTTTTCACTTTGAATGCCCCTGCGCCAACTATAGGTATTTCTGATGCCTTGATGCGGATTTCATCAGGTTTAAATGATTTGAAGATATGTTCGGCTACCGGCATCAGATCGTTGAAATGATCCAGTACAATGTCGCTGTCCATCGGTTTGTTGAAATGCAGCACCAGCGTTGAGTCGTCAGGAGTTTCAACCCCGCGCTGAATGTCGGCTGTTCCATCCTGAAGCAGCAGCAGGTCGTTGAGATAGTGCTGCCGGGAACTCGCAATTTTGGGATGCTTGTATAAGCTGTAGGAGTATTTAAAATCATGAGAAGTTACTTTTATCCCATTTTCCCATACGACACCGCTCCGAAGGTGGAAAGTCACATTCTTCCCGTCTGAAGAGAACTCCCAGCTTTTTGCGGCATTGGGTAAAAAGGTTATACCGCCCTTTTTTTCATCATAAGAGGCTTTTACAAGAGCAGGATAAAGCAACCCGCAAACCTCCCGTGACATGGAAAGCTGAATAAGCAGGGGATTGAGATAGTCGAAATCAGCCGAAACCCCCGCAATAATCCGTGTACTTCGGAGTTCATCAGAGTTATTTTTGCAGGAAGAGATAACAGCAAGGATCAGTAATATTGCTGCAGTAAAAAGCTTTTTTCGCGGGCTGAATATTTTCATCATCAATAAATTGTATTTAAAGCTTGCCATTCTTCCCTGCCCCATTGCCAACTCTCTTTAATAAGATAAACTGTAAAGTACTGAAAACTTCGAATAACTTGAGAATGGGAAGATGTACTCTGTGCCTTCCTCTTTCTGTGTTCTTGCGTAAGCATGGTGTATATTAAAACTGGCCGGATCGTCAATGTTATGCAACCTGTCAACAAGCCCCAAAGCGTATTATTGCCGAAGATATAAAACACAGCGATGAAGAAAATCGATTGTATTGTATTGGTCGCGTTGACGAAGGAATACTGACGGTAAGGTTTACCGTTAGAGGCAGTATCATCAGAATATTCGGAGCCGGATATTGGAGAAAAGGGAGAAAAATATATGAAGACCAAAATTAAATATACTGATGAACCATTGGGTGAATTAAAAGTAATTAAAGACTTTCTGCCTTCGCCTGCTCAATTAATCCTGAAGGAAGAAAACGTCAAGATTACTATAGCGTTAAAAAAATCCAGTATAGAATTTTTCAAAAATGAGGCAAAGAGACATCATACTTCTTATCAAAAGATGATAAGACAACTCATAGACTGGTACGCAGTAAATAATACAAAAAGCGCCTAATATCATCGTCAACCCTGATGCGGGTTTTCAAGGATCTTGACATGGCGGAATACCTCGCCTCCGGCATGCCTTGGATTCTTAAAGCTTACCCACGTGAAGCCTACACTTTCTCTACCCATTTCATCAGGACAACCTTTCCTATAGATTTGAAACACTGGAAAACGTTCCAGCAAAATTATTTGAATCCATTGATTGATGCTGTTTTTTTGGAGCAGAAAAGACAATGAGAATACACTGACAATTTCACCATTAACAGTACAGATACAAGCCGATGCTTCAAAACAATCCTGAACTGAAATCAAAAATAGAGCAACTCTGGAACAAGTTCTGGAACAGGCAATCATCACCCAGTTGCAGGAGTTTTTGCTGGAGCTTGGCAACGGTTTCACTTTTGTGGCTCGCCAACAGAGAATTCATCTCAACGGCAGAAAGAGCTGTTCCGACGTGTATTGCGATTTTTGAAGCAGGGTCTGTTTCGCTTCAACATTCCGTATATTATTTTTCTTGGAAATGGGGTTTTCATTTGCCGAACGAAGAATCTCTTTGCAGCAGCGTTCAGCCACATTCAGGGGAGGAGACATTTTGGAGAAACTGGGGAATTCTTAAAAAATATGGGGATTGGAGCAGTAAAAAAAGAGCTTGCACGTCTGGACAAAGAAGAACTTATCAAGTTACTGGCCGAGTTGTACGGCAAAGACAAGGCAACTCGTGAGTTTCTTGATTTCTCTGTAAATCCGGATGAAAAGGCATTGCACATGAAATGCCGGGATAAGATTTTATATGCTTTTTTTCCGAAACGTGGTTACCGATTGCGTTTGGCCGAAGGGAAAAAAGCTATTGCTGATTTCAAAAAATATTCATCGAACGGTGAATTGCTTGCTGATCTCATGCTCTGGTATGTCGAGAATGGGGTAAAATATACCAACGAATATGGTGATATCGATATGCCGTTTTATAACAGTGTTGCCAGTGTTTATGACAATGCATTGGAATTGATCAAGCAAGAGCATCTTCTGACAAAATTTGCAGAACGAGCGGAACAGATGGTTAATGAAACACGTGGTATTGGCTGGGGATTTCATGATGACCTTGCCGGATCGTATATGCGAACCTACCTGGTTGAGTGATTGATATGACCACGTTAACTATTGAAAATCCAAGAGGTAACTATCTCTTGTAATATTATGGAATCTCTTAACGTACTCTGTGATCAGTTTCCTGAAGCAACCCCATAAGTGTTTCATAACAAAAGGTGAAATTCCGGAATTGGGATTTGCGGAATTCATTTCCCTTACAGCGATGATGATGTCGCTGGTTGCACTCTCCGTCGATACCATGCTGCCTGCTCTCTCCGAAATAGGCAGGGATCTCGGAATCATCGACAACAACAGCTCACAGCTCATCATCTCACTGTTTTTTCTTGGAATGGCTTTCGGTCAACTGCTCTACGGTCCGGTGTCTGACAATACTGGACGCAAACCGGCTATTTATGTGGGTTACGGACTGTTCATAATTGGCTGTTTGCTCTCGCTTGCCGCTACAACCCTTCCTGTCATGCTGGTGGGGAGATTCCTTCAGGGATTTGGAACAGCAGGCCCCCGCATTGTCTCGATCGCAATCGTCCGTGACCGTTGCGAGGGCAGTGCCATGGCCCGTGTCATGTCCTTTGTGATGACAGTTTTCATCATCGTGCCCATTATCGCCCCGGCCCTTGGACAGGGAGTGCTGTTTCTTGCAGGATGGCGTGCTATATTCGCTTCATTTCTTGTTCTGACTTTACTCTCGCTTGTCTGGTTCGCCCTCCGTCAGCCCGAAACCTTGTCCAAGGAAAAAAGAGTCTCGTTCTCGTTCAAACGGATCATCGGCACCATGATGACAATTTTCAGCAACCGCAGCGCAATCGGCTATACCATAACCGCCGGTCTTGTCTTTGGCTTTTTTTTCGGCTACCTGAATTCTGCACAGCAGATTTTTCAGGAAATCTATGCGCTCGGAGCAGAGTTTCCGTTTTATTTTGCCGCTCTTGCGCTCTCGATAGGCTGCGCATCATTATTCAATGCACGGTTTGTGGTGCACCATACCATGCAGTTCCTTTCAAAAAGTTCGCTCATTGCAATCAGCGTACTCTCAGCCGGATTCTTTCTTCTTGCGTTTTGGCATCATGGACATCCGCCGCTGTGGACGCTCATGGCATATCTCTTTGCAACGTTTTTCGGCACCGGAATACTCTTTGGCAACCTCAACGCACTGGCTATGGAGTCACTCGGAAAAATCGCCGGTATCGGAGCAGGCGTTGTAGGTTCGCTCTCAACGTTTATTTCAATCATTACAGGGACCGCAATCGGCCAGAGCTACAACGGATCCGTACTGCCTCTCACTGCAGGTTTTTTCATACTCAGCCTTGCATCGCTCGCCGCAATGAGATGGGCGGAAAAATAAACTTCTGGAGCAGCATTATGGATTATCGGCAGCGAAAAATTGTCAGGCAGAAAGCCGGTATACAATTTGCTGCATAATTCTGAACTGAAACTGACAAGAGTTGCGGGGATGCTTGATTCGCTTATGCCATGTAATTTCTCATGAGAAAAGGGTATGATCTTAAGGGGTAATTTTTTTATGAATGTTTCAGTGCTGATTTTATATTTCACCCGAAATACCAATACCAACCCCTTGTGTCGCTCAGATGTTTATGAATAATCTTGCTGATTTTGCCGTTTTGTGTGTTGATGATGAAGTCGAAATCATCAATGCCTTAAAAAGTTGTCTTCGCAGGGAGCCATACACAAAAATGTTTGCAGAATCAGGCGAACAAGCTCTCACTTTGCTGCATGAAAGCCAAAACAATGCCCGTATTATTGTTATCGTTACAGATATTCAAATGCCGGGTATGAACGGCACTGAATTGATTAAGAGGGTGAAAACCAGTTTTCCGGACACCATCTGTATGTTAGTCTCTGGAGCTAATAATATTAACGAGTTTATAAAGGATGGCGATACCGCTCATATTTATAACACTATTACAAAGCCGATAGATATACCGCTGTTTAAAAAAACCATAAACGACGCCATAGATTATTACCGTAATACTGCGATACCGCGATACCGATCATAACCATGAGCCGATTATTGAAACACTTGTTAAGTGTTGAGACAGTTGTTAAGTGTTGAGACACTGCAGGTGAATAAGTGATAGTCGGTGATGGAAAGACAGCACTCCACCCCTTATGCGATGGAGTACTGCGTTTTTTACTCTCCAAGCCCCACTTAAATACCATTACTTTTCAGCCATTGTTGCGCGTCGGGATTCCCAAGTTTTGCGGCCTGCAACAGGTCATCTTTTGCTCCTGGTTTATCGCCTTGGTCGAGTCTTATGGCAGCTCGATTGAGGTAGGCAGGCACAAAGGATGGATTAACTTCAATGGTCTTGGTAAAGTCTGCCGTGGCTCCTTTACTGTCACCAAGATCAGCTTTTATACTGCCACGGTTATTGTAGCTGTCAGCAGATTTTGGATTAATTTCAATGGCTTTTGTGAAGTCATCTAAGGCGCTTTGTTTTTCACCGGTGCTGAACTCTGCAGCTGCCCGGCTGTTGTAGGCATCAGCAAATTTCGGATTCAGTTCAATAGCTTTTGTGTAGTCTGCTATGGCACCCTTGAAATCATTGTTACCGAATTTTACTTCAGCACTGGTGAAAAATGTTTTGGCATCATCTATCGAGTTAGCACTTGCAAGAGTATTTCCAAGCGGTAGCGCAAGTATCGCGGTAAAAAAAATTCGTAAATACTGTTTCATAGAGTCGCTTCAATTAATTGGTTAGTAAAAAATTCTTTATCTCGTTCAGGGTTAGAAGGTCTGTGTTAAACCAACATTCAACGAACGACCCTGTCCGGCAACTGATTCGAATGAGAAGAGTCGCTTGTTTGCCAGGTTGAGGTCATAGTTAATGCCACCGAGCGGCAGATAATAGAACCGGTCGAACAGGTTAGTGACACCGAAGTCTAATCGGAGGTTTTTCCATTGGTAATCCGTGTGCAGATTGAGCAGGGCGAAGCCTGGAGTTGTTGGCTCTTTACGAAGAGGATCAACCTCTGTTTTCTTGCTGACAAGTTGCAGTTCAAGCGCGTTGGTCCATCCGGCGACTCTCTGTTCCAGCGTCAGGTAACCATTCAGCGGCATGATATGGTAGAGAGAGTTCCCTGTGTCTGAGTTTCGGCCGTGCACATAGCCAAGACTTCCACGAAGCTGGCCGTGTCCGAAGCTGCTGCTCTCCCATACACCAACTTTTCCCGACACATCCATCCCATAAATTCTTGCGTTATGATTGGCAAACTGCAGGGTGTTGCCGGTTGATTTCAACGTTAAAATATTTACATCAATGTAATCATTGACATACGTGTAATAGGGAGTAACCTTCAACTCCCAGCTCTTGCGTTCACTGTCGTGCCACTCAGCCGAGAGACTCAAGGTATTAGCAACTTCAGGCTTGAGGTTGAGATTGCCTACATAAGCATTACCGTCACCAAACCAGTTGATCATGCCGCTGCACATAAAGCTTTTCGACCATGCATAGCGTTCGTAGAGGTTCGGGGAGCGGGTCTTGCGGGCATAGCCGATCTCATAGGACGCCTTTGATGAAGGCTCAAATCTGGCCAGAGCGGTAATGTCCAGATTGTTGTCGTTGCGGGCATGATCCAGGACATTGAAGGCATTTGCATCAGCAGCATACATCATGCCGGTGTTATACCCCTGGACGCTGCCGGTATCCATCTGTACCAGTTCATCGCGTATACCGAGAACAGTAGTCACCTCTGTGCTTACCTTTGCTTCCCATTCGGCAAACAGACCGTACCTGTCACGCCGGCCATTATTGATATTGACGAAGGTGTTCGGCGACATCATCATACTGCCGGCAACCGGTGGCCATGAGTCGTTCAGGGTGAAGCGGTGGAATTCGTTGCCGAGGCGAAGGATGTTCTTTTCAGCAAAAGGAATATCTGTTTTCAACGAATAGCCAAGGTCGATACCGCGAGTCTCCATGGGCATATCCTTCATTCCCGTCTGAACAGCAGGAATGGCCAGCTTGTCTTTGCCGGAATCCATCTTGTGATAGGTCTTCTCCCAGTATGCCTTGGCATCGAGTTTACCCCAGCCGAAGCTGTTCTTGTAGGCGATATTGATAAAAGAAGCGTTATTGTCGACCATGTCCATCCACTGGTTGACAAATCCCTGGCCAGAGATCGATTGATGGCCTGCCTTGAAGGACAACAAGTTATCGTCACCCTTGAAGGCTAAAGTAGCTCCGAGATTACGCGACTCATAATAGGTTGATGTTACAGTATTATCATGACCATCCTTGTAGTCATCGGCATGATCAATTGAACCGGTAACACCAAAGCTGACACTGCTGTTTGCCACTGCGGCTGAGAATGCTGCACCGGTGCTCTGATTGACGCTTCGGTAAGAGGTTGACACACTACCCGATTCTTTGATGCCATCACCAGGTTGAGCAAAAATCGGCTGATCCGATTCAACGTGAATCGTGCCCCCGACGTTGTCACCACCGTAACTGACTGGAGAAACAGCAGTTTTAACACCGATGCGGCTCACGTTTGAAGGAGCGATGTAGGACAACGGCGGATTCATGTGGTTGGCACAGGCCGAAGTCAGACACATCCCGTCAACGTATATGGTTAAACGGTCGTCTCCCAGTCCGTGTATGATTGGCAGGCTCGAAACCCCCCCGCCCGTGGCAAGGGTGACTCCCGGTTCATCTTTGAGAAGCGAGGCAGTATCACTGGTTTTCAGTCGTTTGGATGCCAGTGGAGCCTCAGGTTTTTCTGAACTTCCAGTAATAACCGTTTCCTGGCTTATCGCTTCTATACAAAATGCCGGCAAAGGCAGTGCCGCAGTTATCAGCAGAAACGTTAGCAAGGGAATAAAGTGGTTTGTTGAATTTCTCATAGTATTAAAAAATGATAAGTTAACGCTGTCTGTTGTTTCCAAACAGATAAATTATGACAAACGCCTCATCCCTAACCTTGAGTTATCAAAAACCCAAGGTTGCGGTTGTCAGCGTTTCCAGTTCAAGAGGCGAAGCTAAGCGTTAGGAGGGTGGTCGATGTGGCGCAGGACTCCATCGAGGAGAAAAGAGGAGAGATTTGAGGTAAATATATGACCGGCGGCGGCTGTCACATGAGCATGATGTATGTCAGGGAGAAGGCCGGGCATCAGATTGAATAGCTCTTCCAGAGTTTTTGTCGGAAGTTGTTTCTCCGATGAAGCTGGCTTTGTATCGCTCGTGGCGGCAATTGTTTTGTGCAGGAAACAGTGTCCGCAGCAATCCATGTTTTTCTTTTCACAGACTGTTTCTGCAATTGCTTTCTGATTTAAAAAGAAAAGCCCATAACAGACAAATACGCCGTTAATTTGTAAAAGCATCCCGATAAGCATCAGAACGGCGATGGATCGGGTTGCTGCCCTCATAATGTCTTCTTGATATTCCGAAAATACTGATCAATCGCCCAAAAGATAGTCTTTTTTACAATTGTTAAAAACACTTCCCGATTTTCAGGGGAATAAGGAACTGAACGATCTGATTCCCAGAGTGCCAGAAAGCCGGAACCCTTCACCAAACACGACACCGATCTGTTCACCGAAATATCGAGCGCGTGCATCAAGTCCGGTAAGAAACTCCTTGCGCTTGATCAGCGTTAGAGGTTCCTCGGTTGTGCCTTCACGGTAAAACTGCGAACCGAAGGCAAGCACTCCTTTTCTGGATGCATCAAAAGTTTCCGAGACATCTACGATAAAGTCCGGTTCAAGGTGTTTGAACTGTATATAGTAAAGGAGGTGCTGCGGTCGGTGGGCCTCTTGCAGAGACCCGTTCATTGTTGTAGGAAGTTGCTGAAGACCGGCATAGTAAAAAGCATCGGTTACCAGCTTTGACGCTTTAGAGTGATCAGGGTGGCGTTCATCAGGGGGGTTGGCAAAAACCACATTCGGCCTGAAATGCCTTATAATCCGGATAATGTCAGCCAGGTTTTCTTCAGTATAGAATAATTTTGAATCGCCGAGATCAAGGGTGGTGCGACTCTGGTACCCCATAACTACTGCTGCGTCTTTCGCCTCACTTTTCCTTGTTTCAGGAGTTCCGAGTGTACCCATCTCTCCTCTTGTCAGGTCGCATACAGCTACTTGATGACCTTCACTCATGATTTTCAGCAGTGTAGCACCGCATGCCAGTTCAACGTCATCGGGATGAGCGCCGAATGCCAGCGCATAGACTTTTTCAGCTGAACTTTCCAATGGTCTTGTCATTAATCCTGTTATATTTTAAGCCGTCAACCCATGATAATATTACATTTCCTGCCAATGTTGAAAGTAAAGATTGTTCGCCTTGACAAACAAGCGGTACTGCCCGTTTATGCAACCGCTCATGCAGCTGGAATGGATATTTCTGCATGCCTTAAAGAGCCGGTAACTATCCAGCCTTTTACAACCATGTTGATTCCTTCCGGTTTTGCACTTGAACTGCCAGAAGGTTATGAAGCGCAGCTTCGACCAAGAAGTGGTCTTGCATTACGCTCTCTGATATCACTTCCCAATACCCCCGCGACTATTGATGCCGATTATCGGGGGGAGGTTAAGGTGATTCTCATAAACTACGGTAGAGAACCGTTTACCGTTAGTCATGGCGATCGCATTGCGCAGATGGTAGTTGCTCAAGTTGAAAAGGTCAGCTTTGAAGAAGTTGAAGAGCTAAGTACGACCGGAAGGGGTGATGGGGGATTTGGTCACACAGGAACCGGTAATAATCAAGCTGTTACTGAATAAAAGGTGAGCTTGTTTTGAGGTGCTCGAGGCCGAACTTGTCAAGTTTTCTGTAGAGAGTTGCCCGACCTATGCCGAGGATACGGGCTGTTTTGGTGAGATTACCGCGAGAAGCTCTGTATGCGGTGATGATGGCATCCCGCTCGTGCGCTTCAAGTGAATAAGAGTTCATGTCGTCGCTTTTGCCGGTGGGAACGTTGGGCTCCGTTAGAGTTTCCAGTAACTTTTTCTCAGAAATGCCAGCAGGTGTTGAATCAGGGACAGAAGCTGCACGCAGGGTTTCAATGGTGTTACCCTTTCGGGTTACGGCTGCTCGTTGTACGGCATTTTTCAGTTCACGGATATTTCCGGGCCATTGATAGTGCTCCAGGCTTTTGAGTGCTTCAGGTTTGAGTTGAAGTGGTTCAATGTTGTTTGCTTTTGCAAACTCGTCCAGAAAATATTTGGCAAGCAAAGGAATATCTTCGGCTCTGTCTCGAAGTGTCGGTATGAAAATCAGAAACTCTTCGAGCCGGTAGTAAAGATCTTCCCTGAAGAGATTTTCTTTAATCGCTTGGGAGAAATCTCGGTTGGTGGCTGAAATGATGCGAATATTGATATTTTTTTCGCTTTTATCTCCGACCTTGCGAATTTTTCTTTCCTGCAGCACTCTCAGAATTTTTGCCTGTACTTCAGAATTCATGTCACCTATTTCGTCAAGAAAAAGAGTGCCATTGTCGGCTTGTTCAAAAAAGCCGATATGATTTTTGTCTGCACCGGTGAATGAGCCTTTAATATGTCCGAAAAGAATGCTATCCGCCAGAGTGTTTGAAATAGCTGCGCAGTTGACTGAAACGAATGGGCCGTTTTTCCGCTTACTGCCGTAGTGAATGGCTTGGGCAAACAACTCCTTCCCTGTGCCGCTTTCGCCGAGAATAAGCACATTAAGGTCAGTATCCATGACTTGCCTGACCTGTTCCATCGTTTGTTTCAGTGCAGCACTTTTTCCTATGATATTGCTAAACAGCTCCCTGTTTTTCAGTTCTTTCTGCAGTTCCTGAACCTGGTTCTTCAGACAGGATTCCGCAAGTGCATTACGCATGACAATTTCAAGCCGTTCGATGTCCAAGGGTTTGGTCAGGTATTCGTATGCACCAAGTTTAATGCATGTTACTGCATTGGGGACATCATAAGATGCTGTAATCATTATCACCGGCATTGAGAATTTATGAGCTTTTAAGTGCTGCATTACCTCAAAGCCATTCTTCTTCGGCATATTTATATCAAGAAGAACAACGTCAAAAGTCGTTTCAGAAATGCATTGAATGCACTCATCACCGTCTTTTGCCTCTACCGTAGCATACCCCATTTTTTGCACATAATGGGAAAGAATTCGACGAGTGGTATTATCGTCGTCAGCTATAAGCACAACTTTCTTTTGCGGTACACCTTTATTTCTTCCAGAATAAAGGTGAGCATTATCTTCATCCAACACATACATACTTAGCTATCTTCAAGGGGTTGGGGGTAAAGAAAGAACAATATATATATAAACCTTACAATATAACCATCAGGGATTTCCAAAAGTTCCGATTGTGCTCTTCTTGTTCAGGTATTACTCTTAAAAAAAGTGTTTTATGGGCGTTGTTCGATTTTTTGTTTCAGGACAGGTGCCGGAGTTGGAGTATCATGGACAATTTCTTTCGGAGAAAAGTGAATTTGTGTGATCTCCTTTTTACGCCGATCTTGACCTGTCGGCATTCCTGGTGAAACGATATTGTTCACAAGCTGGCCTAGTCCGGAACTGATATTGTTAAACAAGTTCTGAACTTGACCTGAGCTTACGGTTGAGTTCAGATTTTCGAGCAGGTTTTTCCATAATTTACCGAGCTCTTGAAAAGAGCTTTGAACCTGTTCTGAATTAATAGTGGCAGTCACACCATCAATCAACTGCCCGGTAGTAGAGGTGACACCTTCGATCAACTGTCCGGAAACAGAGTTGACATTATTAATGATTCCCTTGACTGGCTCCGAATTGATAGTCGAAGTAACCCCTTCAATCAGTTGTCCGGTAGCGGAACTTACCGAGCTTATGATTCCCTGGACTGATTCAATGGTTGAGTCAATCAAAATGCCCACGTTGCCGATCAAATTAGCCATGTCCCCATTGCCGACATTGTTTTCCGGTGTTATCGGTGCCGACGGTTTTGGTGCGCCTGCCGGTTTGTTGAGCTCTGCTGCTGCCATAGTTGTAGATAGTTAAGGATAAGTAATTAGACGTATTTTGCTCAATATAACAATCTATTCACTAAGTTCGTTACCTCTCCAGGAGGTATTTTGATGAGGGGTGATGGTCTGTCAGGAGTTGTTACGGGCAATGTCGGGTTAACTCACTCTCCGATGATATTGTCTCTGTAGTAACGGATAATTGTCTCCTGGTCACATCCAAGTGCATACATCAAATGAATGGTTCCAAAGATTAACTGGAGTCTGATTATACCGTTTTGGTGATACCTTCTGGCCGATGTGGTGACCTGGTTTTCAAGAATATGGAATCGCTCGTGCTGTTCAATGCGAGTGATGATATTGATATCTTCCATGACCATCATGGTTTCGTCGAAACCTCCGATGTCATGAAACAGAGATTTATCAATAAAAAGGGACTGGTCCCCTCCGCGGCATACCATCAACGGAAATTGTGTGAACCATCCGTAAAGGCTCATGACAGGGTTGCTGTCGTTAAAGTCCATCCTGAAACATCCGGCTTTTTTCCCATCTGCAGAGGCTGAACGGATATTGTCGATAAAGGTTTCTGGAGGCAGAGTGTCAGCATGCAGAAAATAGAGAATATCCCCTTGAGCAAGACGCGCACCAGTATTCATTTGTATGGCACGTCCTTTTTCGCTGCGGCATACGGTTACCTGGAAGTCCGAAAGGATCATAGGTGTCTCATCGTTGCTTGCATCACTAATGATTATTTCAACTTTCTCCGATTGTTCAGTTATCGACAGAAGTGTCTTGAGCGACTGAGCAATGATTGCCTCTTCGTTATAAGTCGGGATGATAATACTTATGCTTCGAGGGTCCATAATCGGCTTTTTTTCAGGTCATCAAACGTATCGATATCCGACAGTTCAGGAAGCAGTTGGTGTGTTATATCGAGTCTCAGAAGTATTTCGATGGTTTCGCCGAGTACCTTGTTTGTGCTCCACTCACGATCGAGGAATATGTCTGGTATAAGCCTGTTTAATCCGATAAGGTAAAATCCTCCATCACTTGCAGGCCCCACGACTGCATCGGAATCTTCAAGAGCTGCGAATGCGGACTCAAGGATAGTTGCACTTAACTCATAACAATCTGTTCCAATAAGCACGATATGACGAAATCCTGTATTAAAGCCTCTCCTCATTGCATGCAGCATTCGTTCACCAAGATTGTCACCAACCTGGAGTTGAGCAGTATAATTATCCGTGAGAAAAATATCAGTGGCAGGGAGGAAGTGAGAATAAAACACTGTTCGGCTCACCTCAACCTTTTCAGCGATACAAGCAGTATGACGTCGAAGTGTTTCATAGACTGCAAGAGCTTTTTCATCACCTATAGAGCTGGCGAGACGTGTTTTCACCAATCCCGATTCAGGGTTTTTTGTAAAGATGATAAGCAGTGACTCGTTTGTCATACCAGAGCTCCCTGGCAGCTGGAACCACATCCAGCCGTACATCCGTAACAGTGCTGACCTGTGGTTATCAGACGATTGCGGAGCTTGTCTTCATTGAACAAGCTAATGTGCTGCGGCACACCTTTTTCTAAAGGAAGATTGAGCATCTGGTTGAAATCACAGTCGTAAAGAGTACCGTCCCAGCCGACCGACACTGTTGTTCGACACATGAGGTTTTTCACTGCAAGGGGATTGTAACTCTTTGCAAGAAGCGTCATATACTGGCAATAATGGCCGCTCTCAAGCAGATCGTTGAGAAAGCGGCTGATCGGCATATTCGTAATTGTATAAAGCTGGTTGAAAACAATACCGTGCTCTTCGAAAAGTTTCGTTCGGTATTCACTTTCAAGCTTCAACTGTTCTTGTGGCAGCGAAGGGCCACAGGGATTATAGACAAGGTTTAGTCTGAGGTCATGTTCCTGTTGACCGTATCCAAGGTTGTTGAGGAGTTTCAATGCCTCAATTGATCGGTCGAAAACCCCTTTTCCTCGTATAATATCGACAGTTGTCTTTGAGTAACAGGGAAGTGATGCAATAAGGGTTACCCCTTGCTGTTTGAGAAACTCCGGAATATCGCGATATTTTAGGCCACCAGTGAAAAGTGTCAGGTTTGAACGGACAAGGATGGTTGCGCCAGGCACTCTGCTCCTTATATTTTTAATGAACCATCGGAATTCCGGATTCATTTCCGGCGCGCCCCCGGTAATATCAATGGTATTTATGGAACTTTGCTCAAGAGCATCAAGACAATGCAGCATTGTTTTGCGTGTCATTATCTCACTGCGGTCGGGTCCGGCATCAACATGGCAGTGACGGCAGAGCAGGTTGCATGCATAGCCTGTGTTGATCTGAAGAACATCGATGCTCAAGGCAGAGAGCGGAGCACTTCCGGATTCGTCAACTTTTTTGCTGAATGGAAGGATACCGCAGTCTGTCTCCTCAAGAAGCTTTACCTGAGCCTCAGCAGCGGTAACCATTGTGTTTTGCCGGTGTAGTGATTGTTTTTTTTGCATAACAGGAGTTGGCTGTTCAACCGCCTAATCTGCTGATGAGCTTTTCAGCAACCAGCTTTCCACTAAGCGCAGCCCCTTCCATAGAGGCAAGATAGTGTTGATAGGTATAATCGCCGGCAAGGAAGAAGTTTTTGATAGGGCTGATCTGGTCAGGGCGGAATTGATCGACACCTGGAACTGCTTTATAAACCGACTCAGGAATTTTGACAATAGTTGCTTTCAACAGCTTTGCATCTCGTGACTTTGGGAATCGTTCATGAATGTCTTTCATGACCAGACCGGTGATGACATCGTTAGGCATATTCATGAGCTGGTGTGCTGGAGCAAGCACAAGGCTCATGACGCTGCCACCGTTTGCCGTTCCCATATTTTTTTGGAAATCTTCAGGGCAGGTAATTGAAACATCGGCAAAGGTTGCAAAAATAGTGCCTTGCGAAAACATGAGATTATCAGTGTCGGTTATTTTTCTGTCGAACCAGAGCTGACAGTTTGCAACCGGACTGCCTTCAAATTCGTGCAGGTTACGGAAATATTTATAGGTAAGCCACGGAACAGGTATTATTTTTTTAATGTTATGTACTGGCAGAGCAGAAATATAGGCGTCAGCGTCAATGTTGTGACCGTCATGGAGTACTGCATGTTGAATGCTCTCATCACTGTTCAGTTCAAATCTGCTCAGCTTGGCATCGACAAAAATACGTCCACCCTTGCCCTGTATATACTGACGCATTGGTTCAATCATCGAATCGCCAGGATTTTTACGAAAAAAGCCAAACTTTGTTGACGTATAATCAGTACCGAAATATTTGAAAATAGTAATCATCGGTCGGGCGCTGATAACGTTCGGTTCGATGAAGTTCATGGCAAGTGCAATGGCTCGCCACAGCTTCTGCAATGAATGTTCAGAAGCGCCCTTCAGTCGGTGCCATTCCGAATAGGTCATATGATCCTGGGAGCGAAAATACTCCTCATTACCTATAATGGCAGGGAAGAGACCCTTGATAAGAGAAATTTTATCCCACATGGTGAGAAAATCGGTCTGTAGACCACCCACCATCTCCGCCCAGGGGCTCGGTAGTTTTGCTTTTTTAAAATAAGACTGTCTTCCGTCAGACTCGGCATAGATGAGTGCATGCTCTTTCCAGTGATAATTATCTTCAGCACCGACTCGTTTGAGGTATTTCTGAAGCTGTTCGTAACCTCCGAAAACAATATGAAGTCCAGACTCTATGGAATCGCCGTCACTGTCTTTCCAGACGGAAACTTTTCCGCCAAGTATTTTGCGTTTCTCATAAATCTCAACAGAGTGTCCTCGATCCACAAGTTCTATCGCTGCGCTGAGTCCCGCAACTCCTGCGCCGAAAATTGCTATTTTCACCGTTACTTATGATTTTTGATTACAAGAGATGTGGATTGCCTGAATCAAGGCGTTAATATAAGTATTTATTATAAAACATTTCATCGCCTTTCCCAGGCAGTAGATTAAAATGGTCGAGGTTGATTGAGTGTAGCTTGATGCGCAATATATTAAGTATTATTGCATTTTTACGTTGTTGCGTGCATCCGTTCAAAAAAAGTCGGGTCGTCAATGAGGCACAAAATCTGTAAATTACACCACCGATGACAAGCTATTCGAAATAGTGTTTATATTTCATACGGATAACGTATTAAAATATTAGGGATAGGTATGTAACATTCAGGTTTCCATATTCACCTGTTTTTATCCAGTATATAAATAAATAATTGCAAATAAGTAATCATACTTTATGCAAAACGACAGCAATAAAGAAAACTGCAGAGATAGCCATTACCAGCAATGCGATAATGCGTTCCATGTCATATTCAATAACATTGCTGAACCAGTGTTTATTATTGATCGTGAGGGAAAAATTCTTGAAGCGAACTTCGCATTTGCTGACATATTTGGCCGACAAGTACAAGAGTGTTTGCATGTGATCGTTTATGATCTTCTTCCTCCTGAATTGGCAGAATCTCGGAAAGAAATGGCTGATAAAGCCTTCCGCACTCATAAGCAAATCATTTTTGAAGATGAACGAAGCGGCCATTTTATTCGTCATTCAATTAACCCGATAGCCGAAAAAGACGGCACAATTTCCAGACTTTATATTATCTCACAAGATATTACCGAAATTAAGGCTGTCCAGAATGAATCGAAGAATTACCAGATTTTCAGCAACAGTGTGATTGAGGCTATTCCCGGTGCTTTCTATATGCTTGACGCTGAAGGACGTTTTGTCGTCTGGAATGCTTATCAACGTGACATTATTATTGGAAAACCAGAAGGTGAAATGGTAAATATCTTCGGCATTGATTCCATTCATCCAGATGATAAAGCCTGTATAGCAGAAAAAATGGCGCATATCATGCAGTATGGTACTGAAGAATCTGAAGAAGCAAAAGTTCTCATCCACGGTGGCCCTGAATTCCGATGGTTTCGAGTATCGGGCAAGAGAATTATCATCAACAATAACCCATTTCTCATTGGGATAGGAACAGATATCACTGATCGCAAGAAGAGTGAAGAATCTGCGTTGAAAAATAGCGAGGAGCGATTTCGGAAACTGTTTGAGGAACACTCCTCCATCATGCTGGTCATAGATCCCATTACGCAACATATCCTTGATGCCAATCATGCAGCGGCTAACTTTTATGGGTGGTCAATTGATGAACTTAAAAAGTTGAGTGTAGAGCATCTTTCAATGTTATCTATGGAGTGTCTCATGGATGACATAAAAAATATGAGGATATCGAGACTGAACAAATTCTCAAGTATTCACAAGAGAGCGAACGGCTCCATTCGCGATGTTGAAGTAGCAATGAACGTGATTGTTATTGAGGGTAAAGAACTCATCTACGCGATCATTGCCGATATCACCGAGCGCAAGCAGACTGAGCAGGCATTGCTGGAGAGCGAAAAAAAGTTCCGCTCTATTACGGAACAAATGTCAGAGATGGTTTTTGTTACTGACTCCAAAGGATATGTAACCTATGTTTCACCGACTGTTGAAAAAGTTACCGGATATAAGCCTGATGAAGTAGTTGGTCATCTCTTTAGCGAATTTATGGTGGAAGAGGATATTTCAAGAGCTGTTGAACATTTCAGCGTCGCCCTGTCGCATCATTTGAGCAATCAGGTTCTGGAATTCAAGTACAGGAAAAAAAACGGTTCTTGTTTTGATACAGAAGTTCATTCTCAATATTTTGACAACAACGGCTCTGCCGGCGTAATCGGCTTGATCCTTGATATTACCGATCGCAAGCAGACTGAAAAACAACTCAAAAAACTGAGTGCAGCGATACAGCAAAGTCCCGCTGTTGTCGTTATTACCGATCCCCTTGGTGATATAGAATACGTCAACCCAATGTTTACAATACTTACAGGGTATTCTTCTGAAGAAGTAATAGGAAATAATCCCCGTATCCTGCAATCAGGCCTGACTCCAGCAGAGGTCTACGAAAATCTATGGCAAACAATTCTTTCAGGAGGCATTTGGCGTGGAGAGTTCCAGAACAAGAAGAAAAACGGTGAATTGTTCTGGGAAACAGCGGTTATCTCCGCCATTCTCGATAATAAAGGGGTGATAACCAATTATGTGGCGGTCAAGGAAGATGTTACTGCACAGAAAAAAATGTTAGGCGAATTGATCGAAGCTAAGGAGAAAGCAGAAGAGAGCGACCGGTTGAAATCAGCATTTCTGGCCAATATCAGTCATGAGATACGCACCCCGATGAATGGCATTCTTGGCTTTGCTCAACTGCTGAAGGAACCTGATGTGTCCGAAGAGGAACAGAGCGAATATATCGATCTGATTCAGCAAAGTGGCGAACGCATGTTGAGTCTTATTAACAACCTTATCAATATTTCGCTTATCGAAGCAGGTGAGATGAAGCTGCATCTGACCGCCACTCCGGTCAACGAACTGTTGCGAGATCTCTATGCCTTTTTCAAGCCGGAAATGAACAAAAAAGGATTGCTTTTTACCTGTAGCACACCTCTTCCAGACAGCGAAAGCATCATTCAAACCGACAATGGAAAACTGGCCCAGATTTTGACAAACCTTATCCAGAATGCCCTGAAATTCACGAACTCCGGAACAATTGACCTCGGATATAAGAAGATAAAGAGTACCCTGGAATTTTTTGTTCTTGATACAGGCATAGGTATTGCTCATGACATGAAAGAGAAAATATTCGATCGTTTTCATCAGGTTAATAACCGCATGACCCGAACCCACGAGGGAGCAGGTCTCGGTTTGAGCATTTCCAAGGTCTATGTGGAAATGCTGGGAGGTACGACCCGGGTCGAATCGAGTGAAAATAGAGGAAGTGAATTCTATTTCACGCTGCCCTATAACCCTTCAGATTTCAAGACAATGCCTCCCTCTTCTCTTGCAACTGAGGAATCAGCCGTATCTTTCCCCGACATGATTATTCTCATTGCCGAAGATGACGAAGTGAGTCGCTTACTGCTTTTGACAAGCCTGAAAAACGCAAACATCACCACCTTGTCGGCCGTTAATGGACAAGAGGCCGTGATCATGGTTGAGCAACACCCGGAGATCAATCTCGTTCTCATGGACGTTAAAATGCCTTTGATGAATGGTTATGAAGCGACAACTCTTATCAAAAAGATTCGGCCTGACCTGCCGGTTATCGTCCAGACTGCGTTTACTTCAAAAGAAGAGAGGCAAAAAGCACAGGACGCGGGTTGCGATGGCTTCATCACCAAGCCCGTCAATAACGATGAGCTGTTTGTGCTTATAAATAAAGTACTTAATAATTAACATAACAGCTATCACGTTCGACTGACAGAGCACAAGCCTCGTTAATCACTGTTTCAAGAGATAACAACCCCATTCAAAATCGTTGGTCATACTGCAAAGTCGAAGGTGTTCCTAAATTATTTAAGATATTTGTCGAAAAAGTTGCGAATTCTAAAGAAACCGGTTGTTATTTTCTTATTATTGGTTAATTTCCAATTAAAATTGGGTTAAACAAAATTATGTTATGTCGGGCCATCTTGATCTGATCGACCTTAAAATTATTGAGTCTCTTGGAGAAAACGGTAGAGTTCGATTGAGCGAACTGGCTGAAATTGTCGGCCTTTCCATCCCCTCTGTCAGTGAGCGGCTGGATAAGCTTCAGAAGAACGGTATCATTAAAGGTTTTTCCATGGAGGTGGATGAGCGTCAGCTCGGTTTTGATATCCATGCTTTTGTGCGGGTAAGAATCGATTCCTCAAAGCATTACAAGTCTTTTATGGAGCATGTCATGAAAGAGGATGAGATTATGGAGTGTTTTTCCGTGACCGGCGAAGGCTCGCATATTTTAAAAGTCATGACGCATAACACAGCATCACTTGAGATGTTTCTTTCAAGGATACAGAGTTGGCCCGGAGTGCTTTCTACCAATACAAGCTTTGTGCTTTCACAGTTGAAGAAAAATAAAAAGATCAGTGCCGAAATCGTTCGGACCAATCTTCAGGACCGTCAGGTACTGATCACATTTGATGAAAAAAAATCAAGGAAATAATAAAGACAAGAGAGGTTCATTTTTTCGGAGACAACACACACCAATATCATGCAAATCAACAAGGAGGGTCTTTTGAAGAGCGACAGTAAAATTCCGGTTTCCACCTACTTTGGTTCGATGACCTTTGATCACAAGGCCATGCGAGCAAAACTTCCTAAAGAGGAATTTGCCGCCTTGCAGGATACCATCAAAGCAGGTAAAAAAATATCTTCAGCAATCGCCGGTGTTGTTGCGCACGGCATGAAAGAGTGGGCAATGGAGCAGGGCGCTACTCATTACACCCACTGGTTCCAGCCTATGACGGGATCAACAGCGGAAAAACATGATGCATTTTTATCCATTGACCGCGATGGTACTCCCATCGAGCGTTTTTCCGGTGAACAGCTCATCCAGGGTGAGCCTGATGCGTCAAGCTTTCCGTCAGGCGGAATGCGTACTACCTTTGAAGCACGAGGTTATACCGCATGGGATCCTTCCAGCCCTGCTTTTCTTATGAAGGGAGGCAAAGATTTGACTCTTTGTATTCCAACTGTTTTCATTTCCTATCACGGCGAAGCACTTGATGCCAAGACTCCGTTGTTACGTTCAATGGAAGCTGTCAGCAAATCGGCCATCCGTCTGCTTGAAGTCCTTGGAGTTACTGGTGTCACACGAGTAAAAACCTTTGCCGGCTGTGAACAGGAATATTTCCTTATCGACAAGAAATTCTATACCGAACGTCCTGATCTTGTCATGTGCGGTCGTACCCTGCTTGGTGCCCTTCCACCGAAAGGCCAGCAGCTTGAAGACCACTATTTTGGTTCGATTCCAGACCGTGTGCTTGAGTTCATGCAGGATGTTGAACATGAGCTCTATCTGCTTGGTATTCCAGCCAAGACCCGTCACAACGAGGTTGCACCTCATCAGTTTGAAATTGCACCGATTTTTGAAGAGGCCAACATTGCCGTTGATCACAACCTGCTTGTCATGGAAGTGATGAGAAAGATAGCGGACAAAAAAGGCTTTGCCCTTCTTCTCGCTGAAAAGCCGTTTGCCGGCATCAACGGTTCAGGAAAGCACAACAACTGGTCGATCGGAACCAATACCGGTGTTAATCTGCTTGATCCAGGTGATACTCCTGAAAAGAATGTTCAATTTCTTGTCTTCCTTGTAGCCGTCCTCAAAGGTGTCTATAAGAGAGCTGATGTTCTGAGAATGTCAATAGCCAGTATGGGCAACGATCACCGTCTTGGTGCCAACGAAGCTCCTCCGGCTGTTGTAACCGTCTTCCTTGGCGAGTTGCTTGAAAGAGTGCTTGATGCCATCGAAAGCGGCAAGGTTGACCTGAAAACAGAGAAACAGGTTCTCAATCTCGGTCTTTCACAGGTTCCGGAAGTCAATAAGGACTATACCGACCGTAACCGTACATCACCGTTTGCCTTCACAGGCAACAAGTTCGAGTTCAGAGCTGTTGGTTCATCCCAGGCTGCCTCTGTACCGAACATGGTGCTCAACACCCTTATGGCCGAAGCTCTTGACGAAATATCTGACGCTATTGTCACAAAACTCAAAGCTGGAAAGGAAAAGGAATCTGCAATCCTTGAAACACTTCGCGAGCAGATTACCGCTACCAAGCCCATCCGTTACCAGGGTGACAACTATGCCGAGGCACTTCAGAAGGCAGCCAGTGAGAGAGGTCTTCCGAACCTGAAGAACACCCCACAGGCACTCAGAGCCCTGCTTAAGAAAGATGTACAGGATATGTTTATCAAATATGGTGTTTTGAGTCATCAGGAGATTGAGGCTCGCCTCCACATTCGTCTCGAACGCTATGTCAAGGGTATTGATATTGAAGCCCGCACACTGCAGCTCATGCTGAAGACCTTTGTTATTCCTGATGTGTCCGAATACCAGGGCGATCTCGGTAACTCCTTCAATAACCTGCTTGCCGCAGCTGATGCTATCGGACTTTCCGACAAGGCACTCAAGAGTCAGGCTGATAACCTTAAAGTGGTCGCTGAAAACCTTTCGACTCTTATTGATCTTACTGCTGAACTTGATGAGGCTGTTGAAAAGATTGAAACACTGAAAACAGAGTTTGAGAAAGCTGACTATTGCGCTGATGAACTTCTCCCGTTCATGAGCACCGTGCGTGAGGTGGCCGACAGACTCGAACAGGTTGTGGATCGTAGCCGCTGGCAGCTGCCAACCTATTCCGAAATGCTCTTTGAGCATTAATCCGGTAATCCCATCCAATAAAAAAGGTCCGCCACAAGCGGACCTTTTTTTGTTACCAGCTTCTCAGCACTCAAATCTCAGAACTCAATGCTTTTGATGCGGCGTTGAGTCTTTTCAGCAATGCCGAATACTCATCGATCAAAGCGGTAGGAGTAGAATCTGTACCTGCTGGATGATGCAGGAGCAGTTTCATTTTTTTATCCATATTAAAGCCGGGTTTGTACTTTTGCATCCATGGTTCCTGAACCGAAATAAAGAGGTACTGGAAAAAATCCCTGTTGCCAAGAGCTTCATCATGCTGATCAGGGAGAAAAAAGGTTACATGATGCTTTTGAATATCAATTTTTTCAAGTCCGAGAGACGATCCCGTGATTTTAAGTTTTGTCAGCAAAAGCAGGTTAGAAACCTCCTCAGGCAGGGAACCGAACCTGTCCTTAAGTTCGACTGCAAGGGCGTCGATCTTTTCTTCTGAAGGCGCTTTTGAGATTTTGTCATAATAGGCAAAGCGTTCATGGGTTGCGTTGACATAATAATCCGGAATGAGAGCATCAAAGAAAAAGAGAAGATCACAAGATTTTGTTTGCCGTTCCGTTGGTTTGCCCTCTTCTGAAAACATGTGGCTGAATTCGGTTGATTTCAGTTCTGCCACAGTCTCCGCAAGCATTTTCTGATAGAGATCAAAACCAAGTTCATGGATATATCCGGATTGCTCAGCACCAAGCAGATTCCCTGCACCGCGGATATCGAGATCGCGAAGGGCGATGTTAAAGCCTGATCCGAGTTCTGTAAAGCTTTCAATAACGGCAAGACGCTGAACAGCCTCCCTTTTCAGGGTGTGCAGCGGTGGCGTGATCAGGTAGCAGTAAGCTTTTCGATCGCTTCGTCCCACTCTTCCGCGCAACTGGTAGAGATCGGAAAGTCCGAACATGTCAGCCCGATTGATAATGATGGTATTGGCATTCGATATGTCAAGACCGGAGCCGATAATCGTGGTGGAGATAAGCACGTCAACCTCTTTCTGCATGAAATCCATCATGATTTTTTCCAGCTCCTTCGAGGGTAACTGGCCATGAGCGAAGACAATCCGAGCGGACGGCACAAGCTCTCTCAGGGTAATCAGGATATCATCAAGAGAAGAAATCCGGTTATGCAGAAAAAATACCTGCCCCTCCCGTTTGATTTCCCTGCGTATAGCCGATTGAATAAGTGCCGGGTCATAATCGGTAATAATTGTTTCTACCGGTTGGCGGTTTTTTGGAGGAGTTGAGACAATCGAAAGATCTCGTGCCCCAAGCATGGAAAACTGCAGGGTTCTGGGAATAGGTGTTGCCGACATAGTCAAGGTATCAACACCAGGGAACTGTTCCCGCAGTTTCTCTTTCACTTCAACCCCGAAGTGCTGCTCTTCATCAATCACCAGAAGTCCAAGCTCTTTAAAGTGAACGTCCTTCGATACCAGTCGATGAGTACCGATGACAATATCAATCAGTCCCAGCTCTATTTTTTTAAGTATTTCCAATTGTTCCTTTCTCGTCACAAAACGACTGAGAACTGCAATGGAAATCGGAAAATTCTCAAATCTTCTGGTAAACGACTCGGCATGCTGATGGGCAAGAATAGTAGTCGGAGTCAGCACGGCAACCTGCTTTTTTGATTCCACAGCCTTGAATGCCGCTCTCATGGCAATTTCGGTTTTTCCGAAACCCGCATCCCCACAGATCAGCCTGTCCATTGGATGAGGCTCCTGCATATCCTTTTTAACAGCCTCGATTGCCTTAAGCTGATCGGGGGTTTCGTCAAAAATAAAAGAGGACTCAAATTCGCGTATGAAGATAGAGTCCGCATCAAAGGCAAAACCCGGTTGCATTTTTCGCTGAGCATAAACTGTGATAAGGTTTATGGC
The DNA here is from genome assembly GCA_903869365.1 of uncultured Chlorobiaceae bacterium. Classification (GTDB taxonomy): domain Bacteria; phylum Bacteroidota; class Chlorobiia; order Chlorobiales; family Chlorobiaceae; genus Chlorobium. The sequence continues at coordinate 45,673 of CAIPYV010000110.1, forward strand.
AATATCACGAAGCTTCTTGCGAACCTTATCCTTTTTAGCAGCCCATTTAGAACTTCCAAGTTTGGATAACGATGGAAGGGAGCTTTCCGAAGCAGCATATTTCGAGAGCAGGTTGATATTCTGAACATTAACAAAAAGCTGATCGCCCCCGGAATATTCTATAAGCACAGATTCCTGCTCGGAATTTCCCACCGTTATGGTTTCAAGGGATTTGAAAATTCCGATACCGTAATCCTCATGGACGACATAATCCCCAACTTTAAGCTTCTGGAGATCCTTGAGTGAGATTCCACGTATTTTTCGTTTACGATGCGCCTTATGTGAGTGAAGTTTTCCGAAAATGTCGGATTCAGTATAAAGGTCAAGATCACCGAACGTGAAGCCGGTATGCAGGTTGATCGGAATCCAGCTTGCTTCAAGGGTATTCCTGCTTCCAGAATTCATCATTTCCTCAGTCAGAAAATCGGTCAACTCCTCGATTTCGCGGCGTGAACTGGTTGCAAAAAGCGGCTTTTTATTAGTAGCAGCTTCATTTTGCAGCAGGGTGGCAAGAATGCGGAAATTTGCATGAAGCTTTTTTTGTGCGTTTGAACTGAAGTCAATTGCCGAAGCCGAAGGGTGGCTGATGCTGACACAGCGAAACCGTGAAAGTGCATGAACCAAGGAATCATGATTATCCCGCGAGGCAAACTCCGTTGAGTCATCGATGATAATAACTGTTGAAGGATCGAGATAGTCAAGAATTTTTGTTTCAGCTCCGGCGGTGTTTGTTGTCGAATCTGTAAAGCTCGCCGAAATATCAGCCGCACTCAATGTTTTTCCTGAAAGCTGACTGTTGATGTCAAAAATGCGCAGCGATATGACGGTATCTCCGAAAAATTCCACTCGAACAGGTTCCCTTGCTCCAAAAGAAAATGCATCAATAATAGAACCTCGAACGGAGAACTCACCCTCGTCCTCAACAAACTCTCTCTGCTCAAAGCCGTTTGCGGCAAGAAACCGTTTCAGGGCTTCATACCCCGAATCCTGGTCGATTTTTAGTCGAAAAATCCGATTTTCGGCATCCAGTGGTTTACAAAGGGTGACATCGAGATCATCAAAAAAGGAGAGTAAGAGCGATTTTTTTTTCCTCACTATTGCCCCAATAGACAGGGAGAGTTCATCCGAAGTATTGCAGATTCTCTCTTTGGGAAGAAGAGCATCAAAATCATTGTCATACAATTCAAAGCTGTTCTGACCACAAAGCACCATCAGCGAGGAGTGCAGATCGGAAAAAAGAGCTGCTGCAAGGATCGAAGAGAGTGAGCCCTGCAGCCCGGAAATCTGGATAGGGCAAAAAGCATCATGGTCATCAGGCCGGCTGCCTCCTAAAGAGTCTTTAAGCAAGCTGTATGGAGTTGATTGCTTAACGGACTCAAAGATAAAATTGGAATTTCTTTTGGTGACGGCAGGGCTTTGCAGGTCTGAATCTGATAACGTTTTCATATGAAGCTTACAAACTATATTTTCATGCTTGATTCCGCAAACGCGGAGTAACCCTCTGAACTTTTTACAGTCAGGAAAGACTGTTATATATGGAAAAAATTCTTGAACTGAAAAATCTCAGGACTTACTACTCGACGGGGAGTGGTATAGCAAAAGCTGTAGATGGTGTGAGTTTTTCACTTGGACGCAACTCTACCCTTGGGGTAGTCGGAGAATCCGGGTGCGGAAAGTCGGTGACAGCACTCTCCATTATGCGCCTTGTGCCCATGCCGCCAGGTTATTTTGCCGGAGGGGAAATTTTCTGGAAAGGGAGTGATCTCCTGAAGCTCTCTGAAGAAAATATGCGCCAGTTGAGAGGAAACGAGATTGCCATGATCTTCCAGGAACCGATGAGTTCGCTCAATCCGGTGTTTACCTGCGGCAGCCAGATTATGGAACAGATTCGTATTCACAGGGAGATGAATCATGCAGAAGCAAAAAGTCGCTCAATCGAGCTTCTCCATCTGGTCGGTATTCCAAACCCCGCACAACGATTTTCTTCATATCCTCACGAGCTTTCAGGAGGTATGCGGCAGCGGGTCATGATAGCCATGGCGCTCTCCTGCAATCCCGCTTTGCTCATTGCCGATGAACCAACCACGGCGCTTGATGTTACCGTTCAGGCGCAGATACTGGATCTTATCAGTAAACTCAAGTCCGACACCGGCATGAGCGTCATGCTCATTACGCATGATTTTGGTGTTGTGGCCGAGCTCTGTGAAGAGGTTATTGTGATGTATGCTTCCAGAGTTGTCGAAAAAGGGTTGGTGCCGCAGCTTTTCAGCAATCCGCTCCACCCCTATACAAGGGGGCTGTTGAACTCCATTCCTCGTTTAGGTTCAACAAAAAAAAGGCTTCATGTTATCGAGGGCAATGTGCCGAGCGCTGTAAATCTGCCTGAGGGGTGCAGATTTGCAGGCAGATGCCCTCTTGCCGATGAGCACTGCCGGTTGGTTCAACCGGAACTGGTCACCTATGAGCCCGGTCATGATGCCGCCTGCTGGAAAGCGGGGCTCTGAGTTTTATTGGCATCCAGGATAATCTGGATGTGCAGCGGGATTCGTACCTCCGGAATGAGATGTTGAGGATAAAAGCCGGCATCGAACAACTCATGGTTGATCGTTATGGCGTCATGAGCAACGATAACCCTGTAGGCAACGACAAGCAGTGATCCATAGAGTTCAACATCACGATGATAAACGCCTATAAGTCTATCGATTCTTCCCTCAAGTGACGTCTCTTCCATCAGCTCCCGCAAACATCCTTCATGAGGTTCTTCGCCGGTTTCAAGAAACCCTCCAGGAAGAGCCCACTCATTGAATGCAGGCTCATGAGCCCGTCGGATCACAAGGAGTTCATTATTTTTGTTGACGGTATAGGCAACGGCAACAGGCAGGGGGTTGATATAATGCACCCAGGAACATGACGGACAAAACATCCGTTCACGTCCATCAATCATGGCCTGCTGAAGCCTTTGAGCGCATAGAGGACAAAATGAATAAGATTTCATGGTACCGTGAAGAAACTTTTTGCAGGAGCAATTGATTTACCATTCAAGTAAGGTTATATAAACAGAATTAGTTTCATTCATGTCAATTGCAATTCTTGAGGAAGGTACCGTTGCGCCGGCAATATTGGCTCAGGATCAGGACGGTAACGTTGTTTCGCTTGAAGAGTATCGAGGTCGGAAGGTCATTCTTTATTTTTATCCGAAAGATGATACACCAGGATGTACGAAGGAAGCTTGTGCTTTTAGGGATAATTTCCCTAACTTCAATAAACTCGGTGTCGATATACTTGGAGTAAGTATTGATAATGAGAGCAAACATAAAAAGTTTGCCGAAAAATTCAGCCTCCCGTTCAGGCTTGTTGCTGATCCAGACAGACTCATTGTTGAGGCATACGGAGTATGGGGACAGAAAAAGTTTATGGGACGTGAGTATATGGGCACCAGCAGGGTGACCTATTTGATCAATGAGCAGGGAGTAATTGAGAAAGTCTGGCCAAAAGTTAATCCGGCACTGCATGCCGAAGAGTTGCTCGACTATCTGCAGCAAAAAACATCATAAAAGAGCATGGTAAACGAATTTGACAAGCTTAAAGCCGGGAAACTTCTGCTTGCGTCAGCCAATATGCTGGAATCGAATTTCAAGCGGACAGTTCTCATTATGTGTGAACATAACGAAAAGGGCTCTCTGGGTTTTATTCTGAACCGTCCTATGGAATTCAAGGTTTGTGAAGCCATAGCCGGTTTTGAGGACATCGAGGAACCTCTGCACATGGGTGGCCCCGTTCAGGTTGATACCGTACATTTTCTTCATCTACGGGGCGATCTCATTGAGGACTCACTTGAAATTTTACCCGGACTGTTCTGGGGAGGCGACAAAAACCAGCTGAGTTTTCTGCTCAATACAGGCCTTATGCAGCCATCGGAAATCCGCTTTTTTCTTGGTTATGCTGGCTGGACTGCCGGGCAGCTCGAATCAGAATTTGAAGAGGGAGCGTGGTATACCGCCGAAGCCTCAAAGGAGATGATATTCAGCGATGCCTATGAGAGGATGTGGAGCCGTTCAGTGCGCTCAAAGGGAGGAGAATACCAGCTCGTAGCTAACGCACCTGAGCTGCCAGGCCTGAACTGACCGGGAGTACCAGGGAATTAAAAAGAGAGAGAAGTTGTTGTTCTATTGGTTGAAAAAGCATATATAACACTGCTTTCAAATTAGATTTGTTCTTTGTTAAGCATGGGGATGACAGGCTTTCGACAGGGTAGATGTGAAATGGAGTTGCACTCCGAGTTTCAGCATGGATGGACTCGTTAAAGAAGTCTATGCAACTATACATGCAGACGATTATTCGTATGCAATGGCTGCCTGATTAGCACAAGTTAATTAATCAGCCATCGTCCGTTGGGGGAGGCG
>CAIPYV010000111.1 GCA_903869365.1 uncultured Chlorobiaceae bacterium
CAATTCAATTCCACGACCTCACGTCGCACCATCTATATTAACACATAGGGACTCTCCTCATCACCCGGTGCCTCGGAGTGCTGCCCATAACCGCGTCTCCGCTCAAGATACCAGCCGCTTGCCTGCCAATGCTTCTTCGCCGCCGCCTTGATGACGCGCAGGTGCCACAGCTCACACTCAATTTCAGCCACCGGCACCCCTTCATACAGCTCACGCTGCAAACTCTCGATACCCTTTCCTCTTTACCCTGATTATACCAGAGGTAAAAGGCCGACTTGCTGATACCGGCAATGGTACAGGCCTTCTCTTTCGGCAACCCCTCGCTGATATAGCCCAGGACCTTTTTTATGTGGTAGGTATCAAGCTTTATGAAGTAAAAATAAATAAAAAAGAGCAAAAATAATACATGCCCTGATAAACCGCTCTCAACATCGGTTATCTCAGCATCCAGAGCACTCCCGTTTTTAAACAGCGCTACGCTCATGATCGCTTCCTTTTTTATAGGTGTCCAATTCGTCCATTTTTGCATGGTTTTGGTATTGCCGTTCAAACAGCGCCCGCGTCGCTTTTTCGCGTGCCTCCGCCGTTTTTTCCTGCCAGATGCGCTGCTGCTCTTCGGCTGCCAGGCTGTTGAAATAGTCCAGCCGTCCAGCCAGCGGCAGCTCTGGCCATTGCAGCAGCAGAAAAGCCTCCTGCTTGTGCTCCTCAAAAAACAGCGACCACATGCCAACACCAATGGCCGCACGCAACGATGCGGCACTCAGGCGTTTATGCTCGGGGAGCGCCTTGTTCTCCTCTTCAAGGCGCAGCAGCTCCCGGGCAGCAGCATGCTTCGAGAACATCTTCAGGCGCAGGTCGTCAAGGATCTGCCGGGCATCGGCCTTTTCCGGCAGGGGAGAGAAGAGCGTGTGCTGAAACTTGGTTTGCTCAGCGGTACTGTACCAGCCATCAAGCTCTGCCATGGTGATCCGCATGGCGTAAAGCATCTGCGTAATGCCCAGGTCAACAATGCCGCCGGGAACGCGCCCGTTCTCCTTCTCCAGCGCCTTGGCATAGGTCTTGCACTTCATGACCTGCAGCGTCCTGACGGCCCGCTCGATCTCAAGCGTTGACGCCCGTGTCGTAAGCTTGCCAGCCATTTTTTTTGCAGCACGGTAATCACCGCCAAGCGTCCGCACGGCACCGTCAAGCATGGGATTCAAGCCAACGGAGATTGTCAGCCCCGTGATGGCTTTGGCCATTGATTGGTTGATGGTTGTCATGGTCATTTTTATTGAGATGTTTAAAATGCCAGTGAAAACTTTGCCAGTCCGATATTCTGGCAATACGCAACGCTTCAGCCGCCAGCGCTTCATCTCCCTTGCTCAACTCGTAGAGGTAGCAAAGCGCCTCTTCCGCAACCTCCTGTGTCCGATAGGGAGCCTTTTTGTTCCTGCACCAGTCAAACCATTGACCGGCACAAAAGGCCGGGAAGAAACCGGGGTTTTTAAAAACCTTACCTTCCGAAAAATCAGGTTTCTGCCGGCTCTTGCGGCTCCTTGCACGCTTTGGCCTGGAACCGTATTCAGGTGCGCTTTCCTCTGCATAGGCGGGTGTGTTATCCTCGTTCATTCTCTCTTCACTCTCTCTTTCTTCCTTCTTTACATTCTTATCATTCTTGTTTGTGGTCAGTTGTTGGTCAGTCGCTGGTCGTTTGTTGGCGTTTTGCTGGTCGTTCTGCTGGTCAGCCTGATTGACCAGCTCTTGATAACTGTTGTAATTATTTATCGTTATTAAACTGTATTTGTTGGTCGTTTTGATGGTCAAACTGCCGGTCGATTTGAGTCGTTCCAGACAAGTGCGACACGTTCGCTCCGATATGCCCGTTGCTTCAGATAATGCCAGCCTTCCGGTAATAAGCTGACCCCTTTCAACCGTCATCCCTTTCCACCGAAGAGGCTTGTGGTTGGCCGTCAAAAGCAGATGCAGAAAGAGATGCACCATGTGCGAATCATGGTACCACTCCCACTCCATCAGGCACCGGTACAGTTTTATAAATCCCTCGCTCATCCTATCCTCATCTCTACTCGCGCGCTTTCCCTGTCAACATGCTCTCTTGGGCCTCTCCGATATCCATCGGGCGCGACAACACCAACTCACCCGTATCAACACGCACAAAATCCACGATGCGCAGTTGGAAGTTTATGACCCTCCGGCACTCCACGGAACGGTATTCATAGCCATTCTGGAGAGCTGCAGAAAGATGGACAGCATCAAGAGTGTGAGCGTCAATCTTCGTTTTATAGGCAGCCACTTTCTCCTTCTTCTCACCGGTAAGCAATTCGACCATCCGCACATGACCGGCAAGATCTCCGCCCCTGTCAATCTTTTCGTCTTCAGTCAGAAAGCACTGCACCTCCATCATGACCAGTTCATCAGCTTTGTTCATGGCCTTCTCCATCGTCGTTGATTATTGTTCAATAAGATTTCATCACCTCATGAAACTGCACCCGAGGCTTCTTCGGCGTGCGGATAAACTCAAGAATATCCTCACGCAAAAAATAGAGCCTGGCCCCGTTCTTGCGGTAAGGCAGCCGACCTTTATGCACGCGATTATAAACCGCGCCAACCGTAACCTCCCGACCCTCGATATCAGAAAGGAATGCGGCACAGGGGGCAACACCCATCGGAGCCGCCGCCGCGACTTCAACTTATTCAGGGCGCTGGAGAAACGCATCGAACTTACGCGAAAGCTCGGCAACCATAGCCGGAAGCTGCTCAAACGTAGGCTCAATAGTCTTTTCTATATCTTTGTTCATTTTTTTTTATATTTATTCATTGATGTAGTAAAAGCGTTTTATTTATTTTACTCAATCTTATTCTTTATTTTAAAATAAAAGACAAAAAAGACAAAAAAGAAATGAAAGGTGATAAAGCTACAATGGGTGGCCGGCTTGAGGAAGAGATAGGCCGGAAATATGGCAGCCTTAAAAAAGCCGCCGCAGCCATAGGGGTGCAAAGCGGCTCATACTTTCGGCCATATTTGACCGGCAGCAGTGAAATCGGGATGACACTAAGCAAAAAACTTGCAGATGCAGGATTGGATATCGACTACATTATCGACGGAAAACAGAAAGTAAATACCGACATGAGTGCCGATATCAGAAGAAGATTTGAGGATATGCAGTACCGCCTTGCACAGTTGTCAAGCGAATTTGCAGCACTTGGTAAAATGGTCAACGACAACAATCCAGCCCAAAAAAGAGACTGAATATCCAGGCGCCACAACCAGTATTGCAAGCCCCCGTCAGGCTCAGATACTGCAACTACTTACCAGCCAGTGAATAAGAACGGCCTGTCGTTGACTTTGTTCATAAAACAGAGTCAATAGGGCTTGATACTCTTCAATAAGCTCCTGCATATCAACAAGAAAGGGTTTGCATGTCTCAAGTCCGTCAGGATGGTTTTCGATATAGAAGCGTAAAATATCTTCCATAACGAGGAGATGGTTATCAGAGGAAGAGGGAGTGAGCATGCAGGCAAAATTTTCATTAAGAAAAAGCCGTGAAAAGAAAGTATAAAATCCTTTCCAATACTCACAACTTTTTTTATTCTATTTTGCTATTTCTTTCTCTTCACCGATATCAATAGTGATAAGATTTGCAGCGGTTCTTTTTGTTGCATAAATCACATGGGCATAAATCACTGTTGTCTCTAAATTTTTATGACCCGGCATTTCACTGAGTGTTTTCAGGTTTGTATTCCCTGGTAGTTTCAACGTCGCGTTTCAATTCGAGCGGCAAAGGAGGCCGAGGCGGAGGCGTATTACCTGTTTATGGGTGACGAAAAGAACCGGGCTCCTGAGATTACCGCTACAGGGTGGCGGGTTCTTGATCGGTACCCGGTAACGTTTTGGAAGCCGTCGACACAGGCCGCGATCCCTGAGCCAATCAGTGGTGGCAGCATTAATGAACATAGTGAACATTGTTTGAGAGTTTTCACTCCAGCAGGGAATAATTGTTCAGGATGTAAGGCAGCAATAGATTATATTTTTATTGATTTCTTGTGCGTGCCAAGGAAAAGGTGAAGCCTCCAGATAAGCCGGATTCTCTACAGAATTGAGGTGAGTTTGTTGTTTTTAGTATACTCTTGGGTATAGTTTTGTAATTGATGCCATTTTTAGCCTTTAAAATAAGCTATAATCGACTCCCGCCATCTCCACAAAAGAAAGGTTTTTTAATATCCCATTAAGTCCTTAAGCCCTTGTTTTACAAGGGCTTTTGTGTTTCTGGCTTCTCAAGCAGTCCACAGAGATATACCTGATTCCGTACTTTCGCAAACTTTCTTTGATGGTGATGGTTTGTTTCTTTATGTGCCGGAGAAAAAGTATACAAACGGTAAGCTATTGCCTGCTTCGAAGCTATGGCGATTTAAGTATACCTTTCAAGGCAAGGTGGTTCTGATGTCATTTGGGGCGTATCCTGCAATGAGCCTGCATGATGCGAGAGAGAGGCGGCAGGATGCAA
>CAIPYV010000112.1 GCA_903869365.1 uncultured Chlorobiaceae bacterium
ACGCCATACCAACAAGATATAACTATTAATAACAAAAAAAAATAATAGCAAAATCAATCCAATCCAATCCAATCCAATCCAATCCAATCCAATCCAATCCAATCCATAATAATTACAGCGATTATTGCGAATTTTCGGCAATTTCATTGCATTTGCCGTTATCCAGTACATAATTGCTCTTTTGTGTCGGTTACTTTCGTTTTACGGATGGTGTATTGATAAAAAAAGACTTTCTAACGTTTACCGTTACATACAATTACCAACAAAAGCTGACGGTGAAGTATATCAATTATTTTATTATAAATCAAATGGGCTACGTTGACATTCATCGAATGTGGTGCCAGGATTGTGGAAAATTGTCATAACCTGCGCTATGGGTGTGAACCGCGGGGTTATCGTTGTGAAATAGTGTGTGAGCGATGTGAGCGAAAGGACATCTATGACTTACTTTGGTGCAGGAGGAGGGTTGGTCTGGAGTATTTTCTGTATTGCCTGCTTGAGTGCGTTCATGGAAAAAGGTTTTTCGATAAAGTTTATTCCTTCATAAGTGTCAAGGTGATTGGCAATGAAATCGGCGGTATATCCTGACATATAGAGCACTTTAAGGCTTGGACATGTCAATTGAAGCTTTTTGAAAAGAGTATTCCCATTCATCTCAGGCATAATGACATCAGTGACAAGCAGGTCTATTTTTTCTTTATAGTGATCTGCAAGCTGAATAGCTTCTGTGGTACTGGCAGCGGCAAGTACGCTGTATCCTCCATGTTCGAGCATCAGTCTGCAGAGTTTCAGAATATCCGCCTGATCTTCAACCAGAAGTATGAATTCTTTTCCATGAGACAAAAGCAGGTTGTGGTCTTCTGTACTTTCTGCAGCAGCATCATACTGATAAAAAGGCAGATAAATGCTGACCGAGGTTCCCTTGCCCAGCTCACTTTTTACGTCGATAAAACCCTTACTTTGTTTGATAATACCGTAAACCGTCGAGAGCCCCATTCCTGTACCTTTTCCAACCTCCTTGGTTGTAAAAAAAGGTTCAAGGATATGAGGAAGATGCTTTTTATCGATGCCTTGTCCGTTATCGGTGATCGTGAGCGTTATAAAATCGCCGGGTATCGTACAGGGGTGACCGGCAGAGATTCCGCCTTGTAAAACATGAATTTTATCAGTTTGGATAGTGATGTCGCCGTTGTTGTCGATGGCATCGCGGGCATTGATGCACAGGTTGACAAGAATCTGATCGATCTGTGTTGGATCGAGCTTAACAGAAGCGTCCTGTATCCTGGGTATCCATCTGAGTCCGATGTTTTCACCGAGTAAACGTCTCAACATGGAGAGCATTCCCTCGATCGAAGCGTTAAGGTCAAAAATTTTGGCCACTACGGTCTGCCGTCTGGCAAATGCAAGAAGTTGTCGGGTCAGTTCTGCAGAGTGGCTTGCTGCTTTCTGAATGGCTACGAGATCATCGCTTGAGACGTCTGCCTTTTCAAGGGCTATTTCAGTATGCCCGAGAATCACGGTCAACATGTTGTTGAAGTCATGGGCAATGCCGCCGGCAAGCTGGCCGACAAGCTGCATTTTTTGAGCCTGCTGAAGCTGCAGCTGAAGATTCTCCCTTTCCGACTCCAGAAGCTTGCGATCAGTTATGTCGTGTATAATTGCGTAGAGAATATCTTTACCATGAATCTCAATTTTGTTACTGAACATCTCAACGTCACGTACTGTACCGTCTGATCTTTTATGGCAAAAACAGAACTCTTTCTGTTTCGAGTTCCTTACATTCTCCATGTTCCGTTTTACCTCCTCAGGTGTCACGTTGGTGATCTGCTGTATGTACATATTTTGGAGTGTCTCTATCGGCCAGCCATAAAATCTTGCTGCTGCAGGATTGGCTGCAATGATGGAGCCAGTATCAGGATCAAGAAGAATCATGACTGCAGAGTGATTTTCGAAGAGTTTTCTGAAACGTTCTTCACTCTGCTTGAGTGCAGCTTCTGACTGCTTACGTTCGGTGATGTCAATAATTGTACCGATATAACGTTCAACTTGGCCTTTGCCGTCCCTTAAGGGCATGCCGCGAGACATCAGCCATTGAACAGAGCCGTCAGGGTTGCAGATACGATATTCGATATTCAACTCTGTCATATTACCGGTTGCTGTTGTAAGCGCCTGGATTACCATCGCCCGGTCATCAGGATGAACGATATTCAGCCAGAGATGGTAGGAGGGGTTTTCATTGCTCCGTTCCAATCCATACAAAGGCCATATCTCATCTGACCAGTAATTGTCATTGGTTTTCATGTCCCATTCCCAAACGCCAGCACGTGCAGCTGTCAGTGCCTGGTTTAATCTGTTCTCGCTTTCGATGAGTTTCTTCTCAGCAATTTTTAGATCTGTTATATCCGAGATAATAATCCGACATTCTTCAGTGGTATCACTAATTGCAGCGTCAATGCGAAGGATATGGGTTACCTGATTGTGTTTACCCTGAGATGCCTCGATATCATCTGTTACAATCCTGATCTCACACTTTGCGGGTACATTCTGAATGAAGATTTTTTCGAGCAGTGCATCAACTACCCAACAGTCTTCAGAAAAAACCAATGTTTTAAAATGCATGCCTTGTAATCGAGAGCGCTCGACTCCAAATATTTTCGACGCTGTCAGATTGGCCTGAATGATCGTACTGTCCCGTCCCAGTGTCAAATAACCCAGAGGGGCAAAGTCATAAAGTGCCGTGTATCTTTTCAGAGTCTTCTCCAACTCACTTCTCGACTGAACCAGTTCCTCCTGCTGCATCTCAAGTTCGATCTGGTGAACGGCAAGTTCATGGTTCATCCGGTGTATTTCTTCCGGTGCCGAAATAATTTCCTTTTTAATCGATTGATTAAGCTTGAGACGTTCTTCTGCAATGGAGCGTAACTCTGATGGAACAACAAGATTTTTAGTGTGCTGTTTTTTCAACATGAAAATTATAAACTGGGTTGAGCATGTACCGTTATTGGAAGAAATTCTTATGTTCGGAAGCGTCGTTTTCTTTTATAGGTATAATATGTATATAAACGAAATAAATCGAATATTGAACATCTATATTCTATAATAAATATCTGGAATTTCAGTTTTCGAACAAAATAAAACGACGTTTCTACCGTTTGTGAGGTAGGAAAGGAATTTCAAAGAGTGGAATACTATCAAGAGGAGTTCACCCCCATGACGACAAGGACCTACTCCATCAAAGGCATGCATTGTGCAAGCTGTGCGGCGATTATTACAAAAAAGCTTTCCAAGGTTGAGGGTATTAAAGAGGTCAATGTAAACCTTGCCACGGAGAAGGCCGTGCTTGCATTTGACAACAATGCTCTGTCGGAGGAAGCGGTCAATGAGGTCGTTAGTAAATACGGTTATACCTTCGCTGCTGAACCATTAGTGGAGAGTGGCTATCTGCAGGAAAAAGCTTCCATGTCGAATGCGCTCTTGCTGAAGGAAGAAAAACGGCAAGAACTTCAGGAGCAACTGTTGAAGGTGCAGTTTGCGCTTCCGGTAGCTCTTGTGGTGTTTATCCTGATGATGTGGGATATCAGTTCAAGTTTTTTCTCTTTTATCCCGCACCTGCCGGTTTCGATGGAGGTATTGAACATTATGTTCATGGTTATTGCTACGTTTATGGTTTTCCGGATTGGGGCTCCTTTTTTGCACGCTCTATGGGTGTACCTTAAAAGCGGTGCTGCGAGTATGGATACGCTCATCGGGATCGGAACACTGAGTGCGTATGTGTACAGTGCAGTCGTTACGCTTATTCCCTCCTTAAGAGAGCATCTGCATTTACCGGACTATACCTATTTCGATGTGACCATTGTCGTTATAGGTTTTGTTCTGCTGGGAAAATATCTTGAGGCCCGTTCAAAAATGAAGACCGGTGAAGCCATCGAAAAACTGATTGGCCTGCAGGCAAAATCTGCTCTTGTGATAAGAGATGGAAAAGAGGTTGAGATTCCTGTAGAAGAGGTCAGAACCGGCGATGCTGTTATTGTCAAGCCTGGCGTAAAGCTCCCTGTTGACGGCATCATTACTGAAGGGTACTCTTCTCTCGACGAATCCATGGTGACCGGGGAGTCGATACCTGTCGATAAAATGGTCGGCGACCGGGTAATCGGAGGTACAGTCAATAAACAGGGGTCGTTTACGTTCACAGCTTCAATGGTTGGCTCAGACACGCTGCTTGCGCGCATTATAATGATGGTTGAAGATGCTCAGGGCTCGAAAGCGCCCATACAGAATATTGCGGATAAGATTGCAGGAGTCTTTGTGCCTGTTGTACTGATTCTTGCCTTTGGTACGTTTATCATCTGGCTGACATTGGGTTCGGTATTGCTTGGATTATCTGTTGCACTCCCCTTCGCTCTTTCGGGTCTTATCGGTATTCTTGTTATTGCATGTCCCTGCGCACTTGGTCTGGCAACACCGACCGCCATCATTGTCGGTATCGGCAAAGGGGCGGAATACGGCATTCTTATCCGCAATGCTGAAAGTCTTGAAAAACTCAGTGCCGTGGATACCGTCGTGTTTGACAAAACCGGCACCCTTACTACTGGAAATCCGGAGCTCTCCGATATCATATCACTTGCCAAGGACAGCAGCATCACCTCACTTCTGCAATTAGCTGCAAGTGTGGAAAGTCGTTCGGAACACCCTCTTGCTCAGGCTATTGTTGACGCGGCAATGAAGGAGAAAATCACCTTAAAGGAGATCAGTTCATTTGAAGCACTTGAGGGAGCTGGCGTTTCGGCTGTCATTGACGGTGTTTCGATCAGGATACGCAAGCCGGCAGATGCGGAAAAACATAATCCTGCAATAGAGAAGCTGGAGAAAGAGGGAAAAACGGTTGTTATCATTGAGAAGAATGGAAAGAGCGAAGGGCTTATTGCTTTGAGCGATACGATGAAAGAGGATGCAAAGATGGCTGTTGCGGCTCTTCACCGGAAAGGGCTCAAGGTCATCATGCTAACGGGCGACAACCGTTCGGCAGCAAACTTTATGGCTCAACAAGCAGGCATTGATGAGGTGATCGCCGAAGTGCTGCCTCAGGAAAAGGCAGCAATAATCAAAGAACTGCAGGCAAAAGGAAATAAGGTTGCCATGGCAGGTGATGGTATTAACGATGCTCCAGCTCTGGCTCAGGCCGATGTAGGCATTGCTATGGCTACAGGAACTGATGTTGCTATAGAGTCTGCCGGTATTACCCTGCTGAAGGGTGATATCAGGAAGGTTGCCCAGGCAATCACCCTTTCACGGGCCACGATGAGGGTCATCCGCCAGAACCTTTTCTGGGCGTTTATCTACAATATCATCGGAATTCCGCTTGCCGCAGGGGCGCTCTACCCCCTTTGGGGTATCTTTCTCAATCCGGTTTTTTCTGGACTGGCCATGGCGGGAAGCAGCGTTTCAGTGGTCAGCAATTCTCTGAGACTTAAAACCAAAAAGCTTTAAAAGAAAGGTTGATATCAATCAGTGTTTATCGGGGTGGCTGTACTTAATGGCAATTTTAAGCTGGGTCTTGCTGTCTTCTTCAACTTTTGCAAGTTGTTCAGGAATAATAATTTCGGAATTGACGCCGGTGTTAAATTTAGCAATCTCTTTGCTGATTATCATTTTATTCACTTTAACCAGCTTGTTTATGGAAAGTTCATTTTGAACTTTCGGAGTCACGTACAAGAACAAAAGATCAGAAGCTTCATTTATATTTAAGCGGGCTTCTCTGGTTATACTGTTTTTTGAAGTGACCATAGGATTTAAGGAATTACTGCTGAAAATACGTATTATTTTATCCCAACCTTCCTTTGATGGTGCATGTTTATTAATCTGTACATAGAGCTTGGCTTCACATTTTTTTGTATTGAAACCAAGCATTGAAACCAATAATCCTAATGCTATGATAATTTTTTTCATAATCACTTGTCTGATAACTGCGATAATTAATAAAAGTAAAACAACTTAATGAAAAAATTGATATTTAGCAAAAGAGTAAGTCATCATCTCTGCCCAGCGTAGCAGACAAAATTATCAATATGAGACTCATCCTGAAGGTGCGATGTCTTTTCTCTGGTACTGTCAAGCACCTGTAGCTGGAAGTCCTATGTCTTCATTCCAAAGAGAGGGAGCGTCAGCAATAAAATCTTTCATCAGCCTGATACAGCGTTCGTCCTGAAGCACCTCTATTGACACACCGCGGGATTTCAGCCACTCCTCTTCTCCCATGAATGTGGTATTTTCACCGATCACGACCTGTGGAATACCATAGAGCATAATAGCGCCACTGCACATGGAACAGGGCGACAACGTGGTATAGAGTACCGAGTCACGATAAATCTGTGCTGACTGGCGACCGGCATTTTCAAGTGCATCCATCTCCCCGTGCAGGATAGCACTCCCATTCTGAACACGACGATTATGACCACGACCAATAATCCTGCCCTGATGGACAAGAACTGAACCTATAGGAATGCCTCCTTCGGCTCGACCTTTCTCAGCCTCTTCTATGGCTGCCTGCATGAAGATATCCATGCTTTTCTCTTTAACAATTTGGAATAACCTTCCATCGTTAATTTGCATTAAAAAAACTGCAAAAAAAAGAGCCGCATTACTGCGGCTCCGTTTTAATTGATGGTTTTGAACACTCAGTGTTCGTCCACCTTGATTCTCATGGAGAAGAAGGAGCGGTGAACAAAAACGAGCGACAGGGCAAAGAAAACTGCTGCCAGAGAGAGAGCAAGCTGAGGTGGCAGTTCGATTGCAAGCTCAATAGCCAGCAGGCCAAAAAGTGTGGTGAACTTGATGATCGGATTCAGGGCAACCGAAGAGGTATCCTTGAAAGGATCGCCAACCGTATCACCGACAATAGAGGCATCATGAAGCGGAGTGCCCTTGGCATTGAGTTCGGTTTCAACAATCTTCTTGGCATTATCCCAGGCACCGCCGGCATTGGCCATAAAGATGGCCTGGTAGAGACCGAAAAGAGCAATTGAGATCAGGTAGCCAATAAAGAAGAATGAATCGAGACAGGCGAAAGCCAGCGTCGTAAAGAAGACGGTAAGGAAAAGGTTGATCATTCCTTTCTGTGCGAACTTGGTACAGATTTCAACAACCTTCTTGCTATCCTCGATCGAGGCTTTTTCAACGGAACTATCAAGGTTGATGTTATTCTTGATGAATTCCACTGCATAGTATGCTCCGGTGGTAACGGCGTTCATTGAGGCACCGGTAAACCAGTAGATGATGGCACCGCCCATCATGAGGCCAAGAAGGAACGGAGGCGACAGGATGGAGAGTTTTGCAATCGCTGATGTATCGGCAAGACCGTTGGTCAGGATCATGATAATCGAGAAGATCATCGTCGTGGAGCCGACCACAGCGGTACCGATAAGCACCGGTTTAGCTGTTGCCTTAAAGGTGTTGCCAGCGCCGTCGTTAGCTTCAAGGTACCTTTTGGCATTGTTGAAGTCAGGCTGGAAACCAAACTCCCTCTGAATTTCACCCTTGATATTCGGAATTGTTTCGATAAGCGAAAGCTCGTAGACTGACTGTGCGTTGTCAGTGACCGGGCCATAGGAGTCTACAGCAATGGTAACAGGACCCATGCTAAGGAATCCGAAAGCAACAAGACCGAAAGCAAATACCGAAGGGGCAAGCATGATCACCTTCTCAAGACCTACGGTAAGGAGCCCTTGTGAAGCAATCAGCTCAGGAGTCAAACCGAGCGTGGTTATGCCAAGAGTACTGAGGCCATAGGCTGCTCCCATCAAACTAACAATTGCAAGACCCATCCAGTAGGCACTGAAATTACCGGCAACAAGACCTGCAAGAATGTTGAGGGCTGCGCCTCCCTCTTTAGAGCATTGTACCACGTTACGAACATGTGCGCACTCTGTGGAGGTAAAGCGATTCACCAGTTCAGGAATAAGTGCACCGGCAATCGTTCCGCAGGTGATGATCGAAGCAAGTTTCCACCACATGGTGCCGTCTCCGAGTGTGCTGATAAGGTAGTAGGATGCTATGTAGGTAAGGATGATTGAGACTATCGAGGTAAGCCAAACAAGAGTGATCAGGGGCTTCTCGAAGTTCATCTCGTCGGCATTGCTGTACTTCATCTTGGCAAAGGCTGCATTGGCCCAGTAAGAGAACGCACTGGCAAGAATCATGACAAGACGCATGGCGAAAATCCAGACAAGGAGCATGATCTGCACTTCCGGAGCCTTGATGGCAAGCAGAATAAAAGAGATCAGTGCTACACCGGTAACACCGTATGTCTCAAAACCGTCTGCGGTAGGACCGACCGAATCACCAGCATTGTCGCCGGCACAGTCAGCAATAACGCCTGGGTTACGTGCATCGTCTTCCTTGATCTTGAAAACAATTTTCATCAGGTCAGAGCCGATATCGGCAATCTTTGTAAAGATACCGCCAGCAATACGAAGCACTGATGCGCCGAGAGATTCACCGATAGCAAAACCGATAAAACATGGGCCGGCAAAGTCGCGAGGCACAAAGAGAAGAATACAGAGCATAACGAAAAGTTCGATACTGATGAGCAGCATACCGATACTCATCCCTGCTCTGAGCGGTATCTCATAGGTCGGGAATGGTTTGCCTCCGAGGCTTGCGAATGCTGTCCTGGAGTTGGCAAAGGTGTTGATTCTCATGCCGAACCATGCAACGATATAACTTCCGAGAATACCGATGAGACTCGCAACAAGAATGAAAATAACTTTAATCGCCGGAAGGTGTCGGAGCCAACCGAAATAGGCTACAATAATTGCTCCGATAAGAACCCAGAGCACAAGAATAAATTTACCCTGAGTTATAAGGTAGGTTTTGCAGGTTGCATAGATCAGTTCACTGATCTCGCGCATGGCACTGTGAACAGGAAGCTGGCGAATTCCGATATACTGTATGATACCGAAAACCATACCGAAGAGGCAGACTGCAAGACCCCACATCAAAAGGGTATCACCAGGTATTCCTCCAAGGAAAAAGCCCTTGTGTAAATCGGGCAACAACAAATCGGCCTCGCTTGCCAACGCATTTTGCGCCTGAAGAAGAATGCCGAGACCTCCCAGAATAGATACAATTCTGGATAACCATGTTACTTTTAACGATTTTTTCATTGCTTTTTTTTTCACTGTTTTTCTTGACTCAAGAAAAAAATGTTGTCATCTAAATCATAACAAGGAACAACCCTGTCCCCATCAGGAAGTATAATTTGCAACTTTTTTCAGGAATCTCAATACCATTTTGTAGAAGTTCTTAAGGCTTTAACACTTATTTTGAGGTCAGATGTTGCCACCTTTTTCTGCAGAATCAAGATGAATGTTTTTTTACTGATTTTGCTCTTCCTCAACTATATTCCTGGCGGCTCCCTTTTCACTCTTCTGAAAAAAAACCGGTAGACTCCCCCCGGATTTAGCTTTTGCGTTATGAAACTTATTGTCGGTCTTGGAAATCCTGAATCACAATATAACGGTACACGGCACAACATCGGTTTTGATGCTGTTGAACGAATTGCAGCATTGTTCGGGGCGGGATTCAGCAGGGGAAAAGGAAAATACCTCAGTTCGAAAATCAGCCATAGAAGGGAATCTGTGATTCTTCTTAAACCCATGACCTATATGAATCTCTCAGGTCATGCGGTAGTTGCTGCCATGAATTTTTACAAAATCGACCGCAGCGAAATGCTGGTGATCTGCGATGATCTTAACCTTCCTTCGGGTTCAATACGCTTACGCGCAAAAGGGTCGGCGGGTGGTCAGAATGGACTGAAACACATTATTGAATGTCTTGGAAGTGAGGAGTTTGCGAGAATGAGAATCGGCATAAGAGTTGACGAACAACCATTAAACTCCTTTTCATCGTTTGTGCTTGGAAAATTCAGCGAAAACGAGAAAGTAGTCATGGAAAAGGTGCTGCCTGTTTGCGGCGAGGCAGCACTTGATTTTGCCATCAACGGCATTGAGCACGCCATGAACAATTTCAACAAACCTGTTGTTTAGCAGGCGGCAAGCTTCAAAGCTGATTGACGGACCGAATCGCCGGCGGACATCTTTTTCAGAAATGAAATAGCACGCGCATTGAACTCCCTCGGTTGATCGACATTGCAGACATGACCGGAATTGACGATCACTTCCAACGTGGAATTGGTATGGCGTGTAATGATATAGCGGACAGCGGGTAGAAACATGTGGTCTTCTTCGCCCATAAGGTAGAGCGTAGGAATGGCGGTATCTTTTTCTTCAAAGTATTTCAAGAGCGGGGTAATCTCATAGGTCAGACGGAACCAGCGCATGAACTCTTTCTGTGCGACTTTTTTGGCTTCGTTGACAAAGAGAAGCCTTGATTTTTTATGCCGCTCACTGGGCATGATAATCCAGGCGAAAAAGCTGTAGAGCCACATGTAGGGAACAAATCTCTTGAACATATTTCCAAGGGTCACAAGAACTTTTGCCCTGATGTTAAGCCTTATGATCGCGCCACCCATAACCATGGAACTTACTCTTTCGGGAGCAATTTCGCTGAGGTTGCGAATAAGAATTGTTCCAAGTGATATGCCGATAAAGTGGGCTTGCTGGATATTGAGGGAGTCAAGCACTTCAATGATATCACGGGTGATATCCTCAAAGTCATAGTTACGTTCTTCCTTGTGGGCTACTATGCCTTTTGATTTGCCATGACCTCGCAGATCAACCAGCAGAACATTGAAATGCCTGATGAACTCCTTGATCTGCAAAAACCAGATTGAAGAACTACCGCCAGCGCCGTGAACAAAAACCACCCAAGGTGCTGTGGAGTCATCCAACTCGTATGTCTTGTAATGAAGCATTGAAAACCGCAGTTATAAGCATTTAGTCTCTTAAGTAAACAAAACAACAACAAAAAGCAAAAAGTTACATTCCATTCCGAAAAACTCTTACCATTTCAAATAAAGCAATACCTGCCGCAACAGCGACATTGAGTGAATGTTTGGTGCCGAACTGCGGTATTTCGAGCACCCCGTCACACAACGCAAGAACTTCTGTATCAAGACCTTCAACTTCGTTGCCGACAACAAGGCAGAGCGGAAACAGTGTCGAATTTACCGCTGTATAGGGCTGACTCCCTTCAGTAATCTCAAGTCCAAAAATTTTTATTCCTTCTTTTTTCAGGGCTGAAAGTGCTGTGACAGGATCGGCATGGTACTCCCACACAACGGTTTCCTGGGCTCCAAGGGCGGTTTTTTCTATTTCTTTTCTTGGTGGCGTTGCCGTATAGCCGGAAAGAATAATTTTTTCAATGCCTGAGGCATCAGCTGTTCGAAACATTGACCCGACATTCCACATGCTTCGAACATTATGCAGCATCAGGACAATGGGGTGCCTTGCTGTTGCGGCATATTGCTCCGCACTCAGCCGGCTCATTTCTGACCCATGCAGTTTTCTGAACTCCTGCATGCTTAAATCGACCGGAGTTTTTCAATGAGACGGCGGTTTTCTTCAACGAGGCCGACATTGAACCGCAGGCAGTTGTCCATAAGGTTATAACCGGAGACGTTTCTCACCAGAATACCTTCGCTCTGAAGATTCTTGAAAACCGCACCTGCATCTTTCAGCCTTATAATTAAAAAATTGGTATCACTCAGAAAGGGTTCGAGACCATCAAGAGTAAGCAGTTCAGAATAAAGCTTATCACGCTCATGCAGGATGAACGATACAGCATCGTTAACCAGTGAGTAATTTGCCAGCACATGGGTCAAGGTTATTTCGGCAAGCCTGCTTGAAGCAAAAGGAATTTTTGGTTTGGCAAGCTCGGCCATGAGCGTCGGATTTGCAATAGCAAAACCAATCCGGATTCCGGCAAGTGCAAGAGCTTTAGACATGGTGCGGAGGACAACGAGATTCGGTAGTCCATCGATAAGTTCAAGAACAGATCGCTGCCGTGAAAACTCGATGTAAGCTTCATCAACAAGCACTATTGCATCGCATGACTGCGCAATCAGACGAACTTCATCAAAAGAGAGGGATTTACCGGTAGGGTTGTTGGGTGTTGAAAGTACAATAAAATCCACTTTCTCATCACGCGCTGCACGAAGAATTGCATCCGTATCGAAATCAAGGCCGGGAAGCATGGGAACACTGACAATGCGAGACTGCAGAAGGAGAGCTATTTTTTCGTAGAGCGAAAAGGATGGATCGGGAATAAGCACTTTCCGGCCAGGTCCAAGACAGGCAAGAAATATGGTGTAGAGCATCTCATTTGATCCATTACTCATCATCACCGAATCAGGTGAAATACCAAGAAAATCGGCGTATGACTTCATGCCTCTGTAAGGCAGAATATCAGGGTAGCGGTTCCATGACTCTTTGATAAACTCACTGATAATTTCTTCCTTGAGCCACATCGGCAGATCAAACGGGCTTTCGTTCTGATTCAGTTTTATTTCGGCCTGCTGTCCGCCTTCAACCTTGTACGTCGCGATATTCTGTAATGCTGGATTAAGAAGATGCTTGATATCTCTCTGCATGGTGCCCCTGTATTTGTTCTGTAAATCTTTAAACCGGAAGGATGAGCCAACGATGACACTGAACATGTTTAAAAAAACATCTTTTTCATAGAATTCATGAAAAAAAACTGGACAATCCTCATTTTTTTTATAAATTAAAACAGGACGAAATTTATCCAAGATAAAGGAGAGATTATGAAACAGATTAAAAAAACACCTCTTGATCTTCTTGACGATATATACAGCCTTGCCTACTGGATGACTGGGAGTGAAAGTGTATCTCATGACCTTGTCAACAAAACCTATCTCTATGCCAACACGAAGACGAGAGAGAGGGAGTTGCTTAAAACGTTCAGGAGATGCTATGTCGACCAGTTTGGACAATATACTGAGTTCTGCATCAGCGGAAAGCCCTGCAAAACTCACCTTCAGCTGATAGACTCGCTGAGACAGTGGACTGCAGATATCAAACTTTCTGTGCTGTTAAGTGAAATATCGGGTCTTAAACATCGCCAGATATCAGAAATTGTAGGCAAACCGGTTGATACGATACGATTGTGGCTCTACTGGGGCAGGAAACTCCTGGCCAATGACGGCATCCTTAAAGCCTCTGCCTGACCTCTTTTTCTGAAAGGCCGCTTAAACTTGCAAGCGGCCTTTTGTTTTACATACCCGCCTCTTTATATTCGAGCTGTCTGCATTAATTCTATACTTTTTTCCATAATGATCATTATCACCGGCGGAGCGGGATTTATCGGCAGCGCCATGCTTTGGGAGCTCAACTGCAACGGTGAAGAGGATATCATCGTGGTTGACGATCTGGGTTCGACAACCACTGAGAAATGGCGCAATCTTTCCGGGCTTCATTTTACCGATTTTGTTTCCAAGGATCTTTTTCCCGACCTGCTCGAGAGAAATGCGCTCAAGGGCATCTCATCCATCATCCACATGGGTGCGAACAGTTCAACAACAGAAACCGATGCTGACCACCTGCTGACGAATAATTACGGTTACTCAAAAAAAATCGCCTCGTTCTGCAATGCGCATGATGTGCGACTTATTTACGCATCGAGCGCAGCAACCTACGGCGACGGATCTAACGGGTATAACGATCATATTGAAGGACTTGATGTGCTCAGGCCTTTGAATATGTATGGCTACTCCAAGCATCTTTTTGATTGCTGGGCAGTGAAGCACCATATTCTGGACAAGGCTGCCGGTCTGAAATTTTTCAATGTCTACGGGCCGAATGAGTACCATAAAGGGGATATGAGCAGTGTGGTCTATAAAGCGTTCCATCAGATACTGGAGAAAGAATCGCTGAACCTGTTTGAGTCGCACAGGCCAGATTACCGTGATGGGGAGCAGTTGAGGGATTTTATCTATGTCAGAGACTGCACAAAGATAATGGCCTGGATGCTTGAAAATCCGTCAACAGCTGGTCTCTTCAATGTCGGAACCGGAACAGCACGAAGCTTTAATGACCTTGCCAACGCCACCTTTTCTGCGTTAGACCGTCCTGCCTCTCTCAACTACATTCCCATGCCGAGAAGCTTGCGTGATAAATACCAGTATTATACCTGCGCGGACATTACGAAACTTCGTTTGGCAGGATATAGCCAAGAGTTCACCTCACTTGAAAACGGCATAAAAGAGTATGTGCAGCACTATCTCTCCTCCTGTAATCCGTATCTTGATATGGTGCGATCAACTTTATAATGCATAACCGACTGTATGTTGAGCACAGAAAAAACAATCGATATTCAGGGTATTGAACCTGTTATTCTTTTTGGTCCTTACGATTCTCTCCTGAAAAAAATCAAAAATGAGTTTTCGGAGATGCAGATCACTGCTCGGGGTACTCAGATTATCATCAGAGGAAGTCGTGATGGCGTCGAACTGCTTGAACAGATTTTCAGCGAGATGATTCTGCTTGCCAACAAGCATGGAGAGGTGCTTGACCATGATCTGAATACACTCATCAATCTTGCCCTCTCCCCTGCTTCAAGAACTGGAGGTGCTCATCACGGCGATGAAGATATTATTGTGGCGACATCGGATTATACCGTCAGAGCCAAAACAAACGGTCAGAGGCGAATGGTGGCAGAAGCGAAAACAAACGATATTATGTTTGCCATTGGCCCTGCTGGCACCGGAAAAACCTATACAGCCGTTGCCATTGCTGTTGCTGCATGGAAAGCAAAAAGAGTCAAACGTATTGTTCTTGCAAGACCTGCTGTTGAGGCCGGTGAAAGCCTGGGGTTTCTGCCGGGCGATCTGGCTCAGAAAATAGATCCTTATCTCCGTCCACTGTATGATGCGCTTCAGGACATGCTGACTGCTGAAAAGCTGAAGCTGCTTACGGAACAGCGTGTTATCGAAATTGTCCCTCTTGCCTACATGCGAGGGAGAACCATGAATAATTCCTTTATTATTCTTGATGAAGCACAGAACGCCTCGAACAAGCAGATGAAAATGTGCCTGACAAGACTGGGGGTAAATTCGAAGGCCATCATTACCGGCGATGTCACCCAGATTGATCTTGCAAAGGAATTTGATTCCGGACTTACTCATTCTCCGAAGATACTGAAGGATATTAAGGGAATCAGCTTTGTCTATCTTGACAAATCCGATGTTGTCCGCCACAAGCTTGTCCGCGATATCATCAACGCTTACGAGATCCATGAGCAAGAATAAAAATCTCTGCACGGCTGGAACTTTGTTTTTCGGCGCAGAGTTCACATCATGGGAATATCAAATCAAAGGTTTCAGTTATTGAGCAATCTTTCACTTTTATCAATTATAAATCAAAGGAAAAACATGCCATATAGAATTACTGACAGCTGTACTTATTGCGGAGCGTGCGAACATGAATGTCCTGTAAGTGCTATCACTCCAGGCGAAGAGTGTTATGATATCGATGAAACGATCTGTATCGACTGCTTCGGTTTTCATGAAGAAGCTGCATGCGTCCTGGTCTGCCCGGTTGACTGTATTATTAAGTGCTGAGTCCTGAGTGCTGAGGATTGTGGTATACAAGCGGTTGGGATAATTCCTTTTGCAATGCTCTTTTGCTTAAAAATAAGGTCTAAGTGACAAGACGTTTTTTTTTGAGCTAAAAAAAAATCTTATATTAGTCGAAATTCACCCGAATCGTTCTTTCCTTTTTTTTACAACTATTAAGCGAGGAATTTAATATGGCACTCTACATTACTGAGGAATGTACCTACTGCGGAGCTTGTGAACCAGATTGTCCGGTTAATGCGATTTCTGCCGGCGATGATGTTTACGTCATCGATGCTGCAACCTGCACCGAATGCGTTGGCTATTCTGATTCACCTGCCTGTTCAGCAGTCTGCCCTGCAGAGTGCATCGTTCAGGGATAAACTTTGACCCGATTCTCACCATAAAAAAGCGGATGTCGGAAAAACATCCGCTTTTTTGTTGCTTCTGTTGTAACACCCGTATTTATCAATGGGTAATGGGTTGGCTGGTGATTAAACCTCATAATCAACAATCCGGCGTTCTTCTGCCGCTTCACCGATAAACGGGATCAATGCCTGGTGTTCTGGATGGGCCTGATAGGCTTTAAGAGCATCCCTGCTTGCGAATTCACTATTCAACGCCACATCACCTGAACTTTCAGTCCTGCTGAAATCAAGTCCCACCTCAAGAGCTATCATTCCCGGTATTCTTCCCCGAAGTGCTTCAAGCTTTTCCTTGATGCAATATGCATTGGTTTGCCGATCATTCCCATGTGCATTATCCTTAAGTCGCCAAATTACGATATGCTTGATCATTGGTTACAGGTTTTAAAGAAAGAGTTATCTTCTTTTTATTTTTTCTGAATTGTTTTGAGAAAGCCAGATCATGCTTTCTGGTCTTCCTTCCTGCATTCGAAAGGAGAAGGGTTCTCTTTGTTTTATGGCTGGATCTGGACAGGGCCATCCTGTTGTGTCTATTTGACCTCAAAGCGATTTTTGATATCGTGTGCTTTCTTCTAAAGGCCTTTACCGGTGAGACAGTGTCCGCACGGTCTGAATCGCTATGGGATGCGGTAACAATCCATGCGGGGTCTGGCTTGTTGGCGAAAAAAGCCATATCAAACATATCGGCAGCAACATGCCAGCGATCGGTTTTCGCATTCAGCATCACCAGAAGCAGATCCTTATTGTTTTTGACGGCTCTGGCGATAAGACAGCCTCCTGCTTTAGTGGTATATCCGGTTTTTATGCCGACGGCATAAGGGTATTTATCGAGGAGCTTGTTGTGGGTTTTCAGACTATAGACTCTATGAGTTGTCTCTTCTGTAAAAACAGCTTTGTCAAGGCGGGCTATTTCGTTGAAAACAGGGTTCTTTACCGCATATTCCGTAAGGCGTAAAAGATCACCGGCGGTGGAAATATTTCCGGCATAGATACCTTTATCAAAACCCGCAGGATTGGTAAACCGGGAGTTTTTCATGCCGATCATTTTAGCCTTTGTGTTCATGGCTGACACAAAGGAGTCAACATTGCCGGAAAGATATATGGCTATGGCAAATGCGGCGTCGTTGCTTGAATTGACCATAGCGGCTTTGACAAGATCATGAAGCTTAATTCTCTCACCTGCCTTGAAGCCTGCTTTTGAAGGTTCAACTATCGTTGACTCTTGCGTAATGAGGACATCCTGTTCAAGTCTGCCACTTTCAATTGCCATGGTACAGGTCAATATTTTTGTCAGACTTGCAGGAGAAACAGGTCTCTCGATATCCTTTGACATCAAGGGTGCCTGCGCGCCTATCTCCTTGAGAATATAGGAGTTGATCGGTTCCAGAGAGTGCAATGAATCTTTTCCTGTCTGGGCAAGCAACGTAAGTGGCAATAGTATGATCGACACAAAGAGAAAAAACGCATATTTTTTTTTATACGGCAGAAAAGAGGTGAACAGTTTCCTTTGGTTATGGAGAGAGTGTTTCAATGCGGGAAACTTCTGAAATTTCACAACAGAGGCCTTTTTAACTTTCAATTCCGACAGCGGCCTTATATCTTCTCCGAAATTGATATTACCCATACAAGGCTCAAGTAAGTACTGTTTTATAGTATTTTTTCATTGTACGTTATCTCGTAATAAAAACCAAATACACAAGCAGGAGAACAGCTTTGTATCTTTCTATATTCAGTGGAGATATTCAGCGTTCGGAGAGTGCCAGCTTCACCGCAAGCCCGATAAAAACGGTAGAAGCTATTCTGTTAACAATTTTCTGTGCAAGAGCAGAGTTGCTGAACTTCTCGCCGAACCCTCCTGCAACAAGGCTGATAAGACCGAAAACGAGCATGGTCGCCATGATGAAAACGCCACCGAGTTGAAAAAACTGCATCATCATGGAACCGTGACGGGAATCGGCAAACTGAGGCAGAAAAGCCATAAAAAAGAGCGATACCTTAGGGTTCGTGAGATTCATAATGATTCCCCGTCGATAGAGATTTCCCCTTGAAAGAGCCTGAACAGCTTCCTTATTACCGGTTGCAACACCCGCCCTGAATGCCTGCCATGCAAGATAAAGAAGATAAGCTGCCCCAATAAATTTCAGGATGCTGAAGGCAAGCGTGGAAGCACGAACAAGAGCGGCAAGACCGAAGGCTACGGCAACGGTATGCCCGATAAGCCCTGTTGCGAGACCGAGGGTTACCAATAGACCAGCCATGCGACCCTTCTGGGCAGACTGTGCCATGACGAAAAGGTTATCGGGGCCTGGAGAGAGAGCAAGAATAACTGAAGTGGTAAAAAATGCCAGAAAAACATGATTGTCGATCATGAATACATATCGGTTTCGTTGTGATTATAACACTATAAGCTACAATATCCTTGCGGATATGGATACTGTCTGACACAAAAAAAAGGCGGACCTCCAAACCGGAAGATATACCGGCATTGAAAGCGCGCCTTTTCCACACAACACAACAAAAGAAAGAACAGCAACAACAAAAACTGTTAAAAACCTACCTGGGTATAGAAGTTAATTGAGTTTTCAGCCGCCTGACCTGCCGCTGAGGCCTCTGCATCTTCATCTTTCGAAACAGAGACATACTCTATTCCAAACTTGACGTTTGATCTTAGCAAGGCGCCGATACCGGGAATAACCTTGTTGATCCTTCCATTGAGATCATCATGCAGATGCTCGTATCGAACAAGTCCAAAAAGCCATGGATAAATCCAGTAATCTGCCTCAAGAGAGAGTGCTGTTCGTTTTCCGTAATTGTAATATCCTCTGGCAATATCAGAACCATCATTAGCGGCACCCGGCAAAGGTAACGCATTGAGTACCTCATTAAAGCGGGCATACTGGGCAACAGCACGCACTGCTCCGTAATTAATCCTTACATCACCGGAATATGCGTTTTTGGTCAAACCAGCAATCTGGTCCTCTGAACCTGTGTTCGCACCCTGACCAGAGTTGATATAATTGACGCCAAACGTAATAGAGTTATCCATTCCTATCGCCTGAATTCCATAGGAACCGCCAACTCCACTCAACAATCCATTTCCGCCTATCTTATAGGTTGCCCTTACAAATCGTGTATCTGCAATATTTGCATCGGCAAGATTGTTCCCATTAGTATCAGTACTGCCGACCTCGGAATTCCGGCCAATTCCAGCAAGAATCGAATATCCTCCACAGTTCCCTGTATTTCCAGCTATTCTCAATTCAACTCCTCTGTTGGGATTCGGCAGACTTGCGGCATAACCATCCTTGTCAGTGCCGGCACGGGTTGAAATCAAGTCGAACTGTTCCGGGAAACCAACTGTTCCCCAGGCGATACTTAACCCTGGTTTGAAGGTCCAGACAAACTGCAAACGTCCCAATGATGTGGATGCCGCATCTGTTCCATTGCTTCCACCATCTATGTTCATATCACCGATATAACTCAACTGTTTGGTTATTGTACCGGCAAAGAAAATATTCAGTTCTTCATCAATACCAACATCCCTATATTTTCTGGTCGTTGAGTTCCTGGTCATCGAAGCACCACTCTTGGCAAGGAAACCAAGAGAGGGCATATTTGGCAGATCTGATGGCCAGATAGCATCAGGAAAAACATCTTTATAGGCCTCGGAACCGAGCTTAATGGGCTCTTCCTTTACTATATCCTCGTCGGTGCCATCCGGAAACCGGTATCCATTATTGCGGAAGGCTTCGCCAAAGCCGTTTCGGGCAGGAAACGCTATATGGCAGGTTGAACAGGCAGTGTGGTATTTTCGTGCGAACACCGGCAAGGCAAAACTCTCCTGAGCCGATAACACGATAAACGATAACACACTACAGACAAGAACAATAAAACTGCTCTTGTTCCTCTTTCTCATGACCGAAAACGGCCTGGCATCCTTTGTCATAGTCTTTACGTTTATGTGATTATATGTCAATAACAGCATACCTTTACACTCCTATCAAAAAAAATGCCACTTCTATCAGCTATAACAAAGCGATAGGGTACTAAAAGCTGTTACAAAGAAATACCGAAAAAATGATAAAATAAATCAAAGGAGTGTTGCCATAGATGAAACCAATCAGACGTTAAATTCAGTCTACGGTATATTACGCCAATAATACAGATAGCGTGATGAACGATTTGAAATAAAGATTGAGAGGAATTATGGAAAAAAAATCTTCTCTCTTGAAAATCACAGATTTCTTTCTGTGTTATCTATTACTTCGACTCGTAAAAAACTTAACCATTGTTATGATAACCAGCAAATTAATTTTTTAAGAGTTTTTTAAGGATACAGAAAATTTATAGTTTTTTTTAGTTCTTTTTGCCAGAAAATTTGAACTTTTGTATAACTCCTATAGTCCTGATAGGAGTTATACAAAAGTTCAGGGTCACTTATGGTTTGTGGGGTGGTTTTGACTGGGCGGAAAGCTTGCCTCCATAGTGACCAAGAAGCGTCACAACCGGAAGCATGGAAAACAGCAGCGCTAT
>CAIPYV010000113.1 GCA_903869365.1 uncultured Chlorobiaceae bacterium
GTGGTTGAATCGTATCATTCAGAGTTTCGATTCAACATGCTGCCTTCGCCCTCCGATTGGGGGCTCGACCTTCGAATTTATTCCTTTACGAGGTCACCTATGCGTTCACTTTCGTTACGGCCTACTTGCTCACCCTCTCCCTTACGGAGAAGTTGTCGATAGGCTTCAGGATTTTGGTCTCCCGCTACCCTGCTATCCAAGTTACGAGGCCTCTGACTTTTACCCCGGCAGGTTTATTTCCTGCTGAACACGCCAGCCTTCGCTGGACGCACAACCGGACAGGAACCTCTCGGCTCATCCGGCTTCCATTATCCAAGCATCAGGGTATACCCCGCTTTCCAGTGTACAAATGCATTTGGCATTTTCCGTGCGATCAGATGCAGCTTCTTACTCGCCTTTGTCTTGCGCCCACACAGTGTCTTGTACTTTCTCATCATCCAGCGAACCAGATAGCTATTGAAATGCGTCCAGATCGGCGCCATGGCTGACCCGTAGTATCGTGAATAGTAATTCATCCACCCATTGAGTATCGGGTTGAACATCGCGGCTAAATCCGTGAGTTCCAGACTGTTCTTGAAATGCACATTCCACCTTCTGATCGCTTGCCTCATATGCCGTAATGCATCTTTACTTACAGCAGGCAGGTATCCCGTAAAGGGATTTCCTGCATTATCCACCGCATGCCGCGGACGAAACGTAAAGCTTAGAAATGTAAACTGTATTATGGGATAGTCTTCTTTACGCCGACTATCTTGACAGTATACAATCTGCGTCTTTTCGGGATGAAGTTCCAGCTTGCACCCAAGGAAACGTTCTCGTAGTTTGCGGACTACCAATTCTGCCTGCGCTTTACTTTTGCAGTGGAGGACACCATCGTCGGAGTACCGGCAAAATGGCACCCCGGGGAGGTTCTCACTTACCCACCGATCAAATGCGTAATGCAGGAAAAGGTTGGCTAACAGTGGACTCACGACACCACCTTGTGGTGTACCTTTTATCCTTTCTATCAGCTTACCTCCCGGGATTGCTATCGGCGCTTTTAACCAACGCTCGACATACAACAATACCCATGGTATTTGGCAGTGTTTCCTCAGGGATCGCATGAGCAGACTATGGTCAATGTTGTCAAACAGCCCTTTGATGTCAAACTCTACCACCCAGTCGTATTGCCAGTTTCTCCTCCTCACCACAGCTATCGCATCATGGGCTGAGCGCCCGGGACGATAAGCGTATGAGTCTTGATGAAATACTGGCTCCAATATGGGTTCAAGCACCATTTTCACGACGCTTTGGGCAACCCTATCAGATACAGTTGGAATACCAAGCGTTCGCACTCCTCCAGATTTCTTCGGAATGTCTACGCCTTGCACCGGCGGCGGAAAATAACTGCCGGAACTCATTCGGTTCCATATCCTGTAGAGGTTGTCTTTCAGCTTCGCTTCAAATGCCTGTATCGATTCTTGGTCTATGCCTGCGGCACCTCCGTTTTTGCTAACTGTCTGATAGGCATTCCAGACAAGCTGTTTGGAAATTTGATATGGCTTTGTCATACAACCCCACTCCTCCTGCTCAGGCAGTTGATTTGATTGCATGACTGGATAACGTGACCTCTTTGCTCCAGTCTCATTACAAGACCTTCATTGCTCTTATAGGTCACTCCGCCCCTTGATGGCGCATCGGTACTATCAGCCTCGCTTTTTACGCTTGCGCCTTTCCCTTGGCATCGCCATCGAAGGTTCCTGTAGTTCAATGCAAGAGCCCGAACCAGAATCGCGCTACCTTTATGCCGGACACCGCTTGGCCAGTAAGCAGGTTGCCGCCAAGCTTGTCCTGAGCCTACAATACTGCTCAGTTTTGATGTCATCTAACCCTTTCGACACATTTATGGTAGTTCACGGATGTTCGCCTTTCTTGGTTCACACCTGACACCTTTACGATGCCTTTTCCGTATTGCTCACGACAATGGCTTTTGACCACAGCCGCATACGGTGGTTTGCTCCCTGCTCCTGCAAGCCGAGAGCGAGGGACCTACCCTCATCTCCTGCACTGCTTATCTACAGCGCACTATTGAAATGGGTAACGTCGAAATTACCACCCAATATTACACAACCTAATAGGTAAAGAGCTTTATGGCAAAAGATACACGGTTTCAGGATAAAAAAGA
>CAIPYV010000114.1 GCA_903869365.1 uncultured Chlorobiaceae bacterium
AGCTACGGCTGATTACCGATCCAGGTTTGCGAGAGTATATTGAACGGACTTTTGATTTTAACGAAAAAGACTTCGGGCGAAAACTCTACCTGATACAAAACTGCATTTATGGCGTTGATATTCAGCCAATAGCTGTTCAGATAGCAAAGCTGCGCTTCTTTATTTCGTTGATAGTGGATCAGCGAATACATCCTGACCAGGATAATCTTGGGATTCTTCCGCTGCCCAATATGGAGACCAAGTTCGTTGCCGCCAATACACTGATAGGGCTGGAAGAACCAAAGCAACTTGTTTTTCAAGAACCGGCTATTGAAATCAAGGTAAATGAGCTTGATTCTGTTCGGCGTAAATATTTCACTGCCAATAATCAGATTGCGAAGCAGAAGTGCATTCTTGATGATGAAAAGCTTCGCAAAGAGATCGGAGAACTGCTAAAGCGTGGCCAATGGAATCCAACTACAGCCGATAAAATTGCCGCATGGAACCCTTACGATACTACGAAGAGTTCTGATTTTTTCAATCCAAAGTGGATGTTTGGTGTGGCGGATGGTTTTGATATTTGCATTGGTAATCCACCATATCTGAGAGTGCAGGGATTGCAGCAAACACAACCCGAATTTATTTCATACTATCGCGAAAAATATAAATCTGCACAGGGCAGTTTTGATATATATGCCCTTTTTGTAGAACAAGGGTATAGTTTGCTTACTGCCCGTGGGCAATTGGTTTACATTCTTCCACATAAATTTTTTCAGGCTTCATTTGGAGTGGGACTTCGGAGATTGCTTACCAGTAGAAAAGCAGTTCGCCAGGTTGTTCGATTCGGCTCAGAGCAGGTATTTGAAGAAGCGACGACCTACACCTGCCTCCTGTTTTTATCCGCAACTCAACAAAAGCAATTTGATTTGCTTGAAGTCAAAAGCCTCACCAGCGGTTCGGAGGTTCTTGATGCCGCAAGTAATCGTCTATCTCATGTGGACTACTCTATCGAGGTACTTCCTGCACCAGAGGATACTAATTGGGACTTTGGAATTGGTGATGCGAACAAGGTACTGAAACGATTATATCAACATGATAAAACATTAAATGATATCACTCGGAAGATTTTTGTTGGTTTACAAACCAGTGCTGATAAAATCTATGTTCTGCCGGTAGTTAATGAGCAATCGGATACTCTAACATGCTATTCCAAACATCTTGATGAAGAAATAGAGATTGAGAGGGGTTTAGTAAAACCGTTTCTGATGGGTAAAGATGTTCATCGGTATGAACCGCCAAAACCTGCAAACGTTGTAATATTTCCATATCACAGTGTAGATGGTCGGATGGTTTTAATGGATCAGCCTGAGATTAAAAAACGTTTTCCTCTTGGTTGGAAGTATCTCAAAAGAAACGAAGATGCTCTCGGTGAACGCGAAGGAGGTCGTATGCATGGTGAGAATTTTTATGCATATATCTACCCGAAAAATCTTGCGGAATTTGAGTTCACTAAAATCATGACTCCCGAGATAGCTCTTGGCTGCCAGATGTCTCTCGACAAAGAAGGAGTTTATTACCACACGACCAAAGTGTATAGTTTTATTTTTAAACCCGAAGTAAAAGGGAGTACAAAATATTTCCTTGGACTCCTTAACTCTAAAGTTCTATGGTTTTTCTTGACCCAGACAGGATATGTACTACGTGGAGGCTATTATACCTTTAAGACAGATTATCTGAAGCCATTCCCTATTCCAGATTCTTCTATCACACAGCAAAAAGTTATCGAGACGTTTGTTGATTATCTTCTTTATTTAAAAGCATTACCAGCCGCTAAAATCGTCAATTCAAGCCGTCATCCCCTTATTATCTCTTTCTTCGAGCAATTGATTGATGGGGTCGTTTATGAGTTGTATTTCCCGGAATCATTCAAAGATGCTGAAGTCAACCTCAGTGAGCTGCTGATTAAAGAGAATCTACAATCTATCGAACAATGTAATGATGATGTAGTCACGTCAATATGCAATTTATTTGAACGTATCTACATACCTGAGCATCCAGTCCGAAAAAGCTTGTTTTTCCTTGATACTATTGAAGCCGTTCGAGTGGTAGAGGAGCATGCCAAATGAAAATAAGCAAAATAACAATCAAGGATTTTCGCGGTTTTCCTGGTGAATATGAATTTATATTGGGAGAACCCGGAAAAAACCTGCTTATCTATGGCGAAAACGGTTCAGGAAAATCTTCATTGTTCCTTGCCATCAAGCATTTCCTCGAAGCCAGCAGGGAAAAACTGGACATCACTCAATTCCAAAACATTTTCGTGGAAAATGGTGAGCCAACGGTTAAGCTTGATATCATGGCGTTCGATGCTAACGGTGATCGAGTTGAGGGCAGTCAAACCTATGAATGGGTAGCAGATGCTTCGCCTTATGGGCAATCAATGATTGAAGAAACGGCAAAAACCCGAGGTTGCCTCGATTACAAGGATTTACTTGCAACACATTATGTTCATCTCCATTCTGGTGAGGTGGACCTTTTCTCCCTTTTGATCAACTCTTTGATCGCGCACTCGCCGAATCCTATTAGCAACAAACCTTTTGATGAGGAGTGGGCCAATATCAACAACTCGGTTTCAAACAGACTGACAGTTCGAGAAAAAGAAGACCTGAACCGCCGTATAGAAATATTCAACAACGGCATTGCGGCTCTACTCCCTGATTTATGCCTGAAAACAAATGAAATCCTTGACTTTTTCAATCAAACGATCACTGTCGATCTCAAAGTCCAAACTATTGCGGATTTTATCACAAAGCCAAAGCAGTTGGTTGAACCCAGGATCTACCTGAAAGTCCACTATGCAGGGCAGCCTATCGAAGCCCATCACCGTTTTCTTAATGAAGCCCGTCTCTCAGCAATTGCACTCTCAATCTATTTCGCCTCACTATTGATGAATCCGGCCAGCCGGCTCAGGGTAATTGTTCTGGATGATGTCCTGATCGGAATTGATATGTCCAACAGGATGCCAGTGCTTGATCTCTTGAAAAAACGCTTTAATGACTGGCAAATAATCATCCTCACTCATGATCGTACATGGTTTGACATAATCATGTTTTAGACCCAGGAAGTTGACTGGTGTTATTATGAAGTCTATGCCAACAAAGATAGTGAGCAAGGTTATGACAGACCTGTGCATCGAATGTTGTTGCAAGACGGAAAGTTAGAATTGCTTACTCGAGCAAAAAATCATCTATCAAATAATGATGAACGAGCTGCAGCAGTTTACTCCCGTGCCGCATTTGAATATTGGGTAAAATCTTTTTGCCATAAAAAAAACATCCCAGTCCCATTCACACTGGATAATACTCATCCTGAGATCAACGGACTCTGGGAGGCCATCAAAAAACGATTGGTCGAAAAAGGAACACTTGTTCAGTACCAAGGGAAAATAGCAGATCTTGAAACCTTCCGAAAAATTGTCCTTAATCCATGGAGTCATGGAGCAGGCGCACATGTCGTGAAAGCTGAGGTACAAGGTGCAATTGCTGCAGTCGAAGCATTGTTTAGCATGAAATAAAGAAACAGCTATGAACTACTGGCTCATCAAAAACCCGCCAAAGCGCCTGACGTGGAGCAAGTTTATCGCCACTGGATTCTATCGTTTCTACGGCATTCGCAATCGACAGGCCAGAAATTATCTTATGGCAATGCAACCTGGTGATTTGGTAATGTACTATCAGAGTCAGGTTGAACAATCCGTGCGGGGTATTGCTCGGGTTATTGCAGAGCCTTACCCTGATCCATCATCTATTGATCTGCAGTGGATTGCTGTCGATCTGGAACCGGTATCAACATTTCAGTTACCGATAACGTTGGCTCAACTTCGTAGTGAGCCCTCTTTGTCGGAACTTTTGTTATTTCGTCAACCAAGACTATCGGTTATGCCTCTTTCTGAACATCAGTACCAGGAAATTACAGGGTTAAATTCATGAATAACAGATGATTAACCATGTAAACCCTGTTCAATATTTGTTGAGAATTGATAAACAACAAAAAGGATCGTCCAATGACGCAGAGCAAAATCAAGGAGAGCGCCTTATTGCTGAACTCGATAAAACAGAAGCCCATTCCCGAAAGATCCATCTTCCTCAACCCTCTCCCTCCACTCAACCCTCAGCCTGTTTCTAAAAAAAGTCATCTGCCGTTTTGCATAATTGCGCGTATGCTGCTTAATCAGCTCAACGGCAGTTGCATAGTCGATCAACCCGTCGAAGTATTGAAACAGCTCCTGATATCCCACCGATTGCAGCGCCGCTATCCTGTGGTGCTGAAGCATTGGCCGATACTTTTCATACAGCATTGCCGCCTCATCGCAAAGACCGGCCTCAAGCATCTCCTCGGTACGCTGGTTGATGCGTTTGTAGAGCCTTTCGCGGGGCATTGCAAGCCCTGTTGTGATAAAGGAGAGGCCGCTCTGTGCTTTTTTCCCCCGTGCCTGCAGCTCCGTAACGCTCATGCCGGTAATCTCAATAATCTCAAGACTCCTGATCAGCCGCTGGCTCTTTGTGGGATCGAGGGTAGCTGCCTGCTGCGGGTCTCTTCGGAGCAGTTTTGCATACAGCCTTTCCTTTCCCTCCCGTTCAAGCTCCTCAAGCAGCCGTGCCCTTATCGCCTCGTTGGCCGGAGGGAGGTCAGCGAACCCCTCAAGCACTCCTTGAAGGTAGAGGGTAGAGCCTCCAGCAATGATGGCTTTTTTCCCTCTGCGGTGAATCTCGTGGATCCTCTCTATCGCTTCTACCGCAAAGTCGCCAGCAGTGAAGGGGTCGCCGATACTCTTTTCATTGATAAAATGGTGCTTCACCTCTCGAAGCGCCTCCTCTGAAGGCTTGGCCGCACCGATAGTGAGTTCACGGTAGATTTGGCGCGAATCAGCCGATATGATCTCAGCCCCACACTCTTTCGCCACCCTCAGCGCCAGAGCGGATTTGCCTGAAGCCGTCGGGCCCAGAATCACAAGCACCGGTTGTTCAGCAGATCCCTGATGCACGCTCACCACTCTCCTATGTCGGTTATCAGCATAACAAAGGTTTCAATGCCTTGCAGACCCTTGAGAGCGGAAGGCCGACAACATTATAGTAGCACCCCTCAATACGTTTGACATAACAGGCCATCAGAGGATCCTGAATGCCATAAGCCCCAGCCTTGTCGTAAGGCTTTACTGAAAGAAGGTAGCGCTGGATTTCATTGTCGGACATTGGCGTAAACTCAACGGTAGTAGCCACACATTCCGTGTAGGTTTTTTCGCCGAAGAGCAGCACAAAACCGGTATAGACTCGGTGCGATCGGTTTTGCAGGCTTTTGAGCATCATGAATGCATCATCGAAACCAGCAGGTTTTCCAAGAATCTGGTTTCCTTTTGCCACCACGGTATCTGCGGCGAGAATAACAGTTTTTCCCTTGTGGCTTGATATCAGTGCAGCCGTAGCTTCCGCTTTCGCTAAAGCGATTGTGGTGACGTTCTGTTCAAGAGAGCATGCAGGGTCAAAAATTTCCTCGGTCTCAACAGCTACGGTTTCAAATGGTATCTGCATCAACGAGAGGATATCCTTTCGTCTCGGGGATTGCGAGGCAAGAATAAGCGTGGGTTTAGCCATTTTTTTATCAGTTCAGGTTGTTCCAGCCTCTTCTGTTAAGGTCTGCAAAGATCAGTGCTCCGGCAATACATCCGGTTCCGAGAAAAAGTAATCCCTGAAGAAGATCACCAAAAATAACTCTTCCGGTACCGAACAGGATGGCATAGATCATAATGATGCCAAGTGCCCAGTCCACAAACAGCATCGTGAACCCTGTATCGGATTCCACATCCGGCAGGTTTTTTGCAATTTTTTTCCAAAGGACTCCACCGACCCTTGTGGTTCTGTAGAATCTTTCCAGTTGAGCCATTTCAGTTGGAGGTGTCAGAAAAGTGACTATAAGGGTGACGGCAATGGTAAAACCGACAATGATAAAAATCGAAAAGGGAAAGGTAACGGTGGTAAACAATTTCAGCCAGGTAAATGCAGCAAATGGCGCAACCATCGAAGTGATTTCCGACCACGCATTCAATCGCCACCAGAACCATCGGAGAATAAGGACAAAACCGGTGCCTGCCCCGCACTGGATAATGAATTCCCAGGCGCCGGTGATGGTTTCAAGGACAAAAAAGGTGATGTAGAGGGCAAATGCTGCGGTCAGGAATGTTGTGATTTTAGAAATGGTGACATAGTGTTTTGCATCACCATCTTTTTTGAGGAAGCGTTTGTAA
The DNA here is from genome assembly GCA_903869365.1 of uncultured Chlorobiaceae bacterium. Lineage (GTDB taxonomy): Bacteria > Bacteroidota > Chlorobiia > Chlorobiales > Chlorobiaceae > Chlorobium. Next base: position 6,281 of record CAIPYV010000114.1, read on the forward strand.
AAATCGTTGATCAGATAGCTCGTGCCCCAGTTCAGATGGGTTGAGAGCGTTGACATGTAGGCGGCAAGAAATGCTGCGATGAGGAGACCCTTAAGGCCGGAAGGCAGAACAGCTTTCATCACGTAGACGAAACCGTCCTCTTTTTGATTCATTGGAAGATTCGGAAACATCACAAGGCTGACCAGACCGACAATAATCCATGGCCATGGTCTGAGGCAGTAATGGGCGACGGTAAACCAGAGCGTTGCAAGCAGTGAGTGTTTCTCGTTTTTGGCACTCATCATGCGTTGGGCGATATAGCCTCCGCCCCCAGGCTCAGCCCCGGGGTACCATGAAGACCACCACTGAACAAAGGCCATGGCGGCAAACGAAGCGAATGGAAGAGCGGCTGCCCCGGTTGCCGAACTGCTTGATTCCGCACCGAATGTTGGAAAAAAGTCGAACATCCATGCAGGAAGAGCTTTACTCAGACCACCGGCAGAGACGACGACTGGTGACTGAACGGCAAGAACAGCAAGAATGATGCAGCCAGCCATGGCGATCACAAACTGTACCGCATCAGTAATCGAAACACCCCAAAGCCCCGAAAGCCCTGAGTAAAAGGTGGTCAGCAGCACAAGAGCCACAATGCTCCACACAGGGTTCAGCTCCGGCACCATGATTTTGATGATCTTGAACATGGCCAGATTAACCCAGCCGATAATGACGGCATTGATAAAAAGGCCAAAATAGACAGCCTTGAACCCCCGAAGAAAACGCGCAGCTCTGCCACTGTATCGCAGTTCAATAAACTCAAGATCGGTAAGAATTTCTGCCCGCCGCCAGAGTCTTGCAAAAAAGAAGACGGTCAGCATACCTCCAGAAACAAATGTCCACCATACCCAGTTGCCCGCGATACCATTTTTGGCTACAAATCCGGCAACAGCAAGTGGAGTGTCTGCAGCAAAGGTTGTCGCAACCATTCCGGTACCGGCAATCCACCAGGGAAGTTTGCGTCCGGACAGAAAAAACTCATCGACACTTTCTGACGCGCGCGAAGAGAACCACAGTCCAATAACAAGCGTCAGGAGCAGGTATCCGACGATGAAACTATAATCCAGAATGTTGAGCTGATCCATATCGATAGTTCCTTAAATGTTTTTTTTCGGTGCTCCTGACTTTCCTGTGGCTCTCTGGTACCTGCGCTTCTTTATTCGTCAATTCGTGAAAGTTCACGGAAGCTCTGGTAGCGGTCTTCAATTTCAAGCATATTCAGCGAAGCAATTTTTTCTGTACCGAATTTTTCCACACAGAAACTTGCCATAGCGCTGCCATAGAGCACTGCTCTGCGCATTTCAAGGTCGTTAATGGTTTCACAACGGGCAAGATGTCCGATAAAGCCTCCGGCAAACGTATCGCCGGCACCCGTCGGGTCAAAAATGGATTCCAGGGGAAAAGCTGGAGCGGCAAAAATGCCCTTGTCGGTAAACAGAAGCGCGCCGTGTTCGCCTTTTTTGATGATCAGGGTTTTTGGGCCCATATTGCGGATTATCCGGGCTGATTTGACAAGGTTTGGATCCCCGCTTAAAATTCGCGCCTCACTGTCATTAATGATAAAGATATCAACTCGTTCAAGGGTTTTTTTGAGCTCTTCAGGTTTTCCTTCAATCCAGAAATTCATGGTGTCGCAGATGACCAGCTTCGGTTTCGTGATCTGGTCAAGCACTTTGAGCTGCAGTTCCGGATCGATATTGCCGAGGCAGACAAATTCGGCATCGCGGTACTGCAATGGTACTTGAGGATCGAAATCCGCAAACACGTTCAATTGCGTATCAAGTGTGTCTCGGGTATTCATGTCGTAATGATAGCGTCCGGCCCAGCGGAAGGTTTTTCCGTTCTCAACTTTATTGATTCCTTTGGTGTCGATGCTTCGGGAATGAAGAAGGTCAAAATGTTTATCCTCAAAGTCCGAGCCGACGACGCCGACTAACTTTATAGTATCGTCAAAGTAGCTTGCCGAAAGGGCAATGTAGGTGGATGATCCGCCAAGGGTGTTGTCGGAACGTCCAAAAGGGGTTTCGATATCATCAAAGGCCAGGGAGCCGACAATGAGAATGGACATAATGGAATGATGGTTTAGTTTATGAAAAATTACGAAAGATAAAGTTTTCACCGGTTATCCTGTCAACCCGCCGGTGGAAGTTCAAAGATCATGCATTGTCCCGGACTGCAGGTCACTTCAAGTTTATGCTCTTTAATTGGCCACGATGCTTCGCTGATCAAGTCGTGCAGCGCAATATTGTTCATGCTGAATTCAAGCATTCCTGTTCTTGTCTGATAGAGATTGCTGTTCCCGATAAAGAGCAGTGACCGACCGGCGGATGTTCTCATCACGGCAAAAAGTTCAGGTTCGGATACATAAGGGATGGTCATAGATCCCGTTTCTCCGCAGAGTACCAGGTCGAGATAGTGCTTCCTTATATCAAGAATGCGTCTAATGTAGCTGTTAAGGGGAAGAAGGGCGTTACTGTTTTCCCAATCATAGCAGGATGCGCTGAAGAGGGGCAGCTTTTCTGGAGGATAAAGAGCCCTGTCCTCATCGTTGAAATTAAGACCGAGGTTCACCGGATGCCATTCACAGAGTTCCATGCCCGACTGCAGAAAAGGGATAGCGGGCAGTATGGCGCTGAGCGTGAAGATAAAGATCGAAAAGTTTCTTCCGGCTTCTTCACGCGGGTAACGGAAACAGACTCGCGGCGTGTTATGATTTTCACCAGTGCCAAAAAACGGAAGTGCAACCCCTGTTTTGTTCAGGTAGTTCAATAATCCTCGGATAAAGACAATATCATGGATGACGAATGGAAGAGAGCCGAACACCGCATTGAACCCTTCCTTGCGTATTTCTGATGTCGGATTGAAATTCTCATCCCAGAACGCAAATTCAGGGTTCTTGTCACGGGCCTTACGGACAATACTTTTCTTCAGTTCAGAGGGCATGGCATGGCCCATATCAATCATGGCACCGTCAATATCATACAGATTCTGATAACTTGGGATGATATCCAGAATCTCATCCCAAAGTGACGTATTGTTGTTTTCCCGATTGTCAAGCGCGCTGTCGTACATCCTTATGGTATTGTAGGCAATGTAGTTGAACGCTTCATTGGTATGCATTTTCAGATAGGTCACATCGCTCCATGCCGGTTGCCGGTCATCTGGAGGCCAATCGGAGAACGCACTGGCGATGCGGCAGAGTGTTCCATCATCGGTACGACCCTGATATCTGCCATCTTTTTCATAAACAGTCACCGGCGGTGAGACAAATTGTTCACGGTACTCGAAAGAGGGGGCAGGAAGATTGTGCATTTCGTGGCGCTCTACCACCTCATGAATCCATCTCAATGTATCGGGTTCAAAGTGTGGCGCTCCGAAATTTTGTGAATGTTCATTGTCCCGTATCCAGTAGAACCACTCAGGGTGCTCTTGTATCCAGCTGCTGTCCATAGCTGCTGTTCTAAAGACAAACTCAAGCACAACGTGAATGTCAAGGATATGCGCCGCTTCGACAAATGCTTTGAGCAGGATTTCCGGAGAAAGTCCAAGGACGGGCTCGTCAAGCATCGGATCAAGCCTTCTTGGGTTTTTAACGGCATAAGGGGAGCCTAATGAGCCTTTTTTGCTCTGAGAACCGATTTCTGTGACAGGGAGAATATAGACCGTATTTGCACCAAGATTTTTTATATACGGCAGGAGTGCTATAGCTTTCAGGAGGGTGCCTGTTTCCCTGAAACCGCATGAGAGTGGTTCAGATGCGATTGTTCCGTCGCCGTTATGGTCAAAAGCTGTGGTAAGTCGAATAAACAGGTTGTATACTACCGCACCCTCTCTCCAATCCTTCTCTTTTTTTTGGGTATGGTGGCAATCACTACTGTTGAGGATGCGCTCTATGATACTTGTAAAGTATTCCGCGGGGTTGACCTGTTCGATTCCGTTATTTTGTCCGGTCCAGATTCCGGGAACCCTGTAGGGGCTCGTGGGTAACTGCGTATCCAGGCTTTTCAGCGCATGGAGCAGCGATGCCAGGTGAGTTGTCTGCAACGTGTGGTGTTATTGTTTATTAAGGAAAAAAACGGCAAGATAACTATTATAAAGCAACCAACGTACAAAGATATTAATTCTCTTATGAAGAACATCAGGATTACCGTTGAATATGATGGTACATCTTTTGCCGGATGGCAGAGGCAGTCAGGCAGGATTACAACCGTGCAGGGTGAGATAGAAGCAGCCCTCGGGATGATTCTTCAGGAAAAAATCTCTCTTGCAGCTGCCGGAAGAACCGATAAGGGGGTTCATGCCAAGGCTCAGATGGCAAATTTTTTCAGTGCTTCAACCATGGATCTGTCGCGGATAGTACATTCGCTGAATTCGGTTTTGCCAAGAACAATCAGAGTAAGCGATCCGAAGGAAGTCTCTCATGATTTTCATGCACGGCATAGTGCCCGAGAGAGGCAGTACCGATATTTTCTTCTTGAGGAGCCTTCAGCGATTTATGGGCGATTTGCGGGATGTTCGTTTGGAAAACCCGATATTACAGTCATGCAGCAGATCGCATCTTCTGTGGTGGGCACCCATGATTTTTCTGCTTTTTCAAAGGAGGACAGAGATAATCCAGGTCGTCTCTGCACTGTTACTGCCAGCGAATGGTACCGATACGATCGCTATCTGGTGTTTCAGATTTCAGCAAACCGTTTTTTACGGAGTATGGTACGCTATCTTGTTGATGCCATGATCAGTGCCGGCAAGGGGACGCTTGGTGTCGAAGAGTTCAGCATGATGCTTGACTCCGGGATTCTGTCGAGTTCACTCAAAACTGCTCAGGCGAATGGACTTTTCCTGTGGAAGGTTACTTACTGACACTGGAGTTGTCAGATATTATTTACGTAAAAGATTATTGTATTAGTCAGGAACGGTTTTTATTGTTACTTTTTCAAGGTTGATTGCTACTGTTTCAGTAGGGATCGTTTACTAATTTCCTCTCTTAATGAACGTGCGCTTGTGAAAATAAGGGTTTATAATAGGGCTGTTTCCAATAATCGTTTTGAGCCGATTGATCTTTTTAAAGTTATCATGAATCCCTTGACGATGTTCAAGGTGTTGCTATTGGCTCTTGTTTTGCAGGTACCTGCTCTGACGGTTCGTGCTGAAGATCCCGTTTCGATTATCAGAGGATCGCTTCCAAAGTCTTCGGTTTCAGATATTCTTGATAGTCTCGTTAATGCTACCTACTTTAAGGATGAACACTTTTCAGCCCCTTCAAAAGAGGGTGAAAAGTTTGGATTTCCAGCTAATTTTGTACCCCAGTACAGTGACTCTGTTTATGCCTCAAGGATCTCCGTGCTTGCTCGCAAAACCCCGTTCAATCTTGTCTATAATGACCATGTCAGGGGATTTATCAGAATTTATGCTGTCGACAAAAGGAATATGACCGCAAAAATCCTCGGACTTACGAAGATCTATTTTCCGCTGTTTGAGGAAAAACTTGATGCCTACAACATTCCCCTTGAGATGAAGTATCTCGCTATTGTTGAATCGGCTCTCAATCCAACGGCAGTCTCTCCTGCAGGAGCAAAAGGACTGTGGCAGTTTATGTATGGCACCGGAAAAATGTACGGCATGCAGTCATCTTCATTTATCGAGGACCGATATAATTCGGAGAAGGCTACTGTGGCGGCATGCCGGTATTTAAGGGATCTTTACAATATTTATGGCGACTGGTTCCTGACACTTGCAGCGTATAACGCCGGACCGGGAAATGTCAACAAGGCGATCCGGAGAGCCGGTGGAGTAAAAAATTACTGGGCGATATGGGATTACCTTCCCGCTGAAACGAGGGGTTATGTTCCTGCATTTATTGCCGTGAACTATATTATGAGCTATTATAACGAGCATAATATCCGTCCGGTCGAACCTGGATATTTATATCACGATATCGACACCCTGAGAACCACTCGTCTTTTATCGTTCGAACAGATTAGCGAAACGATAGGAGTGCCGATGCGCGATCTCCACTTTCTTAATCCTCAATACAAGCTTGGTATTATTCCGGCTGCAGGGTATACCGGCAACGTCATCAAGCTTCCCAAACAATATATCGCTCAGTTCCAGAAGCGGGAGCAGGAAATTTATGCGTACAAATCCCCTCAGGCATCTGAACGCGAGCAACTGCTGGCCCGTGTTGAAAGTCTCAATGCCGGTCAGGGAAGTGAAGGTGCTGCTGGACAGGCAGAGAGGTTCCATATTGTGCAGCAGGGAGAAAATCTTGGTTCCATCGCAAGACTCTATCGCACCTATATCAGTCAGCTTATCGTTTGGAACAACTTGAAAGATCCTGATGTCACTCCGGGCCAGAAACTCATTGTTTTCTCCGGAAATGATAACAGCAATTCCGGACAGGGCGATTCGGGCAGAGAAGGTTCAGTGAAGAAAAAGATAGTGATTCACAGGGTAGGGAAGTCTGAAACACTTTCTTCCATTGCAAGGAAGTATGGTACCACAGCCCGGCGTCTTGCTGAGTTGAACAATATCAATCAACGGATGACTCTTGCTCGTGGTCAGCGTCTGAAAATTGAAAAAGAGGTAGTTTCATTTGAAAGATCGCGTTTTTCATCCCGTCACTCCAAGGGAACCAAGGTTGCCAAGGGAGGAAAAAGTCATAAAGAAAAAAAAGGAGGACACTCGCATTCGTCACGGAAACGCAGGCGGTAGGTCAGTGATATCTGTTCATCCTGTCGATTGTTCAATAAGTAATTGTTTTTTAAGCGTGTTCCATTAAAAGGAAATTTTATTATCTTAAGCCTTTTCAAGTTACTCAACTGACGGAGAATAGTGGTTGGTAGAAAACAGCTTTATTCAATCATTCTTTAAATAAGAATCATTAAAACGTATGCGTAATATCATTTTCACCGGTAAGGGTGGTGTTGGTAAAACTTCTGTTGCTGCAGCCACAGCGCTCAGGGCGGCAGATATGGGGTATAAAACCCTTATTATGTCTACCGATCCGGCACACAGCCTTGGCGACTCGCTCGATATTCAGTTAGGGCCTTCACCGGTGAAGGTTGCTGAAAATCTTTGGGGTCAGGAAGTCAGCGTTTTCGGTGACCTCAATCTGAACTGGGATGTAGTAAGAGAGCATTTTGCCCATCTGATGGAATCTCGTGGTATCGAAGGTGTTTATGCTGAAGAAATGGGTGTGCTGCCAGGTATGGAAGAGCTCTTTTCGCTCTCCTATATCAAGCGTTATAATGAACAGAATGAGTACGATCTTCTTGTTGTTGACTGTGCTCCAACTGGCGAAACCTTACGCCTTCTCTCCCTCCCTGAAACATTTGGCTGGTTTATCAAGCTTATCCGCAACGTTGAGAAATTCATGGTCAAGCCGGTTATCAGGCCTCTTTCAAAGAAAATTAATAAAATAAACGATTTTGTTGCCCCTGTGGAGGTTTATGATAAGGTCGACAATCTCTTCTCTTCAACGGAAGGTATTATTGATTTGCTGGCTGACAGCTCCAAAACGACCATGCGTCTTGTCATGAATCCCGAAAAGATGGTTATCAAGGAGTCTATGCGTGCCTTGACCTATCTTAACCTTTACGGTATCACTGTCGACAGGATTACCATCAACCGTGTTATGCCTGATCAGAGTCCCGATCCGTATTTCCAGAAGTGGCGCGCTATTCAGCAGAAATATATTGACCAGATCGCGGAAGCTTTTGCTCCGATTCCGATTACCGAAGTACCGTTGTTTGATGATGAGGTTGTCGGTGTAGCAATGCTTCGCAGGGTAGGTGAAAAAGTCTATGGAGATCTCAATCCGCTCGATATTTTCTTCTCGGAAAATCCGATTGATATCAAGAAGGTTTCTGAAGGGCACTACAAGGTTCGAGTAAGATTGCCGTTCATGGAAAATATGGGTCTTGAACCAAAAATTCTCAAACTTGGAGATGATCTGACTATCCGTATTGGCGATTACCAGAAAATTGTAGCTCTACCGATCTTCCTTGCCGGAATGGAGTCAACAGGAGCTTCTTATGAAGACAAGTGGCTCAGTATTGATTTTGCCAAGGCTTAATAAAGATTTCTTGTTATAAAAAAAACCTGCCGGCAAGGCAGGTTTTTTTTTATCTGATTACAAGTTGTTCAGAGCGTTACAAGATGAGCGATGTCAACGCCATTAACATTTCTTATTTCATCAAGCAGTTCAGGCAGCACATTTCCATCGACCACTATTGCTGTCATGGCGACTTTCTTTTCTTCATCCCTTGAGAGAGCAATATAGGCCACATTCAAGTTGTGCTGCAGCAGCAGTTGGGTGACATTGGCAATCACACCGGGTTTATCAATGTTGTTGTAGATGATAATGTTGCCTTCCGGCTTGAATTCGACAAGAAATTGGTCTATCATAACAATCCGCACATCTTTGTCACTGAAGACGGTACCACCGATCATTCGTTTTTCTTCTCCGTTTTCAAGCTCAATACGGATCAGGTTGGTATAGTCGGGATTTTCCTTTTCAAATTTCTGTTCCAGACTGATACCGCACTCCTTTGCCATCGTGAATGCATTGATATAGTTGGTATCTTTTGACTGACGGATATCGAGAAAACCTTTCAGAGCTGCAGCGGTAATAACCTCATTAAATTTTTGCAGGAATTCACCGGAGGTCCTGACAGTCATTTTGCTGGCTTGAAGTGGAGCCATCTGGGCCAGTGTTGCTCCGAGTTTTTCGGCAAGAGTAAGATATGACCGCACGCCAGGAGCCTGTGCAAGTGCAACGGCAGATGCATTGACGGCACCTTCAAGCTTTCCTGATCGTTTCCAGTCGACAATCTGTTCTGCAATTTGAATGGCGACCTTTTCCTGCGCTTCGTTTGTGGAGGCTGCAATATGCGGTGTGGCAATAACCGCATCAAGTTTCAAAAGAGGATTGTCGGGGTTGACCGGTTCAGCCTCGAATACATCAAGCGCTGCTGCCGCAACTTTTCCGGATTCTATGGCTTCAGCAAGATCAGCTTCGTTAATGATTCCTCCTCTTGCGCAGTTGATGATGACAACACTCGGCTTCATCAGGTCAATCGTCTCTTTTGAAATCAGATTACGCGTTGATTCGTTAAGCGATGAATGAATGGTGATAACATCAGCACGCATAAAATTTTCATGCAGGGGGAGAAGCTCAATATTGAGATGTGTCGCGAATTCATCGGGAATCATGGGGTCATAAGCGATCGTTTTCATGCCGAACGCCTGCATGCGGGACGCTACTTCGCGCCCGATTTTACCAAGGCCGATAATGGAAAGGGTTTTACCTTCAAGTTCAATACCTGTAAATTTCTTTTTATTCCAGTTTCCGTTTTTCAGATCAGCAGTTGCCTGGGGAATGCGGCGTGCAGCAGACAGAATCATCGCACAGGTATGTTCCGCTGCAGAAACAGTGTTTCCGCCAGGCGTGTTCATAACGATGATTCCATTGCGAGTTGCCGCCTCGATGTCAATGTTGTCTACCCCGGCTCCGGCTCTACCGATAAGTTTAAGGTTTGTGCCGCACTCGATAATTTCTGCAGTAACTTTTGTCGCGCTTCTGACGATCAGCTTTTCAAAGCCGCCGATGATCTTTTTGAGTTCTTCCTTACTGATTTTCTGTATTTCGGTCACGTCAAAACCGTTCTGAGAGAGGATTTGACCGCATTGCGGATCAACACCGTCAGTGATCAGTACGTTCATGTTCTTTTTGATTATTGATTGCCTGTATTGAAAATTACGTTCTTTACTGGTCTAATATATTTCTTTTTTTTAGGCATTAATATTAAAAAATTTTTCCCTTCAAAGTGGGAAGCCACATTGCAGGAATTTATAGGCTTTGAGCCCGATTATATATTAAGGTTTTTTTTATCTTGCATCCAGTTAATTTCTATGATGATATTATTGTTGCAAGCGAATGGAAAAGTTATATGATTTAAGAGTATCACGCATCATCCGTCTCTCTTCCCCAAAGGATCTCAAGGAGAAGCTCCCTGTTGATGAACGGATTGCCGATACCGTTATTACAGGACGTCGTGAAGTTGAAAATATATTGACCGGCAAGGATTCCAGACTGCTCGTGATTGTCGGGCCTTGTTCAATACATGATACCGAAGCCGCTCTTGAGTATGCCCTGAAACTTTCGGCATTGCGCACTGAACTGCAGGATGATCTGTGTATCATGATGCGGGTCTACTTTGAGAAGCCTCGAACTACTCTTGGCTGGAAAGGATTTATCAATGATCCTCACCTTGATGATACGTATGACATTGTCCATGGCCTGTTCTATGCCAGAAAGCTTCTGCTTGAAATCAATGCCATTGGGCTGCCGGCGGCAACAGAATTTCTTGATCCGATAACCCCGCAGTATGTCGCCGATGTCGTAAGCTGGGCAGCGATTGGGGCAAGGACTATTGAATCGCAGACGCACCGACAGATGGCCAGTGGCCTCTCCATGCCGGTTGGCTTTAAAAATTCTACTGACGGACGCCTTAACGTGGCTGTCGATGCAATTCGTTCTGCCATGCATCCGCACAGTTTTCTCGGCATCGATCAGGAAGGGCACAGCAGCGTCATTACTACCAAAGGAAATCCTTTTGGACATCTTGTGCTTCGTGGTGGCGTTAAGCCCAATTACGAGCCTGACAGTATTGCTCTTGCTGAATCCTGGATTGCAAAGGCAGGTCTGGAACAGTCGCTTCTTGTTGACTGCAGCCATGCTAATTCAGGTAAAAAACATGAACAGCAGCTTAAGGTCTGGGAGAACATTCTTCAGCAGAAAACCGAAGGTAATAAAAGCATTGCCGGTGTTATGATCGAGAGCAATATCTGTGGCGGCAATCAACCCTTCCCTGAAGATCCCGATAAACTCAGGTACGGAGTTTCCATAACCGATGAGTGTCTTTCATGGGAAGAGACTGAACGCATGCTCCGTGAAGGTGCTGCAGTCATTCATAAGCTTATCAGGTAAATACCTTTTCTATCAAGTGATCATCTTTATTACTATAACACAGCAGGGGAGAGAAGAGCATGGCTATAGAGATTCGGCAGGTACGGAACAAAAAGGAAAGGAAGCAGTTTATCACCTTTGCCTGGCAGATCTATCGCAATGATCCGGAGCTTAATAAATATTGGGTTCCGCCCGTTATTGATGATTATATGAAGACACTTGATACAACACTCTTTCCCTTGTATGATCACGCCTCCCTGGCTCTTTTTACCGCATGGAAAGACGGTTCTATGGTTGGTACCATAGCTGCAGTTGAAAACCGCCGACACAACGATGTGCATTGCGACAAGGTTGGGTTCTGGGGTTTTTTTGAGTGTGTCAATGATCAGAAGGTAGCCAATGCTCTTTTTGATGCGGCGGCCGGCTGGTTGAAAGGAAAGGGGCTTAATGCCATGCGAGGTCCTGTCAGTCCATCGATGAACGATCAGTGCGGTATGCTGACAAAAGGGTACGACAGCCCTCCGGTTTTTCTCATGCTCTACAATCCGCCCTATTATAATAATCTTGTTCTGAACTATGGTCACCATATCGGTCAGGAACTTCTTGCCTGGTATATCGATAAAAATACTATTGATCTGGATCGTCTCCATCGAATTGCAGAACATGTCAAGAAAAAAGAGGGGTTGACGGTCAGGATCATGAATATGAAAGATTTTGACCGCGAAATTGATCGTATCCGTGAGATTTACAACAAAGCATGGGAAAAAAACTGGGGCTTTGTTCCCATGACCGACAAAGAGTTTAATTTTCTTGCAAAAAGCCTCAAGCCTCTTGCAAATCCACACTATATTTATTTCGTTGAAGATCGAAACAAGCGTACGGTGGGCTTTTCGCTCTCACTGCCCGATGTCAACCAGGCATTGAAACATGTTAACGGTAACCCGTTTTCACCGATAGGTCTTCTGAAATATCTATGGTACAGTCGCAACATTACCATGGTCCGTACCATTACCATGGGCGTGTTGCCGGAATACCGCAACAAGGGGATCGACAGTATCCTCAATACTGAAATTGCCGAGTACGGCGTAAAGCACGGGGTCTTTGCCAGTGAAATGAGCTGGGTACTTAAAGCAAATGAAGCTATGAGTAAATTGGCAAAGGTTATCGGAGGAATCCCATATAAAGAGTATGTTATCTACGAAGCTGACATTTAAAATGTTACAGCCTTAGAGATATTGAAGGACTCTGCCCCCATCAGACAAACCTTTTCAGGAGTACTAATGCACTACGCCCATTTACCGACAGGGTATATTACATCAAAAATATTGTTCAAAAAGTTTGAAAAAACCTCTGTTGCATACAATGCGTTTATTTCCTGGGGTATGTTCGGCTCAATTGCCCCTGATCTTGATTTTGTTTATTCTTTTATCGACCAGAATCACTATCACCATCACGATTATTTCACCCATTTTCCCCTTTTCTGGCTCAGCCTTATACTGATCTCATCACTATGGTTACGCCTCGATCGTCATCATAGACCAAATGCTGCCCTCGCATTTATTTTTTCACTCAACGGGTTTATCCACATGCTCCTGGATACCATTGCCGGCTATGTCATTTGGTTTGCGCCATTTGCTGATATGAATAAGCCGGTTACATGGGCACACTACATACCCTGGGATACTGGCTTTCTTGAATTGTTTATTTTTTTGTGGGCACTTTATTTGTGGAAAGAAAATCAGATATTGGAGATATTTTCCCGACTTGGTTCATCCTTGGACCTGATAGAGTGAATGGTAATGTACGGTGCTTCGATAAGCATAGTATGAAAGTAAATTGATTAAACAATAAATGTACAATGTATCTATCTGAAATATCAAAAGGAAAAGAAAACAATCTCAATTTTATCCGTTTTGTAGCTGCACTATCAGTACTTGTAAGCCATAGCTTCCCATTAGCTATGGGAGCAGGTACAACCGAACCCCTTTTTATATATACTGGCATGACTCTTGGTGAAATCTCTGTTGATATTTTCTTTATTATAAGCGGTTTTTTAGTTACAGGAAGTTTGATTTTACGAAAAAGTAGCGTTGAATTTATAGTTTCAAGATTTCTAAGAATATACCCTGGACTAATGTTTGTTATTCTTTTTTCAGTGTTTTGCTTGGGTTGCTTCTTCACCAAAATACCACTGCAGTCTTATTTTACTGATAATGTGACTGTAAGTTATATAGTAAAGAATGCCTTAATGGTTACAGGAGCGGCTTACTATTTGCCGGGAGTTTTTGAAAAAAATCCTTTTCCAAGTTCCGTTAATGGATCGCTATGGACTTTAGTTTGGGAATTGAGGATGTATGCAATTCTCATATTTCTTTGGCTTATATTAACACCCCTTAAAAATAATCGGGAAAAATATTTTAAGATTTTGATAATTTTGTTAGCTGGTTGTGGCTTTTTGTTTTTTCAGATTATAAGTTCTAATGAATGGTTATTAAAATTATCAAGATTTGTATACTATTTTTTTATTGGCGGTGCTTTTTATGTCTTGCGGGAGCACGTTAAACTGTATAAATCAGTTGCTATTGTCTTTATAATTCTCATTTTCGTTGCAACTTTTTTTGATAGATATGTATTTAAAATATTTTTTATGTTAATGATGCCATATGTTCTTTTATATGTATCATATGTACCGCATGGATTTATTAGAAAGTTTAACAATTTAGGCGATTATTCTTATGGGATCTATATTTATGCATTTCCAGTACAGCAATCAATAGTAGCTATTATTCCAGGCATATCTGTTTTTAACCTTACCTTTTCGGCAGTTTGGGTTACTCTTCTTGTTTCTTGGTTTTCTTGCGAATTTATCGAGCAGCCAGCGTTAAGAAAAAAAAATTCTTTAAGCTCTCTCATTAAAAAATCTTTTCCTATTTTAAAATTGACGGAATGAATCATTATTTACATTAGAGCCATATCCATGGTGCGATTTGGCGTGCGACCTGCCGCAATCCATTCTTAAGACGGTATGAATTACTTTGATAGTCTACGTTGAGGCGACCGCCAAAACCCGCAATATTGGGTTGAATGCGAAATCTCGGAACGATGCCGGCTGACTTATCTTCAGCTCTCATTACTTTGTAGAAATACTGCTCAGGACTTCCTGTAACTTCTGGTTTCAATAGTTCATAGCGGTTTCGCAAGTACAGATCATAGCCAAGGTTAGACCAAGAAAAAACGCGAAGATCCATCCAGTCATTACCGCCGAGCTTATCTCCGATCAAAAGGAGATGACGAAGATCACAATAAATGTTGTAGTCGACTGGAGCTGTTTCGATCAATTGTTGCAGATTGAGCAATCGTAGACGACCCGTGACTTTCCATACATAATCTTCAGCGCTAATAATAGTGGAATGTGCCATACCGTAGTCAATCAGCTTAAATTCTCCGTATCCCTTCCCGAATTCTGGCGGGTGATCATTTCCCTGGAATTTGATGAACTCTACCTTTTTCCGATGATGAACTTCACTGGCTATAGCCTCTAATGTAGAAAGATCAGAATTTGAGTTGTCGATGAACAGCAATTTGTGCAGGGTGTGATCAGGTAGATTAAGATAAAAACGCAGAGCATCACAGTAATCAGTGAGACGTAAACGTGGATCACTCCGTGCCAATTCTGGAGCCCCATGAGGTGGCGCTATTGTTGCGGTCATCACAAGAGCGACAGGCCGTATTTGTTTTTTAATCATCGTAAGTTAATTTATCCGCCATAATAAAGAACCTTTCATTTCCTTCACAGCAGTATCAAATGCAGGGGCAATAAACATTGACCATAGTGCGATAAGTGATTATCATCTCGCCACAGAAGCTTATTGCCAACAGTTAATAGAGTTTCCTGTTGTTGTCGAATAGCAAAGATTCTTGAAATATAAGCGTCATATTATTGGTGATCCTTATGAATTATTCGGCTTAATAAGAGTTTTCTAATGATGCGGCACGTTCCTCCAGTAAGCATAAATCGTGGTTTAATGTCTTAGGCAGAGGCAGATTCATCATTTGGCAAAATGTTTTTATCCGGTACCGCCAATCATGGTGAGAGAGCATCTGGAAAATATTGGTGCGTCGTTGTGCCTCCAGACTATCGTTGTGTGATAATAGAGTGACCAGTTCATTTCCAGCTGTTTCCGGGTCTTCGGAAAGTTCAACTGTTGTATTTGGCCAGAAAAGCATTTCATCAGCCATGCGTGAAATCGGTCGTCGTCCAGCAACAATACAGCCTGAAACCAGCGACTCCAACCATCTGCTGGTCACCATCATAGAACGTGGTCGGTCACCTTGCGGCTCAATATAGAGATTGAATGCAAGCGAAATACTGGTTCGATGCAAAAGTTTAAAAAGCATACCGCGCTCAAGATGTACGTTAGGGCCTGTTATATTTCCAATGGGCGAATGTAGGTACAGATAGGGTGAGCTTGCAAGATGGAAACGTTGTGTGAAGTGAGCATGATAGCTCGGTGGTGTACGCCCAAAACCAATTATATCAATCTCCCGTATGTTCAATTCCTGAGGTGCCCATTTCAGGCCATCAGTCCCTTGATATAACTGGTAAACTTGAATGCCGAAACGTGATTTTGGATACTCAACATCTTCATGGGCGGTAACCGTTATAGCATCAAATAGAGCCGTTTCTTTACCAAATCCATGTTGAAAGTATGAATCGGTAACAAACCCATAAATTTTTTCGAATTTCTTGCGGCAATCAGGTATGGTATTAATCATGCTAAGATCTCCAGGGCCTCTTGCTACTACAATAAGAACATCCCCTCCATTCGTATGTAATTCCTCAAAGCGGACATGCTTGTGGCGGATCAAACGCATAGGCCATCTGCCGGGAACAAGTTTCGGGGACAGTATTTCTGCGTTAAAGTAGTGCGAGAACAGCTCTGCAAGTTCGTCGATAGCTGTCCAGCCAGCATGAGGTGACGCAAGTCCCGCATAAAGTACTGATGTTTTCATAAAGTAGGGTTTGGTATAGAATAGATACCTGTCAAATGGAAATCACTCTAATTGTGCTGTTCTAATAATTGATTATAAATACTCACAATCGCTTCAGCCTTGGCACTCCAAGAAAATTCTTTTGCACGCTGAATAGCCTTGAGTGACATGGCGAGGCGCAATGCTTGATTTTGAACCAATTGCCCTATAACTCCTTTCAATTCTTGAACAACAAAATCTCTTGAAATCGGGTTGATTTTAAATCCAGTCTCATCAGTAACATATTCTGCAATCCCGCCGTTATTAATCACAATGCAAGGCAGTCCATTAGCCATTGCCTCTAATACTACAGCCCCCCCAAACTCACGTACAGAAGGAAAGCAGAATATATCGGAAGTGTTATAGTATTTGAGGGTATTCTGTTGCTCGACCCAACCAGTAAAAATAACTTTTTCTCTTAGACTCAGCTTTTGAACCTGTTGTTCCAGGGCATTTCTTTCGGGCCCATCGCCCACGATAGTGAGTGAAATTTTATTTTTGAGAGATGGCTCCAATATACTGATTGCTTCAATCAGAATATCCGCACCTTTATAAGGAACTAAGCGACCTACAAAAAGAAGGTTAATCTTTTTATTCTCAATATTGTTTCGTTCCAAAATATTATTCTCTTCCTTCAAAAATGAATTATCGATTCCGTTTTCGAAAAACAACTTAATCTTTTCATTATTAATATCAAAAAGATCTTTAATAAGGTTCAATGTATACGTAGAGCCAGCAAGAATGTAGTCTGCTTTTTCGTATGTTTCTCTATAGCCCGGAATTATAAATCTCCCTATTAATCGAAGAAAATTAAAATAAGAGAACTCTTGACGGGCAACAGCCTGAAATCCTTTAGGAAAGGGAACACCTCCATTGACCGGGCCAATCATGAATGGTGTGTTTTTACAGGCCTTGATTGCCTTTACTGGATAGCGGGGAAGGATCGGTGTCAGGGCGTGAACAACATCGTAGTCTCCTCTGAGGATAAGGTTGTTAAACCTAGTGTAAACCTTTTTATTGAACTCACCATAGACAGGATATGTAAGTGTATTGTATAATGGCCAAATTATTTTCCCCCTAAATTTACTTAGCTTGTCAGCTATTTTATAGTATTTATTTATAAAATCACTTTCATTGATATAGACAATATCTCTGTCAGAATGTACTTTTTCCAATGAAGACTTATTCCTTTCATGCGTGACAAGGGTTGTCTCAACAAGTTGGCTGATGTATTTATAGAATGAGTATCCTACCAATGGAACCGATGGCCATTCAGGATTACATTGCTCAATAATTAAGAGTACTTTTAACTTATTATTGTTCATTGATTCAAGATCTTATTTATTCATGGGTTATATATTTTTTAATAAATTTCTTTCCAAATCGCTGTCCTGGTATTTCAATATATTTATAAGTAATATTTGATACTAATAGGACGGTGATTACCGTAATAAGTACGCCAAGATTATTTAAAAAAATGCTTCCAAAATCCACAAACCTGAAACCCTTAATCATTAGTGTCATAGATTTGGTCTTAAGAAATTTCTCTAAAATCATATACAAAGATAAAATCATAAACAATATAGGTGCGTGAGTCATATAAATCGAATATGATAGCTTCCCAATACCGTTAAAAAGCTGTTTAGAAAACAGACTCGATAATAAACCTTTTTCAAATGCAAAAATAAATATAGATGCAGAAAATAAAAATAATAATACTATTCCTTTGTTATCAAAATTTGATGAAATAACAAAAAGTATGGATATAAAAAGTGATATCTCAAATAATGAAGATCCTATAGTGCCTAGTTTAATTATGTTATGTGTATTTTTATAGAGGAGGTAGGTTAGTGCTCCGGCAAAAAACCCTGAAAGCCCTCTTAGTACTGTGATTGAAAGAATGTCGGCAGTTGTTAGATAACTATTAGAAAAAAGCAAAGTTGCAATAGATGCGATAAAAAACCATAAAATATTTCGATAAAGGCCCTTAACTAATAAAGTAATAAAGAAGATTAGATATATATAAAATTCAATGGAAATGCTCCACGCAGGGTAATTAAAGCTTAGTGCATTTGTATATGTTGTCCACGACTGTAATAGTAATAAATTTGGAATGATCTGAGATGGATCATTTTCAGCACTAAAAGGTGGTTTATTAAACGCAATCCCGTACCTGTAAGCGACAAGTTTACAAAGTTCAAGGAGTATATAAAAAATAAGAGTCGCAATATGTAGAGGGAAAAGCCTGAAAAATCTAGATAGAGTAAATTTTTTAAATGAAATATCTTTTTTATATGCGTAACTATGAGTTATAACAAATCCACTCAGTACGAAGAAAAAATCTACAAATGAATCACTTCCTCGAAAAAAAGAAGTTTCCGTTATACTATTAAAATAATGTGTATGGAAAACAACCACGCAAAGCGCAAAAATTCCACGAAAACTATCAAGTACAGTAAATCTGCTTATCGTACTTGTGGTTAATTTATTCATTGATCTTTTATTTGCAAGTATTCAAAATAATTAAGAGAAGGGCGTTTTCTTGTCAATCTATCGTTTGCCAGGTTCCCTTGTGGTTCTGACCCAGGCAGAGCTTTGATTTTTAAACATCATTCCTGCGTAAAGCGGGATTTTCCATAGAATATAGAGCGGAGCGGCTGCAAGGTAGAGCCAGGTTGATAGAGGTGCACGTCGCTGAATCTGCCCTGATATGACGTAGAATACAAGAATCAGCCAGAAGGATGTGGCAATCATAAGCCATGCTCCGTTGAGGAGAAGAAATGCGCTTGCCGTAGCCAAGCTAAATAGTATGACCAGCAGCGAGAGCGGGGGAGTGGCTAGTTCAGCGAGAGCATAAAGGTACTTGGTCTGACCTGTTGCGATAAAAAGTTTGAGTAGAGGTAGTGTCATCTTCCTCACAAGCATAAAGCGCCCACCTTCCCAGCGGCTTCTCTGACTTGTAGCGCTTTTTCCAGAGGTTACCATTTCGCTGCGAATAACAGCATCTGGATTATAATTTACCGTGATACCGTCTACAAGGAGGTGCAGCGTGAACTCCATATCTTCGACCACTGAGTGGCAGGGCCATCCATAGTGTTTGAGCAGTTCTGTTGTGAAGGCCATACCATTGCCTTTAAGTACTGCTGTGCCTGCCAAGCGGACAGAGCCAGCCATACGCAAATGGCAGAATATGTTAAAGGCTGCATCGCTGAGCGCTGGACGCCAGCCTGCATCAGGGTTGCTGACGCTGTTAAATGCCTGAACTATCCGAATGTTCGGATTACTGAGGGATGCGCTGATTTCGCGGAGGTAGTTTCTGTCGGGTGAGACATCAGCGTCGATAATGGTGATTATATCGGTATGACGATAAATATCCAGAGAGTTTTTCAGGAACCAGTCGAGTGCCTGACCCTTTCCTCTGTTGACGCTGTCGAAGCGCTCAAAAACGAGAGCACCAGCATTACGTGCTTTTTCAGCGGTACGATCGGTACAGTTGTCGGCAATAACAAAGATATTAAGCCGATTGCTTGGGTAGTCGCACGCAAGGACGCCCTCAATAGTGTGGACAATGCCCTCTTCCTCATTATGGGCGGGTATCACTACTCCTATATTGAGAAACATGTTTTGAGCAGCTACCTCTTTTTTGAACAGGTATGCACCAATGGTACAGAGCAGCAGATATCCTGCAGGTAAGGTCAGTATGATGAGCAGACCTTTCACAATGAGTTCAGCAAAGATCATGATGTTTGGCTTTCCATGTGAAAAAGATTAACCATCTTCTGGTTGTTGATGTGCTGGTTGTAGAGCGAGCTGACTTTTTTTCGCCCTGCCTGTCCAAGTTCACGTCGCAGATCTGGGTTGTCGAGCAATTTTCGTATCTGGAGTGCTAGATCTTCCCTATCTCCTGGCGTTGCAAGCAGTCCGTCATGATCGTGTTCAATCAATTCTGGTATGCCTGTTATTCTTGTTGAAATAACGGGTATCTCTTTTGCCATGGCCTCCATCAGCACCACAGGAACTCCTTCAGCAAAACTGGCAAGAACAAAGAGATCAGCGTTGTCATAATAGCTATGTACCTTATCCTGACCGAGCGCACCTGTAAATGTTACTGAACCACTGAGACTGCTTGAAACGGCGAACTGTTCAAGGGCATTTTTATCAGGTCCATCACCAACAAAGGTAAGATGAAACTTAATTCCCCTTTTTTTTAGCAGAATAGAGGCTTCGAGCAGAATCTGCTGCCCTTTTGCAGGTACCAGCCTGCCGACGCAAAGGATGTTTGGAATGGCGTTGTGGGGTTCAGTTCTTACGGTGTAGAGGTCAGGGTTTACCCCGCAGCGAACGATGTGGAGTTTATGCCACTTTGCAGGTTCGCTGATGCGCATGATCTGGCTCAGGCAGTAATGGCTGATGCAGCGGACAAAGGCAGCTTCCTTGATTTTTTCCTCAAGCATTGCGGAGTCCACACGATAAAAGATATCAGGCCCATGTACCGAGAGACTGTAGCTTATTCCCCCATAGGTCTTCATAAGCATGGCCACAATGGCGGTAGGGTTTGCGAAATGCTCGTGGATATGAGTAATACCAAGGCGGTGCAACCATTGTAGGAGAATACCTGCTTCTGCAAAGTAGGCAAGTGCTTTAACCGGGCTTTTTGGTCCTTTTGTTAACAGTTTCAAAGCTCCGGCTGTCATGCGCAGGTAACCTGCAGGTTTTTTTAATATGCAATGCAGATGTGCGCCGATAATTGATGATATGGATTGGGAGAGCACCATCATAGTATGTTCTGCTTCGAGCTGTTCAGCAGAGGTCATCATTGAGAGATTAGTGGGCTTGTGAATTGATGCAGTATGGACGATCATTCCTGCTTTACGGAGTGACTCGATCTCCCTGTATATAAAGGTATGGGAAATAGCAGGGTACTCGCTGCAGAGATAGGCTATCGCTTTTGTTGTCATGTGCCGGGGGTTGAAAGTCCAGTTTTAAGAGTGCTACGCTTGTTTGTCAGAGGCTTGTTGCAGAGTAGTCCAAAATAAAAGCGCATAATTCCAAAGAGTTGAGGTATAACTACTATTGAACAGTGCCATGCGTATTTTTTTGCTTCGGCTTTTTCCAGGTTGTTTTCACGCATGAATTTTCTGACCTTAAATAATCGGGGGTTAAGGAGTATTGTTATTCCGGGTACAACTGTCAGACATGCAAGTTCGATTATGGTTTTCGATGGGTAAAGGAGCACCATCAGCAGAGAAAACATGGTACAGGTAATAAACACTCCACCTTTTATGACTATTTTCTGAAATTCATATTTCCAGAAGTCACTCCCGGATTTTTTTTCGCGTGTTCTCACTGCAGCAAAGCCATATCCTGAACGGAACGCCCTTACAAGGTATTGACGCACTGATTTCATGGCCAAGTCATGGTTTGTCATGAGAGCATTGATGCGGATGATTTTCCAACCCGCCCTGATAACTCTCCTGCTGAGTTCTGGGTCTTCGCCGCCAACCAAAACCTCATCGTAGCCATAGGTTTTTTGCAGAGCCTCACGGCAGATAAGCACATCACCACCAAAACAACTTGACTCACCGACTGGCCCGTTCCATTCGATGTCTCCTATCCAGTTATAGATGGAGTGTTCAGGATGCATCTCTTTACGAAACCCAAGCACAGCCCCTACGTTCTCTTTATCCATTGCATCAACAGCTTTTTTCAGCCAATCTGGGTCAAGTATAGTGTCAGAATCCAGAAACTGTATCAATGGAGAAGAACCCTGCCTCCATCCATGGTTTCTACCCAATCCAGGGGTTGGATATTCCGGATTCAGCGCTATCACGGTAACCTCTTTATAATCTTTGGCAAATTCAAGGCTTTTGTCTGTTGATCCACCGTCAACATAGTAGAGGTGGAGTTTTTCTTTTGGATAATTAGACCTAAAGACTGAGTCAATGCATCTGCCGAGAGTTTTGCTGCAGTTAACACCTATAAGGACGCAATCAATGTCTGGCAGAATAGTCATTCTTTTTTATTTGGTTCTTCGGGTTTTAGTGTGAAAACTAACTTACCCCGTTTGTTGACAAATCCATAAATCGAGTTACTTCCTTCACTGATCATGACAGGTGCAAGAGCTTCAGAAAAACCTCGCGCCGCACTGAATTGGGGATTGATGACCATTTTTCCATCTCTGTCAATAAATCCATATCGATTACCCACTTTTACCAAAGCAAGACCTTCTGAAAAATGATCAACTTCATCAAAAAGCATGCTGGTGAGCATCTCTCCATTTTGTTTAATAAAACCGAATTGATTGGCGATTTTGACAGTAGCAAGGCCCTCCGAAAAAATACCGACACCGTCGAAAGCCTTGTTAAAGACAGTATTTCCCTGTTTGTTGATAAAACGATAGTGTCTGCCTGTTTTTGCTGATGCAAGGCCCTCCGAAAAAAAACCGACGGCATCAAAAAACGGGTTGATGACCAATCTGCCATGCCTGTCGATAACTCCCCATTTACCGGTCAGCTCATTTCCAAATCTGACAGAAGCAAGACCCTCCGAAAATTTATTCACTGCATCAAATTGAAATCCCGTGACTGCTTCCCCTTTTTTATCAATAAACCCAAACTTCCCGGTGCGTTCATCGCCTATTCTCACAGCGGCAAGCCCTTCAGAACAGTCCTCAGCTTCATCAAATTGCGGTATAGAGATTAATACTCCTTTTTTATCAATAAACCCGTATTTCCCGGTACTAAACTCTCCAATATCAACCTTGGTCACCTTGGTTAAAAAAGGAGGTGTGATCCCGAATTGCTGATTGATAAAAATCTTTCCATGTTTACCAATAAATCCGTTGTTTCCAGTATTGTCACTCATCATTATTACAGCCAAACCCTCCGAAAAGTTATGTGCAGCTACAAATCGCGGTACCAAAACCATTCGTCCTTGTTTGTCAATAAATCCATAGCGACCTCCGATTTTCACTAAAGCAAGTCCATCAGAAAAGTCCTCTGCATCATCGAATTGCGGAGCGATCACAAACTCCCCATGTTTGTTAATAAACCCGTATTTATTATTTCTCTTCACAGCAGCAACTCCTTCAGAAAAGTTATGGAGAGCATTAAATAGAAGATTGGTAACGACCTGGTCTCTCTTTTCTTGTGTTATTGCCTCCCCAAAGCAAATGCGTGGTACAAAAAAAAGGATCACAAAAAAAAAACGTATAAAAAATTTCATAGCTATAGGTGAAAAGCTAAATTACAATTTTATTTTGATAATGTATCTTAAGACGTATGATTGCTGCAACTATAATTCCTATCAAAATCCCAAGATTATTATAGAAAGCATCAAGATTTTGAAAATCAACACCACTGACAATTCCGTGCAGCATCTCAAGAAGAAAGCTTATCGGAGCTATCGCTATGGTAGCCATAAACGCAATCAGTCGCTTCCGAAAGAGGAGTATAGGAACAAAAGCAAGGATACTGTATATGGAAACATGAAAGATAAAATCGAAAAGATTTCCCTGCGCACTCGCTGTATTTTTTGATAAGCTTGAGGTAACAAGGCCTATAAAAACTATAATCCAAATTAGTTTAAGTTTTGCTGAGACTTGCATATTTTAATAGAGTTTGGGGTTATCAGCTAATAAATCGTGCGGGTCGAGAGTCCGGTGTTCCAATAAAACGAGTTCCTTGGGTAAGTATGTCCTCTATCAAGTCAGATATATTGATTCCTGTAGGATTTAAATAAGTAACAGGATTTTTTATGAGCATCCCGATTAATCCTCCGCCCATAACCATATAAATAGGATTGTCCATCGAATTAAGGAGGTTGTCTATCATCGTTAAAGCGATAAATACCGTCATAGCAGCAGGTGCGGACAATGCTTCTGTTTTCCATATTTCAGGTTTTAATCGTAAAAGAAAAAGGATAGCAGGAAACTGAATCATCATAATAAATACAGATAAGCCGTAGACACCATTCACTCCAAACACTATAATCCACTTCCCGTCTGTAACTGATATGTCCTTTCCTTTCTCATCGAATACTCTTGAACGATTCCATCCACCCAATCCAAAAAAAGAGCCCTCATGTGCTTTATCGATAAGGATTGTTTCATTGTCAAATCGGAATTGCAGAGAGGATGCTCTTGCTGGGCTGAATTTTTCAGCAATATAATCGGTAAAATTTCGTCCATCCCAGAATCCGCTAACTCTAGCAAAAATATATAAATATGGACAAATAAGTAATATAAGGATAAGAATAGAAGTCTTAAATCTGCTCGAAAGATAGAGCATGGCAAGGCCGATAAAGAAATATGAAAGAGCCCCGGAAGAACGCATCATAACTGATGTGAATATGAGCATCAAAAGCAAGTAGAGTGATGGTATA
Source organism: uncultured Chlorobiaceae bacterium (assembly GCA_903869365.1). Classification (GTDB taxonomy): domain Bacteria; phylum Bacteroidota; class Chlorobiia; order Chlorobiales; family Chlorobiaceae; genus Chlorobium. The sequence goes on from CAIPYV010000114.1 coordinate 30,696, forward strand.
TACAATATTTTTGGAGGAAGTGCTTTACAGTAATAAAGCCAGCTGCCAAGAAAAGAAGCGAGCACCATCCACATCGAGGTCATAAGCCCATGGGTCATATAAACCATAGGTCGATAACCCCCACCCTCCCGTAAGCTCTGTACAAAGTCATGTTGGTGAAAGCCATAGGTCAGGCGATGCAACTGTGGGCTCATGATCAGTTCATACCAGCAGAATGGTATGTAGATGATTCCGCCAATAAAAATGGTGAGCGCTAGGGTTTTTAAAACATCTGTATCAGTAAAATAGATCCTGCCAATGACGTATGGAAGTCCCCATTTAATAGACTCGTATAATATTGTTGAGATACCATCATAAAATCCAAGACCATTCACTATTGATGAAAAAAAATTAGCGGAGCACCACAATATGACAGGGATATCCACCGCTTTGAACTTGAAGTTAACAAGTCGTTCACGATCAAAAATATATGTTCCAGCAAGAATACTAAGAGCAATCACCGTAGATTTAGTGTTTTTCAGAAGGAAAATGTCATAATTTGCACATGGCAGAAACATCCAGCCGGCTACATATGCTATAACAGAAACAAGTCGAGCATCAAGCTTTTTGTATAGAAAAAAGACTATGGGAGTCCATATCAAAAATGCAATCGGGACCATAATATTACCCATGATGCATCTCCCTGATCACTTGTTCGATAGCTGCTTGAAATGAAAATGCAGGGTCAAAAACAATTCCCTGCTTATTATGGGTTCTTCCTGATATTTCAAGATAATACTCTTTATTGGGAGCAAGCTGGATTATTGCTTCAAGATATCCTGAAATATCATCTGGCGCTACCATGCCTTTTTGCCAGAACCAAAAAATCTTAACAATATCACCTGGTCTCGCGTTATAAGCCATACATAGCCTTTTCTTCAGGGGTCTTAACATTATTTCAACATCGTTAATACCATTCAAGTGGTTAACAGATTCTCTGTGTAATTGTTACAGTACTCTTGCAGGTATGCCTACTGCTGTGGCATTACTTGGAACATCATCAATGACGACTGCATTTGCACCTATGCGGGCATGAGCGCCAATATGTAAACTGCCAATTATTTTTGCTCCGGCTCCGATATCGACATGACCATCTATGACAGGGAGGCCTGGCTTTAAACCTGCTCCGATGGTGACTTGTTGAAAAATCAGACAGTTTGGGCCGATTTCAGCATCTGGATGGATGACGATTCCGTTTGGATGTGGGATCATCAGTCCACCGCCTATTTTTGAATTAAGCGGAATGTCGGCTCCGCTCACAGCGCTCCAGAAGCGATATCGCAGAATGATGAAAAGCAATGTTATTTTGGAAATAATTCCACCATTCAATTTTATTTGCTGGTAACGCCGGATAGTTAAAAGAAGATATTTACCCGGCTCATAACGCCCATGCACACTTTTCTCTCGTGTCCAGTCTGGCTCTATTGCTGAAATCACGTTAATTACTTTTTTTGTTTTTGAATACTCTTTAATGAGTTGATAAATATATCAATTACATGAAGAGATGGAGATTTGTTGATAAAGTCTATGAGCGGCTGAGGCATAATATTAAGGATGAATTTTGGAGGGTTGTCAAAAAGTTCTTCAATGGAGAGAGTCTGTTTGATGCCTCCAAAGTTTAGTATGGGAGCAATTCCCGGGACTCCAAGACGGATAAGGAGTTCAGCAGATTTCCTCAGGTCTTGAAATTTTGAACTCTCGCCCAAACAAACCAGTGCAACAATATCACTATAAATGGCAAATTGTTCAGTAAGGTGACTCTTTAATAATGGAACACCGTCTATGCAGATAAAATCGTACTCATTTTTTACGTCAACAAGGAGTTCGCGGATTTTCTGACGTGGTATAGGTTTTGTCGATAAATTTCCGGTATACATTATATCTAAATTGTCACCTGGGGTTGATATAATGTAATCTTTCCAAGAGACACCATTATAAAGATAATCACAGAGCCCCGGAAGATTTAACGAAAAATCAGCAAGATCTTCAATTGGGCTGGCCTCAATATCTCCATCTATCATGAGTACTTTTGGTGCTATTCTCGCAAGCGCTTTTGCGCAACTGAAAGCTATTGATGATGAGCCAACACCCTTTTCAAGTCCAGTAAAAAGGATTATTCTGGTATTGTCCTTCTCTTTTTCACGACAAAACTTGATGGCGAGGCTCCCAATCTTATGTGCTTTGAAATCATCCGGAGCAAGACTGAGTTGTTGATCATTATCCTTTTGTTTATCAACATCCATAATAGTCTGTGTTGGAAGGTATCCAAGTGCTTGCTGAACATCCTGTGGACGACGAATGGTATCGTCAAAAAATTCATAAACCAAAAAAACACCAGCGACAACGCCGAATGCTCCGAGAAAAAGCGTCGTCATCAGGTTTTTTGTATTTGACTTAAGTGGCGTTTTCGGAGCCCGTGCAAGAGATTCAATGGATATACGTGAGGGGGCCTTATTTTCAACCTCAATCTCAGTTATTCTTTTATCGAGTATGTCAAGTATTTCACGCTTGTGTCGTAATAATTCTGAAATAATTTCCCCTTTGTGAATTCCAATAGAGACACGTTTTGATTCTTTTGAATTTTTTTCAACTTCATGGAGTATGTCCAACTCTGCTTTTTTTGTTTTATCCAACTCTGCTTTTGCTTGAATTAACTCTTTTTTCATATCATGGATTCTTTTGCCGTAAAGAATTGACTTTGATGTATTGCGAACTTCATTATGTTTTGTATTTTCATAATTCTTCATGGCACTCATGCGCTGTTCAACATAAATACGGTCTGGATTATTTGCAGTTAATCCATCAGTTGTACTTCTTAATTCCTGAAGCTGTTGGTATGTCCATGAATCCGTAAAATGAAGTGAATTGTCGTTTTGAACGAGCTCTTCTACAAAGGGATCTAACGAAAGAGGCAGTATCTCTTTATTTAATGTTTTGATTTTTTCATAATTTCCTTCTGCTTTAATCCGATCAGCCAAAGCATTATCGTATATATAGGAAAATGTTTCTCTGTTTTTTGCGGCGAAATTAAAATTTTCTTGATAAGAAGCTGTTGAAATATCTTTTGTAAGCGTGTCAAGGTCTCGTTCAAAGATAGCTATTTCCTTTTCAATACTCTTTTTTTGATCGTAAAGATATTTTAGCTTGTCCGAATCAGTGCTATTATTTTTATTTCGACTTTCTTTTATATAAACATTCATAAGTTTGTTAACTATTTCTGCAAGTCCATCAGGTTTGTTTCCGGAAATTGTAATTTCCAGTAGCTGTGTGCCAGGAGTCTGCTTAACCGTAATCATTTTATCAAGAATATCAGCACATATTTCAGTCGAGCGGATACCAGGAAAAAATAAATTTCTTTCCCGATAACTTAGATGCTCAACAGTAAGTTTAAGAAGATCAAATGATTTAATGGTATGCGCTTGAGTATTTGCATAGTCTTGATAATAGTTAACTATCGATGACTCATCCGATGCTGTAATTACTTTTGAAACAATTGGGTCTAACTTTAGAAATGCATGGACTTCATAGTATGGGTTTTTAATGATAAAAATTAACGGTGTCAACATTGCAAAAAGGAATGAACCCAACAAGAGAATAAATATACCGTATCGCTTTAAAAAACCGATAATATCAAATGATTTAGAAGATTTTCCGAAAGGAAGAGGATCTCTTATGGCATTCTCTTTCAGCATTAGTGTGGTGTTTTGTTATGGTACTTTAAACGTACCTGTTTGTCTAAGATAAGATTAGGTGATCCATGGGACTCAATTTCTCCATTTAAAAGATTATATACCTCGTTACATTTTTCTATTGTGCTCAGCCTGTGAGCTACTATAATGATTGTTTTGGAGCCCTGCAATGCATTTACAGCCTCCATAACTCCTTTTTCTGTTGCGGTATCAAGCGCACTTGTGGCTTCATCAAGTACCAGTACTGTAGGATTGTGATAGAGTGCCCGGGCTATACCGATTCTTTGCCGTTGACCACCGGAAAGACGAACACCCCGCTCGCCAACTATGGTATCCAGTCCTTCCGGAAGGAGGTCTAAAAATTCCGTAAGCTGTGCATCAGAAATCGCCTTTGTAACAGCTTCTTCATCAATATCCTCTGCTGGTAACCCAAAAGCAATATTTTTGCGAAGTGTGTCATCAGTCAGATATATTGATTGGGAGACGTAACCGATCTGATTCTGCCATCCACGCATGTTCTGCTGGATATCAATACCATCTGAAGCCACAATGCCTGAGTCAGGTGTCAGTAATCCAAGGAGTATATCTACCAGCGTGCTTTTACCCGATCCACTTTTACCAATAAACCCAACTGAAGTACCTTGCTTAATGGTAAGAGAGATATTTTTAATTGCGGGTGTTATAGCTGTAGGATAGGTATAGGAAATATTCTTGAGTTCGAGTATATCTTTTAATGATTTCGTAGCAACTGCAGGCTTATTCTCTTCTTCGTATGGCAGCTCAAGCTCCTTTTGAAGAATATTAATAACGGGCGAGCAGTATTTTAGTATCTGTGTTGTAGCAAGAATCCTGTTAATGGATGGGATTAACCGAAATGCAGCTACTGCAAAAAGGCCCATTTTCGGGATGATATCTCCTATTGAACCTCCCTGCGCTAAAGTTGTAATGACAAGCAGTACAAAAGTGGCAATAGTCAGAAGCTCCATCAAGAGACGGGGAAACTGCTGGACGGTGGCGTTTAATTGAACCACTGCCGCACGCGCATTAGCATGAATTTTATATCTATTTAAAAATTCGGCATCTCTGCCAAGCAGTTTGACATCTTTTGCGCCTCCAAGTCCCTGTTGCAAGTGTTGGAGTCTCAAGCTATCATGCTGTTGACGAATTTCACCCCAATGGATCATTCTTTTTTTTGTAAGCCTGCTAAATGCAAAAGCTGTTACGCTAAATATGCTGATGATGATAATGCTTCCTAACGGTTCGATCAAAACTACCATAATACATATGGCAACAATAACCAATGATTCCGTAATGAGTTGTAATGTTGGGGTTACAACATTTGTGGTAAAAACCCCAACTTCAGTAAGCACGTTTTGAATTAAATTGGCAGAGTTGCGCTGTAGATGGAATGAGTATGGTTGCCGAAGGTAGATGGTGAAAAGGCTGAGTGACAATCTTGCCTCCAAATTAGAGATAAAACGGTTTTGGCCCCATGCCAGCAATCCTAAAAAAACTGCTTTAATAAGATAGACAAAAAACAGCAGCAGAACGCCTCCAACGAGGAGCGTATGGGTGTTTGGGTTTCCAAAAAATTGAAGGAGTGGCAGAATCGCGGGATATTTTGCGGCTATATTGTTTTCTGAAAAAATGGCAAGTGTTGGTATAACTAAACCGATACCAATGGTTTCAAGACAAACACCGATAAGCATCAAAAAGAGCAAAATCAAGATGTTAGCACGTTCCTTGGGCTGCAGGAATAATTTTGCTTTATTTATAAACAATATGGGGAGCAGTTTCATGGCGATTATTTTTACATGATATTATTTCAGTTACCGCTTATGGGGCAGCTGTTTTAGTGGAGCCACTACTACTTGTTGTAGTTGTCGTAGTGCTGCTTCCATTGACAAACCCTGTTTGGTTCCACAAATTCTGCCGAAGCTTTTGCATGATACCGAATGATTCAGCGGTTGATGTGCCGAGGTTGAGGAACGAGAGCGACGGTGTGAGTTTTTCAAGCGTGTAGTTGAATTTGGCCATTCCTGTTGCACTGATATAGACGATATCATTAGGCAAAAGCGTGAAGTTCTGGCTGAAGTCTGCATGGGCGATCAGTTTATTAAGATCAACAGTAAGAACATCTCCCTTAACATCCTGCTGTCTGATGATAAATACCTTTTCAGGGTTAGCCTGTTTGTTCATTCCCCCGGCATGCATGATTGCCTTAAGGACATTCATCCCATCTTTTAACTGAATTGCACCTGGCACATTAACTTCACCCATCACATACACCACCTCATCATTGATCTCCGGAATGAAAATGACATCGTTGTTCCTGATAGGTGCATTGAGGCTCATATTGCCGTTTTTAAGGAGATCCTGCAGATCAATCCATATCACACTGTTATTTCCACGGATGATTGAGCACCTTGTCATTTTACCCTGATCCGGCAACCCGCCAGCCAGAGCGAGCCCCTCAAGCAGCGTACCATTGCCAGGGAAATTGATCACACCCGGTTTTGAAATCCTTCCAAGAACAAAAGCCTTGTTGTTATGGAACTCTCTGACACCTACAGTCACTTCAGGTTTTATATAGAAAACCTCAAGTTTTTCAGTGATCAATTTCTGCGCATCATCCAGTGTGCAGTTGATTACATTGAGATTCCCGATTCTTGGTATAGCGATCAAACCGTCAGGAGAGACGATGATGCTCTCCTGAGAAAGTTCAGGCCTCCGCCACACTTTGATACTGACAATATCACCAGGACCAAAGCGATACTGATATGTTCCCTTGGGATTTGTTGCTTCTATCTGTTCTTTTGTTGCAAAATTCTGTTTTTTTTTCGGCAGTTCTATACTGAAATCTCTTTCCGGGCTAGTTGGTACACGTGTTGGCGCAGGGGAAATGCCGCTGCATGAACTCATTATGATCAACAGTAACAAGCAATAGGGAACAATGGTTATGTTGTTTTTTGAAGGCATTGAGTAATTAGTTAAGCAATGAGAGTAAATGGGTAACGCGATTTTGAAACGTAGTCTCAAAATCGTGTGGACGAGCGAATAAAACACTCTTCCTTGACCTTGATGCAATATCAGTTCTATTTTTATCCAGATATCCAATAATTCGTGTAACCTCTTGAATGTCTTCCAGTTCAGCACCCCATCCGATTTCTGATATTTCATTCAAGCCCTCAAAAGCCTTGTTTCTATACCCTACAATGGGTATGCCGCATGATAAGGTCTCCAGATAGGTGCATGAGGGATCGCTCTGTCTGTGAAAACAAACAAAGAGATCAACGTTCTTTTTGATGTCAGGGAGAAGCTCCTTATAAAAATCAACAGCCCCCTTCATCGTTACCAAATCTTCTAATTTGTACGTTTGTATTAACTCTCTCATTTCATTCTCCAATTCCCCGATCCCGTAAATGGTCATGATGAATCTGATATTGCTTTTTTTGAGAGCATGGGCAAGCTGTATCAGATGGTCTGCACCCTTCATCCTGATCAAACGACCTGAGAAAGCTAACCGCAAAGGATTCCCTTCTGTAAGGTATGCGAGCCTTTTTTCCAGCTCATCATCACGAATGCCCTGATCCTTACCAACACGGGTATCGAAATAGAGTATAGTGTTACTGAGTTTCCGGTATTCATAAAATGCAGGTGTGCCGTTTGACTGCAGACCATCAGCTATTTTAAAAGCTGCTTTTCTTTTTTGCTCAAACTGCCAAAGGTAAAAATAGCGTCGTAATCTCACTACACTGTTATTCGTACTTAATCTTGCAATCTGATATCGTGTTTCAGGTATATACTCGATAACATAAACACATTTGATACCGTTATTCTTGCATAATGTGCTTATGTGAAGTTGATCATGCGAGTCTCCCGATGCCAGAACAATCGAAGCCTCTTTCAACTGTTCAGCAGTTACTTTTTTGTCTTTACCAAGAGTGATGCATTCAAACGGAATCTCGTTTACATTTTTATTAACAACGCCGAACTCCAGAAGACCTGTATCTGTTATCGACATTATGCATGTTACCTTCCCTGGCCACAATTGAGTATAAAGGAGCATCCCGTCATAGAATTTGCGGTCAAACGCTAACGCATCACCATCAAGCCATACCGGTACAGAGGGGATAACAAACAAAGAGGTTTTTTTCATATCATTTTGATTGTTTCATCATGTATGGTGCTTCCTTTTCTATCAGAGGCGCTCTTTACGCGGAATAATCTTAGCCGGAATGCCTACAGCAATCGAGTTATCCGGAACTGAACTGATAACTACAGCATTGGCACCGATATCGACATTATTGCCAATAGTGATATTCCCGAGAATTTTTGCACCAGCTCCGATATTGACATTGTTGCCAATACAAGGTGCCGTTTTTTCCTCAACATTTTTCAGTCCCACAGTCACACCGTTTCTGATAATGCAGTTGTCACCGAAACGGGCATATCCACTGATGATGATATCACCAAAATGGTCAATACGGAAATTGCTTCCAACCGGTACTTCACAAGGAAGTTCGACACCGGTAAGCACTTGCACAGATTTATAGAGAAATCTGTAAAGCAGAGAAAAAGGTTTTCGGATAAAACTGTTTGTTAAGGTGTAACGCCAACGACCGAAACGGTAGACAATCATCACCCAGAATCCCTGAGAACTCCACACACCACTATATGTTGCAAGATCTGCCCGAATGTTGCGAAAGAGTGTCATAAAAGGTCACCAGGGAGTTGGAGGAGATATGGAGCCAAAACGGGTATCCTGTAACGACTGGACTATTTGATGGCTCACGGCCAAAGTTGACAATCGTTTTTTTTTAGCATCAGCTGTCGGCAGCAGATTTTTTGTATAACGGGCAGCATACCAGAGCAGTTCAATACCTGCACAGATCAAAAGTGCAAACAACCCCTTGTTTTTTCGATAATAGAGCCACTCACTGCGCATCCTGAACGAGAGTATCTGTGCTGCCTTATTGTCAAAAGTCTTTTCTTTTCTTGTCTTGCTGCTCGCCCCACCGATGTGCATCACTTCAGCAAAAGGGATGAAGTAGACCTTCCATCCAGCCTTTTTTGCCCGAAGACAGAGATCTGTTTCCTCGTAATAGAGATAAAAGCGTTCGTCAAAAAAACCTATGGAGTCAAGCATCTCCTTGCGGACAATGGTGAATGTACCGGGTACCCAATCAACTTCCATTGGATGGTCATGAGCAAACCCGCCAAATTCATGCCGATTGAGGATAGGTGAGTTCGAGAATTTACCGCTTATGCTCGAAAGAGTGAGAAGTTTGGAGAGTGCTGAAGGAAAGCGTCTGGCCGAAGGTTCAAGCCTTCCTTCAGGAGAGATTATTTTTCCCCCGCACAGTCCGCATTGTACAGTATCATCCATAAAATCAATTCCTTTTCTAATGGATAAAGGCTGCAAATAGGCATCAGGATTAAGCAGAATAATATAACGACCTGACGCAAGTCGAAAAGCCTGGTTGTTTGCAGCCGCAAATCCAACATTTTTACTGTTGGAAATCAGACGCACAGCAGGAAATTCTTTCTGCACCATACCGCAAGAACCGTCAGCGGAGTTGTTATCGACAACAAATACCTCCATTTCGATACCTGCACTATGGGTAAAAAGTGCTTGAAGACAATGACGAAGAATATCTTCCGTATTATAACTGACGATGACAACTGTGACCATAGATGGATACTGTTAGGATTGATTATTGTAAGAGAGATCAGTTCTAAACTGCATCCAGATGTTTTGAAATTACCAGAATGTTTTTTCCCTCACTTCTGGAATATGAAACACTATCCATCAGGCGATTAATAATAAAAAGACCATACCCCCCTTCGGGATAAGTCGATATATCCGGTGGCTTTGTCTGGGGGTTAAACTGCTGATTGGTATCAATCACCGTTGCTGTAAGTTCCCGTTCGTTGGAACTGAAGTTGATAATGACCTGGTGTTCTTCTATCGAAGAACTTGCATATCGGACAGAATTTGTAAACGATTCACTTACTGATAGCTCGAATGCATGACAGAATTCTGCGATATTACCGGATGCACCGGCACTATTCGCAAAAATTCCTGCAACGTTGCCAGCGATAAGTGAGGCAATCTGGTTATATATCAAGTCGCTCTGCAGTGTTAGGGAGATTATGTTTTTCATAAAAGTTCTCAAAGAGTTGTTTCCATTCATTACTCAATAGCAGCTGCAGTAACGTCATCATAAATATCAAACAACGTATAAGCCTGCGTTATTTCAAATACTTTTTTTACGCGGTCGTTCAGATTAGCCAGTTTCAATACAGCACTTGAAGCCTTTTTTTTGCGTGCTATTCCAACCAGTACACCAAGTCCACTGCTATCGATAAATTCAACCTTTTCAAGATCGATCACCACTGAGACACCTTCCGGGGATTGCTCAAAATGACTCTTAAGCTTTGGAGCGGAAGATGCATTCAAAATGCCTTGTAGTGAGATAATGGCGAAATTATTAATATTTTTTTCAGTGATAGTCATATTTTATCCTCGTGATGGATTCTGTTGAAAAGAGCTTTTTGTGTCAGGAATATATCCTTGATAAGATTGCTGTGCACTGCATAATAATGATCGACAATATCTGAATCAAAAGTATTTTGCGGCCAATCTTCAGCTTCCGAATAGCTGAAAACGCCAGGTCGATACCCTGCTGTATTGTTATTGATGATCTGTATACCTTGGCTCACACTTACAGGACTGCATCCGATAATGGCAAGATGACCATTCAGCACCCAAAAAAGCCAAGTGAAGCGGTCAAGAGAGAGAAACACTGCAATAGAAGCTAAAATACTCTGTTTCTCAATGCTTACCCTGTTCAGAGATATCTTTTTTCCATGTTTCATGGAATGGTAGACGATTTTTTCAGTTTTCCAACAACCTGATAACTTAAGAAAAGGTTTTAAAAGAAGATAAGGCAAGAGCAAGAGCATAATCATCCATGCAGCAGTCAACCCGTGTGTAACCCGTTGAAAAGGAGAGCCAGAAATTCCTTTGCTCTTGATACCGCTCAAAAGATGGGGATCCTCCATGGTAAGTGAATAACCGCTTTCAGGATCAATAAGGAGATTGCCTGCGGCTATTTTTTTATCAACTTCAAGTTGTTCGCCGATAAATGTATTATCCATGACAATACTTTCCGAAACCGTACTCTCTCTGTCAACAATCACATTACTGCCGATGATTGCCCCGGGACCAATAACCGAACCCGTAAAGATTTGAACATTATTTCCGATAATGATTGGCTTGATAACCGTTACACTTTTTTGAAGAACAACATTTCGTCCAATAAAACATTCAGCTTCATTGCTATATCCCGGCAGTACATAATCAGCCAATCTATGATGAAGAATTTCGTTGGAAAGCTCGTAGTATTGACCGATACAATCAAGAACGACCGGAGATAACAGAGGGGGAGTCTCTTGTTTTCCCAATTCCGATGGAACCCCTGTCAAACTGAGGTTTCCGTTGCTGCATCCAAAAATCTCTCCAGGCGGAAGAGAAGCAAAAAAAGATCTGTAGTCACTCCTTTTATTGTAATGTATAAAAAGAAGACCGCTGATAATCATAATCCTTTCACCCGAGCAAAACCTGCTGTTTTTCTCCAGGACTTTTGACAGGCTTTCCGATGGAAGTATATTTGCATAACTTATTTCAACACCCCATTGACTTCCATGTTCACAGAAGTTCTCCACATCGCTGATCACTCCGTCACTTATTATCCGTAAACCCGAACTCCCGACAAGGATCGAAAAGTCAATCAGATACTCAATAAAAGGCTTATTGCATAATGGAATCAATAATGGGTGCAGCCCGGGAAAAATATCACGCAACCATGTATAGTCACTTTTTTTTGTAATAATGATTGTTTTCATAGATCCTGATTGTTATACCGACCCGAGCAGACTGAACGATGCAACAGCAGAAGAACTATCCGGATACATAGAAAAAAGTTTTTTTGCCTTCGTAATTTCAAAAATCAAAGAGACTTTAGGCCCAAGACCAGACAACCTCAGATCTCCATGAGCCTCAAGCGCTTTTCGCAAACAGTCTACAATAGCTCCCAACCCGCTGCTGTCAATAAATTCTAATCCGCTGCAATCAAAAACAATATTGGAACTATACTGCAACCATTGAGAAAAAGATTTTTTAAGGTCATTACAGTTATTTGCATCGATTCTGCCCTGTAACTCAGCAATTCCGATTGCTTTCTCTGAGGACGTGTCGAGATGAAAGATCATAGTGATTTCCTGTGTTTAATATGCACCCTTACCGGTCAGTACGGCAGGAATGGTTTTTAAAAGAAGAAGAATATCATTAACAAAACTTGCACTTTGAATATACTGCATATCAAGCATGACCTGTTCATTAAAAGGGATATCGCTTCTGCCGCTTACCTGCCAAAGGCAGGTGATGCCCGGTATGACATGCAGTCTTTTGCGCTCCTCAAGCGTATATTTTGCCACCTCACTTGGCAACGGAGGTCTCGGCCCTACAAGGCTCATATCCCCCATAAGTACATTAAGCAGTTGCGGAAGCTCATCAATACTCAGCTTGCGTATTACTCTTCCTACCCTTGTGATTCTTGGATCTTTTTTCATCTTGAAGATAACTCCAGCTGAAGACTCATTCTTGTGAGCAAGCTCTGCTTTCAAATGATCAGCATTAATAATCATGGACCGGAATTTATAAAACCTGAAATGCTTGCCGTTTCGCCCCACCCTTGTCTGAAAATAAAGCACAGGCCCGGGATTCTCTATCCAGATAGCCAGAGCCGTCAGAAGTAAAAGAGGAAGAAAAAACAACGATGCAGTTATCGATACAGTAATATCAAGAACCCTTTTCAAAAGATAAGAAAACCTTACGGTTGTCTCCCATGACGTTACCTTCAAAGCTCTTCGGAATCGAATCCTTGGATTGATTGAATCGCTGACTTTTTCTATCAACTCTTTTCTGACTGTAGGGTCAAGTTCCATAACAAGCTATAAATTTTATGCTTATATTTTCGACGAATGAGTGTGAAACAAGGATTTCGAGATCTCTTTGAGAGCTAATGGTATAAAACGACTATCCCTCACCAGATAGCGTTTCCATAGCCGTCCCGGTTCGCTCGCTAAGCGCCAGAACCATTCAAGGCCTGATTTCTGGATCCAGACAGGTGCCCGTTGAATAATTCCTGCAGCAAAATCAAAAGCGGCTCCAACACACAGAATCGGCCCTACCTGTAATCTGTCAAGATGTTTAGCCGCCCATTTTTCCTGTTTAGGCGCTCCAACACCTATAAAAAGAATATCAACATTCCGTGAATTTATATCATTAATTATAAGTTCGTTTTCCACCGGATTATTTTCAAACCCAAAAGGTGGACAATAGGTGCCCGATATCTTTAAATTATGAAATTGGTGCTTAAGTTTTGTTGCAGCCTGTTCGGCTATGCCAGGATTTCCACCAAGAAAATAGATAGCTAAATTGGTTTTTGCAGCTTTTTCACATATTCCGATTAAAAGGTCAGCTCCAGTAACCCTTTCCGGAAGATGTTTATTTTTAAGCATTCTGCTGAGCCAGACAATAGGCATTCCATCGGCAAATCGGAATAAAGCATTTTTATAGATATGTCTCATCTCTGCATCGTCCTGAAGCATCACAATATGATCTACATTTGGAGTGACAATTATTCCTTTGTTCTTTTGTATACCTGCATTGATTATCTGAGTAACAGCGGAAGAGAGTGTCGCCTGCTCAAATAAAACACCTAATAGCTCTGTTGACATATAATTATCAGGTTAACGGATAATTAATTTAAAAACAAATTTAAAAAACTTGTTTTGATTCTTTTAACTCTCAACTTTCGCGTACTCTTATTATTTTTCTTCACCTCTTTGTATTCTCTCTGATCAGGAACGTTAAGAATATGATTGATTATTTTTTCAGCAAACACAGAAAAACTTTGATAGCTCCCAAAAAAAATCAGGCCCAAAGAACGAAGTGATCGTTCCTTTTCATGATCTTCGCACTTCGAAAGACAGATAATCTTGTCAGCATTGATATGTTGTTTAATGGAGCTGAGCAGTCTGGCACCGGGTGTTTCCGAGAAGCTGTCGGTTATTACGACAAGCTTAAACGGCAGCTTTAACGCACTTGTTATTTCAAGTTCATCGGTGTTTTCAGCAAGAGTAATATGGTAACCGGTACTTACGATCAAAGAGTAAAGATCGTTCACCTCTTCACTTTTACCAAGTATCAGTGCATGAACAGTTTCCGTAAGTTTAGATTTCTGGTATGAATGCTCCTCTTTATTCATCTCTTATTCTGTTTATCTCTACACCTGTTTCTTCTTATTTCAAATGTAATTACAATTTGAGTGCCAAAGAATATGTGGCGGCAGCAAACAAGAGCAATCCTCTCTTTGCAGGTCAATATGTATTTAGGGAAGCTGTTTTTTGACTATCACAATGCGAGACATTTATCATTATCTCTCAGTCATGGAGAGAGGATAACAAAATCAGACCAAGAATGCAGTGAGATCCGAGAACAGCTTATATGCTGTACATTTTCAAGCGACGGTAAAGTGTTGCTTCGCTGATTCCCAGAAGCTCCGCAGCAGCTCTTCTGTTACCAGTTGTCTGATGAAGGGCTTTACGGATTGCATCTTTTTCATGAGAAGCAATGCTTGCAGGTTTATCGGTCTCAACGAATTTTTCCTCCTCTGGTGCAGCGTAAAGATTGATCGAGAGGCTCTCCCTTCCCATAACATCGCCATGAGAGATGGTCAAGGCGCCCCTGACAACGTTTTCCAGTTCACGGATATTCCCTGGCCACTCAAACGCACACAAAGCACTTATTGCACTCTCTGAAAACCGTTTGGAAGGATACCCTTCATGGATAAATTTATTGATAAAATAATCACACAAAAGAGGTATATCCGAACGATGCTCTCGTAATGGCGGAGCATAAATTGTTATTGCATTAAGCCTATAATAGAGATCCTGGCGAAAAGTCCCTTTTTTGACTGCCTCAGTAAGGTTGCAGTTCGTCGCTGCAATAATTCTGATATCGACTGGATATATTTTTGTATCCCCAACGGGTTTTACCGCACGTTCCTGAAGAGTCCGCAGCAATTTTACCTGCATCGACAAGGGAAGTTCGCCGATTTCATCAAGAAAAAGTGTTCCTTTATCAGCAGAGCGGATCATCCCGAGTGTGTTGCGGTCTGCGCCGGTAAACGCACCCTTTGAGTGGCCGAACAGTTCACTTTCGATAATACTGTCATTAATTGCAGCACAATCCACAGGGATGAAGACTTCATTGTTTCTTGCACTTTGAGCATGTATTGCACGCGCAATCAACTCTTTTCCAGTTCCGCTTTCACCCTGAAGCAGAATAGTTGTCCCTGTAGGCGCTATTTTTAACAACAACTGCTTTAGCTTATATATTTCAGGGGAATCGCCAACTAATCCCTTAAAGTCAAAGGTGCTTAAAGGTGAGTTGTCGAAAGCAGCTTTTTTATGTTCAACATGTTTATGTACCGGTGATTTTGTAAAGGATAAAGTCCCTTCAGACGCCAGGATATTGTTCAGATATTCAGCAGGCAGTGTAGTATAAGCTCTTAGGGTTGAGTTTAACTCATCATGATTGCTGAAAAACATCACCTTTTTGGCCCCATGCTTTTCCATTGCTTGCTGGACAAACGGAAAAATCTCTTGACCTCTCCCATTCAAGACCATCAGGATCATGTCAATTCGCTCTACAGCTATCAGATATTCTGCCTCGACCGTGCTTTCAGCAAACACAATCTTCAGATGAGGCCACTCCCTGGTAATCAAACCAAAGAGGTCTCTGTTTTTTTTTTCACTGACAACAAGTATGGTCGAAGACATTTCCCTCAAACGTTACGTAATAATTTCTGTTTTATCCCCAATACGGATAACGATGCAGGTAGCATCATCATCCAACATCCCCTTATCGCTTGTCGAAAAAACGGTAGCTCTTATTTTTTCCACCAAAATATCTGGATGCATATGATGATTTTCCAAAATAAGATCATGAAGCCGTTCTGTACCGAACAATGAGCCATCGGGCAGGCTGCTTTCTGTGATGCCATCAGAATAAAGTACTATAATATCGTCTTTTTTCACCGAAAAGGAGAGAGACTCGTAGTTCTGTTTTTTTATCATACCAATCGGCAGGTTTTCTCCTTTGAGGAACGTGCAATTTTCCGTATCGGCATGAAAATGGATAATCGGGGGGTGTCCGCAGTCGACTATTGAGAGTTGTCCTGATTCAAGGTCGATCCTTACATAGAGCAATGTTGCAAAGGTACCCAGAGCTATCAGCTCCTTGATGCAGAGTTCATGAACACCGGCCACGATATCCGACAATGCAGGAAGTGCCCGGTGTAGGTATTTTATCTGCGCAAGTACTTTAAGAAAGAGCGATTTAATGCCGGCACCGATCAGAGCAGGTTGCAGGCCGTGCCCCATGACATCACCGATGAGTATGTCTATGTGATGATGGTCGAGAATAATAAAATCAGTAAAATCACCGTCAAGATGACCTGAGGTCACCATCATCCGGCTGATGGTGACTCCTTGTATGCTATCCGGAACAGTGCTTTGCAGCAGTTTTTTTTCAATTTCCGACTCAAACTCTTTCTGCATGTTCTCGAAATGCAATCGACTTTTTTCTGCCTCAACCCTTGCGGTAATATTTCTGGCAACAATGACCGTGCGGGGTATGTCACCAATTGGAACGCA
Organism: uncultured Chlorobiaceae bacterium; assembly: GCA_903869365.1. GTDB lineage: Bacteria > Bacteroidota > Chlorobiia > Chlorobiales > Chlorobiaceae > Chlorobium. The sequence goes on from CAIPYV010000114.1 coordinate 47,213, forward strand.
CCCGCTTGTTATCTCAAGAGGTACAGAAGTGCCGTTTTTTTTCAGCCCTTCAATTTGATGCACTGATTGTCCTTCAAAATCAGGAATTTTTCCGGAAGGCATTTCACACAAGGCATCAATGTCGTATTTCGGAGAGTCTGGTGAAATCAGCTCCATAAAATTCTGTCCGAGATAAGTATCGCGGCTGAATCCGAACAAGTTTTCTGCCATAATATTCCGGTACATGATTTTTCCATCATTATTGAGCATAAATACAGCGTCATGTAAGGCATCCGTCATTGAACGGAATTCCTCTTCGCTCCGCTGCAATTTTTTTGCCATAATGCTGAGAGTCTCATTTGCTTTGGTCAGCTCCTGGTTTTTTATTGAAAGTTCCTCGACAAGCCTTTCCCGCTCTGCTTTCAAGCAATAATAATCAATCGTATCATTCAGTATTTTTTTGAAAGAAGTCGGGTCAACAGGCTTTGGAACAAATCGGAACACTTCACCTTTATTGATAGATTCGATAATCGAATCGATATCCTGAGAACCGCTTAATATAAGCCGGACGATATCCGGATTGAGCTGTTTTACTTTGCTTATCAGATCAAGACCGTTCATTTCCGGCATTCGAAGGTCTGAAACAATTATGGAAACAGGATGGGCTGCAATAAGTTCAAGTGCTTTGATCCCATTTTCAGCAAACAGCTTATTGTAGCTCTCTTTACGCAGAAATCTGTTTATTGAGCTGAGAATGTCTGATTCATCATCAACAAAGAGGATGGTGATCTTACTGTTGTTGATCATTGTGATTTGTGTTTTATGGGGAGCATGATGGTAAAAGTGGTGCCGCCAACATCCGGGCAATGTACGTCGAGAGTTCCGTTATGTTTATGGACTATAATGTCATAGGAGATACTGAGCCCGAGTCCAGTTCCTTTTCCAGGCTCCTTGGTGGTAAAAAAAGGCTCAAAAACGTGTTCCTGAACGGCAGCCGGAATACCCGGTCCGTCATCGGCAAAGGAGCAGTAGATATTGTTGCCGTCATGCCATGTTTGAATAAGAATTTTACCCTTTGATGCCCTTTTTTGTGACGCAATGGCATGAGCACTGTTGATAATCAGGTTGAGAAAAACCTGATTGATCTGTTCCGGATTGCAGAGTATCTGTGGCAGTTCTTCAAATTTTGTTTCAATATTAGCATAGTCGCGGTATTCGTTTTTTGCAATAATAAGTGTATCCCTGATTCCTTTGTTGATGTCGAAAGGCACTCTTTCATCAGAGGCATGCCTGAATGAAAAGTTTCGCATGCTCGCGATTATTTTTGTAATACGCTCAAACCCGCGCTGTGATTCGGTAAAAATAGTTGGAATATCTTTAATAAGCAGATCGATAGCGCATTCCGCTTCCTGCTGGTGCAGATGATCCAGGTCTTCATCAGAGATGGTTTTCTGCTTAACTTTTTGGATCACATCGCGGTAAGCCTGGAGCAGTATCTGAAGATCGGCTACATTATCCTCTAATGTTGCAAAATTAATTTTTACAAAATTGATAGGGTTATTCAGTTCATGGGCGATTCCTGCTGCAAGCTGACCAATTGATGCAAGTTTTTCCTGCTGGATCATTTGCTGGTGTCTTATTTCAAGATCTCTGGTACGTTCTTCAATTCTCTGCTCCAATGTCCTGTTAAGCTGCTGCAGGTTTGCCTCGGCCTCTTTGCGTTCGCTGATGTCGAGCACAATGCCTCGGATGCCGACGGGTTTTTCGTTTTCGATAATCCGTGAGGTATAAACAAGTATAGGGAAAGAAGAGCCATCTTTTTTCCTGCCGGTATATTCATGATGATCAAACGGAATATTGTTTAATCGGAGTTTCATGTTGTTCACGACTTTTTCCCGATCTTCCGGTATAAAGAGCATGAGAGCTTTAACACCGTTTTGTAAATCCTCTTTTGTGTATCCGAAAGTTTCAAAACCCATGCTGTTCGTGTAGGTAATCCAGCCATCAAGGTCCATTTCAAAGATGGTTTGCGGAAGAAGATCAGCCAGATCATGAAACCTCATTTGGCTGGCAGCGAGTTCAGTCAGTTTCTTTCTGTACTCTGTAATATCCTGCTTGATGCCGATGAAGTGAGAGATTTTATTGTTGGTGCCAGTGATTGGGCTGATAGTGGCCAGTTCCTGGTAGAGCTCCCCGCTTTTCTTCTTGTTTACTAATTCTCCTTTCCAAATATTCCCTGATAAAATGGTTGCCCAGAGTTTGTTATAAAAAGTTGCTGAATGTTCTCCAGATTTCAGAATATTCGGTGTTTTGCCTATAGCTTCTTTTTCAGTATATCCGGAAATTGAAGTAAATGCCGGATTGACATATTTTATAATTCCACGGATGTCAGTTATGATAATGGATAGTGGATTTTGTGAGATAGCAGAGAAAAAGAGTTTGAAGTTTTTCCGGAGTTCCGATTCGGCTAGAACATTCTTTATCGTGATGGCAAGTTTATCTGGATTGAGGGGTTTTATTAAAAAGTCGTAAGCCCCCATTTTAAGAGACTCGACAGCCTGCTCAATATCACTTGAACCTGAAATCATGATGACTGGGATAGTAAAATGATGATCTCGGAGATAGGAAAGAACTTCTATGCCATTTTTTCCCTCCATATGAAGGTCGAGAAGCAGAAGATCGATCTGATGAGTGTTTATAATCTCTATGCAGCCATTTCCATCCGAGGCCATCATACAATGTTGGCCCAGCTTTTTGATGATACTGGATAAAAGGGTACGTATAACCTTACTGTCATCAACTACAAGGATGGTAGCTTTCTCTTCAGGGTCTTGCATGTTTCCGTGTAGGTTAAGGGTTAAATTACCCATTTGATTTTCCGATACGAATGACGATGCAGGTCAGATCGTCTTCGAAGGTATTTTGACCAGTAAAGGCACAGACAGTTTCATGAATTTTTTCAACGATTTCAGATGGTTCTAGCTCATGATACGTCAGAATTAATTCGGAAAGCCGCTCTATGCCAAATAACGTGTTATCTGGGGAGCGGCTTTCAGTAAGTCCGTCAGAGAAAAGAACAATAAGATCATTCTTTTCTATAGGGAATGAAACCGATCGATAGTCGGCCTGTTCAGTCCAGCCAATAGGCAGGTTATACCCCTTGATAAACACCCTGTTTTTTGTCCTCGCATTAAAATGAATGATTGGATTATGTCCGCAATCAACAGTGGTAAGCTCTCCTGCGTCAAGATTTATGCGAATAAACGAGGCTGTAGCGTAGGTCTCAAGTTCAATCAGTTCCGCAATGATCTCTTCATGGACTCCGGCAACGATATCTTGCAGTAAAGCCAGCTTATTGTATTGAAAGTTCTTTTGCGCCGCGATTTTCATGATAAGGGACCTCAAGCCAGCCCCGACCAAAGCTGACATTATGCCATGTCCCATGACATCACCAATAACCAGATCAATCAGTTGTTCAGAATAAGTAATCATGACCGTAAAGTCACCATCAAGATGACCAGAGGAAATCATAATACGGCTGATTGTAATCTCTTGCAGTATTTTTGAAAATTGGCCCTGCAGCAACTTCTTTTCGATTTGAGCCTCAAGCTCTTGCTGCAGTCTTATGTACTCCGTTCTGCTTTTTTCTTCTCTGATCCGTGAAGTAATATCTCTTGCAATGATAACAGTCTTGCAGACACCATCGATCATGACCGTGCCCGTTGTTGCCTCCATTGGTATTTCGCTCAAGTCTTTTGTTAATGCAGTGAATCGCCGGACCTGATATTGATGATTTTCTCCAGAGCTTTTAGGAGAAAAATCGCAGATGAAATTAATAAAAGCGACTCCCTCATCCCCCATAGCAATAAGTTCTTCAAACTTGATTGAACGCAACTCATCATCCGTGAAGCCGAAAAGATTTTTTGCGGCACTATTGGTATAACTGATGAATCCCTGCTCATCAATCATGAAAATTGGGTCAAGAGCGGCATCATTCATGGAACGAAACTCGATTTCACGTTCTCGCAACTCCTCTGTCATAGCATTGAGCGATTCATTAGACCAGGAGAGTTGCTTGTTGTTCATCTCAAGTTGAGCTTGCAGATGCCGGTGTTCAGTTTTCAAAAAATAATACTCGATGCAGTCGTTTATTATTCGTTTAAGCAGTTCCGGGTCAACTGGTTTTGAAATAAATCGAAAAACTTCACCTGTATTGATGGCATCAATAATCATCGCGATATCTTCTGTTCCGCTGAGAATAACGCGTATAATATCAGGATGTTTAGTTTTTAATTGCTGGATCAGTTCCAATCCGGTTATTTCCGGCATTCTAAGATCGGTGATAACAATCTGACAGTTGATCAATTCAAGCAGTTCAAGAGCTTGCAGCCCGCTGGAAGCCAGATGTGTCTTATAGGGCCCCTTGCGCAGAAAGCGTTGTAAAGCAGAGAGAGCATTGTCTTCGTCATCGACAATGAGGATGCTTATATCAGCAATATTTTTTATGAACTGATCGTTGTTATTGTGCATCAAATTGAGCTATCTGATTAAAATATATTATGTTACTACAGGGTATTCCAAACAGATAATCTCTTCAGAGTGCTCCACGGGAGCGCCTCAATCTGCATTCATGCTCTATACCTGTTTCATAAATATAAAATGGGCAGGGGAAATATCTCTTTTTTCTTTCAGAATTAATATGCATTCCACCATGGAAAATAGATCATATTAGGTTATAAACGCCTCTTTTTGTAACAAGGCTGATCTTGGTTGATAGGAAATTGCCAGAGAATAAAATATGGTAACCTTTTTTTTGGGTGCTCCCCAGGGCATAAAAAAAAGGAGCCTTACGGCTCCTTTTTCATATTGTAACCTAACGGGAAGAAAGAACAGGGAAGAAAATTTTTTGTTTAAAACGATGCCATAAAGGCAAAATTAGCTTGCTTGGTGTCAGGGTTGTAGGTGTATGAGCCGGTGTATTTGTCTTTAGAGACTGAAAATCCTACATTGACGACTTTAAAACCGGTTCCTCCTGTTGATGCAGCATATTCCACTTCGTTACCTGCACCTACTACAACTTTTCCTGTATATCCGTCCTTGTCGTATACCTTGTAACCCGCCTCGATATACTTGGCATGGTCATAATGATTTCCTGCAAAGTTGTAAGCGGCAAGAAGGCTGAGATTGTCCTGTGCATAGGCCAGGCTGACCTCTGCATTGTTTGGCCCATCATTTTTGAAGCTGAAAGCATCACCGTTGGAGGTGAATGGAGATGGGATATAGTAATCAGTAACGGTCACGCTGAAAGGGCCGGCTGGCAGGGTTACATAAAAGTCGGTTTCCTGATAACGGTAAGAACTCGAATTGCTGGTTATAGCATAAGAACCCCAGGCACCGAGCACAAGGCCGCTATCTTTGAAGGTATAGCTCAGGGCTGGCTGGATAGCAGGGGAGTTGCCGATATCACTGCCCCTCCAAACATAGCTGCTGACGAGATCTGTACCGATTTTAAACCCGTCCGCTGCTTGGGCTGTACCGCTTAATCCTGCAAACAATGCTACGGTAAGGCTTAAAAATTTTGCTGTTTTTTTCATTGCGTTACTCCTGGTTCTGTTTTTTTTCAGTTGTGTGTTATCATTCGTGGTATTGTTACCGTGATCCATAAAAAATACTTTCGCATTCTTTATATGACCCTCTTAGTAAAATATAAATTTTTTATAAAAAAATACAAAAAAGTAATAAAATATTAGGTGCATTAGTTTAGTGTGTTAAAAAATGAAGGTTGAAACGATTTTTCTGAGTTTGTTTGTCCAGCTGTATCATTGTAACTTTACATGACATCTGATCGCCATCGAAACGCTATCAATGACATGAAACGGTTTGAAATTGAACTATCCGGCAGATATTCGCAGTATAATACGCTGTATGATTTTATTAAGTCGATCACCGAGAGAGAGGGATATACACAGGCGTTTATAGATGGGCTTCAGCTTTCCATGAAAGAAGCGTTTGTCAATGCAGTCAAACATGGCAACCGAGAGCGAGACGATCTGAGCGTATTCTGTACCGTTATCGTTACAGAGCACTCGCTTCAGGTCTGCATCAGGGACTGCGGTAAAGGGTTTAATCCTTCTTCTCTACCGAACCCCACCGATTCCAGATATCTTTTACATCCAACAGGAAGAGGAGTACATATCATCAGGAGTATCGCCGAAATAATCACTCTTGAATGTGATAACGATGGTTCTACCTTGCGGTTGCATTATATTCCCTACTGAGAATTCAGTTATCCTCACTATTCTGCTTAATTATTTTTAATGAAAAATATTATGGATCTATCACGAAGCGCAGCATGGAGCGCCCTTGTGTCCCACAAGCAAGAAATTGATGCATTGCATATCAGGGAGCTCTTCATTGAAGACGATACACGTTTTAAACGGTTTTCAGTTTCCTGCGGTGATCTTCTGCTTGACTATTCAAAAAACAGGATTACCTCTCAGACCATAGAGCTGCTTCTGGAACTGGCTCGTTCTGCAGGACTTGAAAAAAAGCGGGCAGAGATGTTTAACGGGGATGCCATCAATTTTACTGAACACCGTTCGGTACTTCATACTGCCCTTCGCAGACCACCAGGTTATTCACTTGAAATTGATGGGCTGGAGATTTCGGAGGAAATCGCCGATGTACTTCACCAGATGCAGGCCTGCTGTGAGCGAGTGATATCGGGCGCATGGAAGGGATACACAGGACATACAATGACTGATATCGTCAATATAGGTATCGGTGGTTCTGATCTTGGGCCCTGTATGGTTACCGAGGCGCTTCGCCCCTTTGCACATGGAGGGCTTCAGGTACATTTTGTCTCCAATATCGACGGAACCCATATAAGCGAGACACTGAAAAAGCTCAATCCAGAAACGACACTTTTCATTATTGCTTCAAAAACATTCACTACCCAGGAAACACTGACCAATGCAATGAGTGCTCGCGAATGGTTTCTGACTCATGCGGTCGATGAATCACATATCTCCAGTCACTTTATTGCAGTTTCAACCAACCGCGAAAAAGTTGTCGAATTCGGCATTGACGAAGCAAACATGTTCCGTTTCTGGGATTGGGTTGGTGGACGTTACTCCCTTTGGTCATCCATTGGACTGTCCATAGCACTTTATCTTGGTTTTGACCGTTTTCAAGAGCTGCTCAATGGGGCTTATGCAATGGACAAACATTTTCAACATGAGCCTTTTGAACGGAATATTCCGGTTTTGCTTGCCTTGCTCGGTATCTGGTACAACAATTTTTTCGGAGTTTCATCACACGCAGTCATTCCCTACGATCAGTATATGCACCGCTTTCCAGCCTATCTCCAGCAGCTTGATATGGAGAGCAACGGCAAGCGCGTTAACCGTGAAGGCACTTCAGTGGAGTATGCTACAGGCCCGGTGATATGGGGTGAACCAGGAACCAATTCCCAGCATGCATTTTTTCAGCTTCTGCATCAGGGTGCAAATTTTATTCCAGCCGATTTTATCGTACCGCTTAAAACTCAGAACCCGATCGGGGAGCATCACGATATCCTTCTTGCAAACTGTTTTGCACAGACAGAAGCTCTCATGAAAGGCAAAAACGATCAGGAGGTTCGTCGTGAACTTGAGACCGCAGGCTGTGATCAATCGGAACTCAATGCACTGCTTCCACACAAAGTATTTCCCGGAAACAGGCCGACGAATACTATTCTTCTCAACGAAGTTAATCCGTTTACTCTCGGAAGCCTCATTGCCATGTATGAACACAAGGTCTTTGTGCAGGGAATTATCTGGGATGTCAATTCCTTCGACCAATGGGGTGTCGAGCTTGGAAAACAGCTTGCCAAAACTATTTTTCCTGAACTTCAGGGGAATGAAACAGTTACTGCTCATGATGCTTCAACCAATGCTCTGATCAATACCTATCGAGAGTTCCGTTTGAAGGGAAAAACCTCAGGAAGTCCACAGCTCTCATTTTTTGATGAAATTTGATTAACTTTTCACCAAATTCACCATGTAAAAGCAAAAGGAGCCCTGAGGCTCCTTTTGCTTTTAACTAATCCTTATTATACATGGAATCGTCCCCACTCTCCCCGGTACGGATGCGATAGGATTCGTCAATAGTCCATACAAAAATTTTTCCGTCACCAATCTCACCGGTATAGGCTGTTTTCAAAAGGCATGCTACTGTTTTTTTGAGATTGATGTCGCGCACAACAATCGATAATGTTAAACGCGAAATATAATCAGTATCATTAGAGCCGCGGAATACATCTTTCTTTTTCTTTTCATTTCCCACGCCGTATGATTCAGTATAGGAAAAGAAGTCGATATCAATGGCGTGCAGTGCAGCTTTGACTTCCTCAAATTTAGAACGCCTTATAATGGCTTCAATTTTTTTCATAATTGATATTATTTTAGTAGGTTAAGTGATTGAAAACAGGATGATGAAGGTTTTCCTGTTTTCAATCAGCTTTATTTCTGTTAGTGAGTATATGCTTCAGCACCGTGTTCAAATACATCCAATCCACCAACTCCGGTTTCACCCTCAGGTTCTACGCGTAATTTAAATGGATATGGCAATTGATTGATTGCCCACATCACAAAAATGGCAACAACAAAAGTAGCTAAAGTAATAATTCCATTTCCTACAAATTGTGCCAGGAATACATTCCATCCACCTCCATAAAAGAGGCCAGTTACAGGTGCACTGTTATCAGCTCCTATTGGAGTTGTAGCACCATACTCTCCACTGGCAAAAAGACCGATAGCCCAAGTTCCAAAGATACCGTTCAGCCCATGAACAGGCACAGCACCAACCGGATCATCAATTCTAAGATATTCAAGCATATAGATACCACCAAAAACAATTGCACCCGCAATAAGGCCGATGATGACTGATCCAAACGGTGAAACCCAGTAGCATGGTGCGGTGATGGCAACCAACCCGCCTAACAGGCCGTTCACCGTAAAGCCAACGTCAAATTTTCCTTTGAAAGCACCGACATAAAAAGCCAGGAACATCGCACTCAAAGCCCCACCGCAAGCTGCCAGTGTGGTATTGGCCGCAACACGCCCGATTCCAATGGCATCCATAGCGGAAAGAGTACTTCCAGGGTTAAAACCATACCATCCAAACCACAAGAGAAATGCTCCAGTAACAGCAACAGGCAAGTTGTGTGCAGCTGGCAATCCACCTCTCTCTTTGTCATCCCTCAGAAAGACGCGACCGATACGAGGCCCTAAAATAATGGCACCAGCTAATGAAACCACACCTCCAATAGTATGCACCACTGATGAACCAGCAAAATCGCGGAATGGATTGCCTAATTCAGGTAAAAAATTCCCTTTACTACCCATAGTCGCCAGAAACCCGTCAGGTCCCCATGCCCAGTGACCAATGATAGGATAAATAAGCGCTGTGACAACGATACTGTAAAGGATATCGCCGCGGAAACTGGTACGACCGATCATGGCGCCTGAAGTAATGGTGGAAGCGGTGTCAGCAAACGCAAACTGAAATATCCAATGCGCCAATAATGCTATACCGGTTGTACCATACATGCTTGGGGCTCCTTGCAGGAAAAACCAGTGCTGTCCGATAAAGCCATTTCCTTCACTGAACATGAAAGCATATCCGATAGCCCAGAATGAGATTCCGCAAATAGCTGTATCCAGAATGCACTCGATCAACACGTTAACCGTTTCCTGTTTTCTGGCAAAACCAGCCTCCAGCATAACAAAGCCTGCCTGCATTCCAAAGACGAGAGCTGCTGCTACCAACGTCCAGACGGTGTTAATGGAATTAACCAGATTCATTTCCATCGGCGTGTAGGTGGGCGCAGCAGCCATAGCAGGGATTCCAACAATCCCGGTTAACGTCGACATAGCTAAAAGGACCAAGAAAAGTCCGATCATTTTTCCCGCAAAAATGGTTAACCCAAATTTCCAGTTTTTTTGTTTTGACATGTTCTCCCTGATTCGGGTGAAATACTCCCCCCTGCCGGGCCTTATAGTTGCAGATTTCATAATTAATAGTGGTTAATAATTTAAGGGACGATTAAAAAGTAAACGTTTTTTTTAAATAAAAAAATACATTTAAGTAATATTTTTATGTTTTATATCTTTTTCCCAATAAAAAATATACCATTTATGTTGAATATCCGAAAAAAATGAAGTTTTGATGCGGTTGTCAGTATTTGAAGCGGGTAACTGGTCTTGGGTTGTGTCACAAATAAAAACTCCGCAAATATTCCATTTGCGGAGTTTGAACTTTTCCTGGGCAGCACTCTCTTCAGAGTCCGTTGCGCTTGAAGATGGTGTCGACGCTGGTTTTAAGCTTGTTAAGAATGTTATCAAAGCTGAAAAGGTCGGCGACCTCTTCAGGGGTGAAGTGTTTCTGCAGCTCTTCATCATTCAGCACCAGTTCGCGCAGGTGGACTTTTGTTGACCAGCTTTCCATGGCGTTGCGTTGTACCAGACGATACGCCTCTTCACGTGTCAGGCCTTTTGCCGTAAGAGCAAGAAGAAGGGTTTGCGATGTTGTCAGTCCGTAGGATGAGTTGAAGTTTTCCTCCATTCGTTCAGGATAGACCAGCAGGGTGTCAAGAGCTTCGCTGAAAGTGCGCAGCATGTAGCAGACAGCTGTGGTTGAGTCGGGCATAATGATGCGCTCGACCGAAGAGTGGGAGATATCCCTTTCATGCCAGAGTGCAACGTTTTCCATAGCAGCAATGGAGTTCGAGCGAACCACGCGTGCCAGTCCCGTAAGGCGTTCAAAGGTAATCGGGTTGCGCTTGTGGGGCATGGCGGAACTCCCTTTTTGCCCCTTACTGAAAAACTCTTCAGCCTCACGAACTTCCGTACGCTGCAGATGGCGCAGTTCGACGGAAAACTTTTCGATAGATGAGGCGATTATGGCAAGAGTGGTGGCAAATTCAGCATGCCGGTCTCGCTGAAGAATCTGGGTCGATATGGAAGATGGTTTAAGTCCGAGTTTCCGGCACACTACGGCTTCGATATCGGGGGAGAGGTGCTGATAAGTTCCTACTGCTCCAGAGATTTTGCCGACAGAGATGATAGAAACGGCTTTTTTCATACGATCGAGGTTGCGCAGCATCTCCTGATGCCACAACAGCAGCTTCAGACCGAAGGTGGTTGCTTCAGCATGAATCCCATGGGTTCTGCCCATTTCAAGCGTGTATTTAAACTCTACAGCTCTTTTTGCCAGCACCGCTATCAGTTGTTCGATATCAGCCACAAGAATTGTTCCCGCATCTCGCATCTGCATGGCCAGACAGGTATCAACAACATCTGATGAGGTGAGACCTTCATGAATGTACCGGGAATCAGGGCCTACATAGCCGGCAACATTCGTCAGAAAGGCAATGACATCATGCTTTGTCTCTTTCTCGATCTCAAGAATTTCTTCAACCTTGAAAGATGCATGTTGTTTGATGGCCGAAAGCGCACTTTCCGGCACAAGGCCAGCCTCCATACGCGCTTCAACAGCGGCAATTTCAAGCTGAAGCCATCGCTGGAATTTTGCTTCTTCTGTCCAGATTCCCGAAATGTCTTTGGGTGAATAACGTGGTATCACAGGTAGGATGAGTTTAGTTGTGTTGTCATAAGTTTGTTCAATCGAACGGTTATTTCTTTCAGGGATGTTTTATGTCATTGAAATTGTTCCTGGTAAAGCTTTTTGATATAGTCAAGAGCAGCATCCCTGTCGTAGGGGATGAGTCCGTCAATGACGGCGTTCTCCATCTTTTTCTTGATCATACCGACAACTTTGCCTTCCCCGAGCCCAAGAGTCTCCATGATATCCTCGCCGCTGATGGGTGGGCGCCATTTTGCGAGAAGGTCTTTTTCACCAACTTCACTGATCTTTTTTTCAACATGGTTGAAATTACTCATGATCTGGAGGACTTTTCTCGGATTCTTACTGGTGACATCCGCCCGGCAGAGGTTCATGAGATCCAGAAGATCTTCACCGGCATCAAACATAAGACGACGTATGGCTGAATCCGATATCTCCTCTTTCGAGAGTGGGATAGGACGGTGATGAAGGCGTACCATTTTCTGGACATAAATCAGAGGATCAAGCGGCCAGCGCATGTATTTGAAAATTCTGTCAACGATCCTTATCCCTACAGCATCATGTCCGTGAAAACTCCATCCCGCGCTCTTTGTAAAGCGTTTTGTTGCGGGTTTGCCAATATCGTGCAGCAACGCGGCAACTCTCAGCCAAAGGCTTCCGGATTTTGCCGCAACATTGTCAATAACCTGGAAGGTATGGAACAAGGTGTCCTTATGACCAAGTCCATCAAACTGTTCTATGCCTGCCATGGCGGCAACTTCCGGCATGATCTCCTTCAGCACTCCAGTTTCATGGAGAATAATCAGTCCAGTAGAAGGGCGCGCAGAGAGCATGATTTTAAAAAACTCGTTACTGATTCTCTCCATGGACACAATTTTGATCCTTTCACGCATGGTTTTGATCGCTTCCACAACGTCAGGAAGCAATTGAAATTCAAGCTGGGAGGCAAATCGTGCTGCCCTCATCATGCGTAACGGGTCATCCGAAAAGGTTTGTTGAGGGTCAAGAGGTGTTCTCAAGATGCGGGAGTTAAGGTCTTCAACCCCGTGAAAGTGGTCAATAATGCGGTTTCGGCCTTTGCTGTTCAGGATAAGAGCAAGCGCGTTGATGGTAAAATCCCTGCGTGAAAGATCGTCATCGAGTGTTCCGGTCAGTGTTACCGGTTTTCTTGAGTCCGAGTTATACGACTCTTTCCGGGCGCCGACAAGTTCAACCTTGAAAGATCCCTGCTTTTGGTCGTCAAGTTCCAGCTGAGCTGTTCGAAAACGTTCAAAAAGAACAAAATTTTTTCCGTGCAGTTTGTCTCGTACTTTTTTAGCAAAAGGGACAGGATCCCCGATGACCATAATATCAATATCAGTACAGGATCTCTGCATGATCATGTCGCGCACATAGCCACCGACAAGGTAACATTCTATACCGCTTTCATCCGCCAGGTCACCGATACGGTAAAGTATTTCCGGAATGGATGCTTGTGAGAGTGTTGTCATGAGCTATTTTCTATACAAAGGTCAGTCAGTCAGATGCCGCTGCATTGGCTTCGATTTCGGCGCTTATTTTCCCAGCTACCATAATTGCCCTGCGTCCGTCAGCCGAAGTGACGGCAACAGGTGTGTTGTTTCTAAGGGTGTTGATGAATTGCTCGAGTTCATCGCGAAGCGCATTTATTTTCGGAACTTCCGGGTGAATATAATCCAGCACCATACCCTGCATGGCATCTTGAATTTCACCGAACTGTTCAAGTATCTTGCGCGCAGCAAAGGACTTAAGTGGGTTTTTAGACGAAGCCTCTTCTTTATTGACAAGTCTGAACACTTCTGATTTTCCCGTCGTCAGATCAAGCGAGGCATAGCTTTTCGGATTGGTGCCGAAAAACCGGAATTTGCGGTGGCGGCTGCGGCTGAGCCGGCTTGCAGTCACATTTGCCGTAGCGCCATTGACAAAGTCTATTCTCGCTGTTGCCATGTCAAGTTCATTGGAAAAGACCCTGACACCCGATGCGGAAATGTGCTTGATGTCGTATGGTATGAGCGAGAGAACCAGATCAATGTCATGAATCATAAGGTCAAGCACAACTGAGACATCGGTAACCCGCCTTGAAAAACTGCTCAATCGTTCCGCCTGGATATACATTGGCCGCCCGATATAAGGTTCAATAGCACGAATGGCCGGATTAAATCGTTCGATGTGGCCAACCTGTATTCGAACCTGGTTTTCCGTTTCGAGCCTTATGAGTTCATCGGCTTCTTCCACAGAGGTTGTTATGGGCTTTTCAATAAAGAGGTGCAGGCCTTTTGCAAGCAGTATCCGTGCAATGTTGAAATGGGAGCTTGTTGTGGTTGCAATAATAACGGCATCGCATTGTTCAGCAAGGCTCTCAAGTGAGCTGAACAAGGACACACCATATTTTTTTGCCATCTCATCGGCCCTGTTGCTGTCCAGGTCATATATCCCAGCGCAATGAATATCCGGCCAATCCCAGGCGATTTCCGTGAGAAGCTTTGTGTGAAATTCACCCAGTTTTCCTACTCCGATAACCCCGATATTCATAGTATGTTAGCTTATATCAATGCCGTTGCTGTTTTTTGCTTTTTCCTCCATTACGCGCCTCCATGCGCATGGTCCAGTGCATCAATTTTATACTTGAACATGTTGAACGCAATGATTGCTCCAATGACAGTCAGAAAACCTGCAAAAATATAGGGTGCGTGAAAATTCATGCCGTAAAGGATACTTCCGCTGAATGGCCCCATAATACGGGCAAAAGAGTTTACAGATTGTGATAGACCGAGAATCTGTCCCTGTTTCTCTTTATAGCTGTAGAGCGAAATCATGGAAAGGTTTATCGGCGCAACCAGACTTGTGCCGATGGCAAAAAAGAAAAGGATGACCAGCCCGACAGAAAAGAGCGAGGCCTGCGGGGCAAATGGAACAAAAAATACACCGATAAAGGTGAAAAGGTGGCCCCACAGAAAAAGCTTATGTTCCCCCAGTTTTTTAATAAGTTTGCTGATAAGACCGCCTTGCACAACGACTGACCAGATACCAACATAGGCAAAAATGTAGCCTATCTGCTGGTCGGAAGCTGCAAAATACTCTTTCCAGAGAAGGATGGAGGCCACCTGCATGTTAACAATGGCCAAGGTATAGATGAAGTTTGCAATCATCAGCAGTGCAAGGGGCCGAGAACTGAAAACCACCTGAAGCCCATCAACATACTCCTTCGTTTTCTGGCCGAAAAAGAGGGAAGCCGAGCGTCGAGGTTCGCTATCAGCAGTTCTTTTCTTTAGAAAGCCGAATTTCATTTTTTCGGCATTTCTGTTGGACTCCGGAAGTAAAAAGATAGCAAGAATAAAGTCAATGGTGATAAGGGCTGAAGAGACATATCCAACCATCTGAATGCCATAATTGTGCTTAAGAAGCCCTCCGATAAGTGGTCCTATGATAAAGCCAATGCCAAACGCAGCACCCATCATTCCCATTGCCCCAGATCGGTTTTTACTGTCGGTAACATCGGTGATGTAGGCTTGCGCAGCAGCGATGTTTGCTGATCCGATACCGGAAAGTCCCCGTGCAAAAATAAGCAATGGAATAGTACTTGCCTGCGAAAAAACCAGATAGGAGAGTGCTGTAATAAAAATACTGATCAGCATGACCGGTCGACGGCCTATTTTATCGCTCAGCTTACCCCAGAGAGGGGAAAAAATAAACTGCATGATGGAGAAAATAGCCGCAATCAGCCCGATCATGAACGGATTAGCTCCGAGATCCTTGGCATACGTCGGCAGAAGAGGAAGCACAATGCCGAACCCGATCAAATCCAGTAAAACTGTCAGAAGTAGAATAACCAGAGGAGAGCGCTTCATGCATGCATATCGTTTTGTTCCGCCAAAGGCACAAAGATAAAAAAATTAACGCCGAATCTCTGATAGAGAGTGCCTAAAAATTCAAGGTGTCTGCTTCTCTGATGCATGGATCGTTCTGAATAACTGTTCAATTCCTGCCAGCACCCTCGGACTTGGACGAAGGAAGAGGCTGTTGTCGAACTGGTCGTAAACTCTGTGGTTTTTCACTGCGGCAATATTTTTCCATCCCGGACGGTTCATGACATCATCCGAAGCAGACGCTTTTTTTGCCATATACATGCAGGCAATCACATCAGGGTTTTTCTTGATGACCCACTCCTGTGATATCTCAAAATACTCCTTTTTTACGACGTCGCCAATATTGTTTCCACCGGCATACGCAATAAGCGCAGAGGTATAGCTTCCTTGGCCTCCCGTCCAGAAAGGGTCATTCCAGATTTCAAGGTATACCGAAGTTTTAATTTTCTCGGCTTCAGCCCTCTTTTTGAATTTCTCAAGACCGGAAGAGATCGAAAGCGCCAGACTGTCGCCCTCTCTGCTGTGTCCGGTCAATATGCCGAGTTTTCTCATCACGCGAGGGATATCGTCCGGAGTTTTGCAGGCAAAGGTCTCTCTTCGCATTCCCAATGCTGATATTTTTTTTCCCGACTCTTTATCAGCCAGATCAACGTCAATCACCAGATCAGGGTGAATCGAGGCAAGCAGTTCAAGTGATGGACGGCCAAAAGCCCCCACAACCGGTACGCGCTTCGCAGCAGCAGGCCAGTCACAGGCATTGGTTCTTCCGACAAGCTGATCACCGGCTCCAAGAGCAAAAATCATCTCGGTAAGGCTTGGTGCCAGACTTACAATACGGAGTTTGCCAGTTGGATGTTCAACGTTTGGATTTTGTTTCTGGGTGCATCCTGATGCGATAAGCAGGAGCAGGGGATATAATGCAAGAGCAATTGGACGACGCAGGACATTTCGCATAACAGGTCAAGTATTTTTTCGTATGACGTGACGATCAATGGATGAGCCAAGGTAAGATAGAGAGCCGTTGAATGCAAAAAAGATGCGAAGGATATTTTTATGCACATTACAGGTTAAATTATACAGGTGAAACCCCGGCTTGATCTCAGTATTCCGAGGTTAGCGTAGAAAAGAATGTTTCAAGACAACCAAAAACTATGGCTCAGCACAATCTTACCTATGTTCAGGAAATCCCTGTCTCCATTGATGCGGCATGGGCTTTTTTCTCATCACCCAGTAACCTTGCGCGAATTACTCCACCTGAAATGATGTTTTCGATAACCAGCGGCGAAGTTGAACAGGGTATCCATCCAGGTATGATAATTGCATATACCTTGTATCCGTTCATGATGATCCCAGTACGGTGGGAAACCGAAATTCTCACTGTCCGTAAGCCATCTTTTTTTGAGGATATTCAGAAGTCCGGACCTTATGAATACTGGCACCACCAGCATCATTTCAGAGAGATCCAGAACGGGGTTGAAATGACCGACATTCTTAACTACTCTCTGCCGATGAGCTTTTTCGGAGAGCTTGTCAATACCCTCATTGTCAGTCGAAGGCTTGAAGAGGTTTTCAACTATAGAAAACAAAAGATAGAAGAAATTTTTAAGCTTTGAATATTTCTGTGTCAGTTCAGTTTACCAACGAACGGTTTGGTTCTTTGTAGGGAATTTGTTATCTAATGCACCATTAAATTGTTCTTTATATCGTAGCTGGTGCCGGCTTAAAAGCCGGAGAATAGGGAATTACGTGAAAATCGTAAACTGTACCCGCAACTGTACAACGGTAACCGCAAAGCTGAAGCATGGCCACATGCTCATATTTTTGCCGGTTGTTTCAGGTCACTGCAATGTTTTCCACCAAGGAAAGCCGCGGGAAGGCCAGGAACAGAAGTAAACCGTTATAGTCAGGAGACCTGCCAGTTATTTTTGCACTACAAGATCGGACTACGGGATATAGTCGGGGCAAAGCTGTACTTCTTTTTCATTGCTTTCCGCCGGACCTTTTTGCGTAAAAAAGTCATCGGGCAATGTTTCATGCCGTTACACGCCGCCTTTTGCTACACCCTGTCAGTTGATGTTTTTCTAAAACTGAAAACAGGTAAAATCAACAATGAACAAAAAAGTATTTCTTGTTGTCATGGCAGCCCTGCTGTGCAGCAAAGGAGTTCTCAGAGCAGAGCAGACCAGAAGCTTTTTCGGGGATGAGATGGTTGTGACGGCTACGAAAACCCTCAACTCTATCAGCGATACCGGTGGCTCATCGGTCACGGTCATTACCTCTGAAGAGATAAGGAATTCAGGCAAGCAAAGTGTCGAAGAGGTTATCAAGGGAACTGCCGGTATTGATGTGGCCTCTAACGGAGGTACAGGGACACTTGCAAGTGTTTTTTTAAGAGGGGCAGATGCAAAAAACACTCTCGTTCTTATCGATGGAGTGCCAGCAAACGATCCATCCGATGCCAACCGGGCTCCGAATTTTGCCAATCTCACTGTTGATAATATTGATCGAATAGAAATTGTACGTGGTACGGTCAGTTTTTTGTATGGCTCGAATGCATCCGCCGGGGTCATTAACATTATTACCAGAAAGGGATCATCAACGCCAGAGTCGTTTGCCGGTGTCGAGGGCGGAGCTTATGGTACATACAAAGCCTATGCGGGTACAAATGGTCAGCGGGGTCTTCTGAACTATTCAGTAGGGCTCTCAAGATTAAAAACTGAAGGTTTTTCAGCAGTTGATCAAAACAACAAGTGGATAAATCCAACAGGAAAGCTTTTTGAAAAAGACGGGTATGAAAATACAACTCTTTCAGGAAACTTCGTCTTGCAGTTGAACGAACACACCTCTTTTGAAACAGTTATCAGATATACGAAAGCTGATCTGGCTTACGATTATAGCGGAATGGATATAGCAGGACTTAATCAGGATTCTGACCAGTTGAATGGTCGAGTTGCAATGAAAATGAACTATGAGCCACTGACTTCGACATTGTACTATAATGTTATTGATCAGGATCGCACCTATCTGAGCAGTGATGTCGTATCCAGCAAATTTAACGGTCACCGGTATGAAATAGGCTGGCAGGGTGATCTTGCGGCAACAGCAGACAATATCGTGTCGGTAGGATTGAATTACCAGCAGGAGAGCATGGTCAATGAAAATTTTGGAGACTATGCATCATTATTCAATAAAGGAATTGGTTCAAACAGTGTTTTTTTGCAGGATCAGTGGCATTTTTGCGGGCTCAATCTTGTGGGGGGATTGCGTTATGAGGATAATGAAAAATTCGGAAGCAAGACCACCTGCAGGATCGCACCCTCCTACACCATCAATGATACTGTTTTCAAGTTCAGTTACGGCACAGGGTTCAGGGCTCCGTCGCTCTATGAACTTTACTCCCCGTACGGCAACACAACACTTACCGCAGAAACAAGTTTCGGTTGGGATACAGGCTTCGAGCAGAAAGTTTCTGAACGGCTGAAGTTAGGAGGAACTTACTTCCGGATGGATTTTGATAACCGTATTGATTTTGACCTCTCAACCTGGCAATATGTTCAGGTTGCAGGTATCACCAGAACCCTTGGTTTCGAGAGTTTTATTGAATGGAAGCCAATCGACCAGCTTCTGCTTACAGGTAATTATACCTATACCTCCACAGCAGATCCTCTTGGCAGTGAGCTTCTGAGACGACCAAAAAACAAAGTCGGAATTGCGGGAACAGGAAAGTTATCCCGTAACCTGAAGGTCAGTAGTAACATACAGTGGGTAGGGAGTCGTATTGATCATGGTGTTGAAGGCAAAAGTTCAGGTCAGCTTCCCGCTTATTTTCTTATGAACATGACCGGATCGTATAAATTGAGCGACAAGCTTGAGTTTTATGGCAGGGTCGACAATGTGCTGAACAGATATTATGAAGAGGCTTGGGGTTATGCTACTTCTGGCAGGTCTGCCTATGCAGGTATCAAGGTTACTTTTTGAGCAGTTTATTTTCCAACCATAACAAAGTGTTATGAATATAACTATGACCAGCTCGGCAGGCTGCCGAGAATGGAGCCTGACTCTCTGGTTCACCACAAAACATGGGAATGCATAAAAAAAAATTGCGCGCTCTCGCGGTATTAGGTACCGGTTCGGATGTTGGAAAAAGCATAGTTGCAACGGCGCTGTGCCGGATCTTCAGCAATGCAGGTATCGATGTGGCGCCCTACAAGGCGCAGAACATGTCGAACAACTCAGGAGTTACGCCGGAAGGGTTTGAAATCGGCCGGGCGCAGATCGCCCAGGCCGAAGCGGCCCGGGTTGTGCCCACGCCCGACATGAATCCAGTACTTCTCAAGCCCAATTCCGATACAAGCGCACAGGTGGTGCTGCAGGGAAAGGTCTGCACCACCGAGACGGCGCAAGGGTATTTCAGGGATACCACACTCTGGGCTGCAGCTGCAAAGAAGAGTCTGGAACGGTTGATGATCAAGCATGATCTTGTGGTGATTGAAGGGGCAGGTTCTTGCGCCGAGATGAATCTCTACGAGAGGGACTTTGTAAATTTCAGAACAGCCAGAGCTGCCGGTGCCGCTGTTATCCTTGTTGCAGATATTGACAGAGGAGGGGTTTTTGCGCAGCTTGCCGGAACCCTTGCCATCATTCCGCCCGAAGATAGGACCTTGGTCAAAGGGCTTATTATCAATCGCTTCAGGGGAGATATCGATCTGTTTAACGATGGTGTTACTATGCTTGAATCGATGACCGGTCTTCCTGTTCTTGGAGTTATTCCCTATTACCGGGGATTCAGCATCGATGCTGAAGACGCTGTGCCGCTTTCGGCCAAGGTTGACCCAACAGAAGGGCCTGAAGCTGGAAAAATCGGGGTTGCAGTGATTTATTTTCCCCATATATCGAACTTTACCGATCTATCTCCTCTGGAACATGATTCTCAAGTGACTCTGCACTATCTCCATTATTCCAGATCATTGAAAGGCTATAAAGCACTTATTCTTCCCGGATCGAAAAATGTGCGTGGTGATCTCGAATGGCTCTGTTCACTTGGCTGGGAACCTGAAATCCGCGCATTCAGAGAAGCGGGAGGAGTCATCATGGGCCTTTGCGGAGGCTATCAGATGCTGGGAAAGAGTATCGCCGATCCGCATGGCGTTGAAGGTTCTGCAGGTATCAGCAAGGCTCTTGCTCTTCTGGATGTTGAAACCGTGCTCGAACAGGAGAAATGTCTTTCAAATGCACGGGGAGTCATTATCGGTGACACCTGCGAGGCTTGCGGATATGAGATACACATGGGCAGAAGCATTGTTTCAAATGAGTGCACTCCGTTTCTCAGGGTATCAGTCCGAAATAACACACATGAAGATGATGTTGACGGCGCTGTAAGTGCAGACGGAAAAGTTATCGGCACCTATTTTCATGGTATATTCGATGAACCGGCAGTCAAGCAATGGTTTCTCTCTCAAGTTGAGCCGACCTACAGAGCCAAAAAGCCTGAAAAGGGGCGTCAGGAAAGCTATGAACTTCTTGCCTCACACTTTTCCAGCCACCTTGATCTTGATAAGGTTTATGAAATTATTGATCAAACACCGTTGCAATGACAAGCCTTTATTATCATAAACACGGTGGGGTGGCAAAAAAAAGCCTCACTGAGGACGGCAGAGAGATTCTTGATTTCAGTGTCAATATCAGCCCGATTTTTCCGCCGATTGCTCATCTGTCGCTTGTGGATTTTGCGCTTCAGAGCTATCCATCCATCGATGGCCGGGGTATAAAAGAGTATTATCAGAAAAAGTTCACTCTCAGCACTTCAATGATCCTTTCGCTCAATGGGGCGATTGAAGGGATCTATCTTCTGCCAAGGGCACTGGAACTTCGTCGTATCATGCTGCTTTCACCTTCGTTTTACGAGTACGAAAGGGCCGCAAAAATAGCCGGAGCTCAGATTGTTTCTGTTCCACTTGAGGCTGAAAAAGGCTTCCGATTGCCGGGAATTGAAGTGCTTGCTGATGCGCTCATTCATGCTGATGCATTTTTTGCGGCAAATCCCAATAACCCAACAGGGACAGAAGTGCCGCCGGAAATTATCATGGCTTTGGCAAGCCGCTTTCCTGATAAATGGTTTATTGTGGACGAGGCATTTATACAGTTTACACCTGAGTTTCCTGATAACTCCCTGATGGGTAAGGTGTTGGCGCTTAAAAATGTCATCGTGCTGCACTCACTTACCAAATTTTATGCGCTCCCCGGTTTGCGTCTTGGAGCGCTGATTGCTCATCCGGAAGTTATCACTCGTCTTCTTGATTATAAGGAGCCCTGGACAGTGAATGCCATTGCCGAATCAGTCGCTGTCAAACTGCTTGAGTGTGGTGCTTACGAAGAGTCACTTCTTGCTATGATTGTTTCTGAAAGAGAGCGGATGAAAGTCTCACTAACCAAACTTGACGGTATCAGGCTTGCCGGTGGAGCGGCCAATTTTTTTCTTGCCCAATGGAACAAGGGTTGTTCTCTTGATCATCTTCTTGTCTATCTTAAGAATCAAGGTATTCATGTCAGAGATTGCCGGAATTTTTTCGGCCTTGAAGTTAACTATTTCCGGTTTGCCGTCAGGACACCCTTAGAGAACAACCGTTTTCTTGACACCATGCAGGCCGCCAACCGATCACTAAAATTGAGCTGAGTTGTTATGGCATTTATGGATGAGTTTATTCTCCCTTTGGCATTTACCCTTGATCTCAGCTTTGGCGATCCTCGAGGGTTCTTCCATCCAGTCAAAGGGATCGGCTGGCTTGCCGATAAAACCGAAACATGGATGCGAAGTACCAGTCTGTCGCTTCGTCTGGCTGGCATACTTGCCGTGATTGTTGTTGTCGGTGGTACTGCCTTTTCAACCTGGCTCCTCATCGCTCTCTTAAGCCACCTGCACAGGGTGGCAGGGCTCGCCCTGAGTATCTACCTCCTCTACAGCTCTTTTGCCGTCAGGGATCTTGGAGATCATGCCGGAGCTGTGCAGCAGGCCCTTGAAGCAGGGGATACAGCGTTGGCTCGTCAGAAACTCTCACTCATGGTCGGTCGCGATACGGCATCTCTTGACGAAAGCGGCATAGCTCTTGCCGCAACGGAAAGTGTCGCCGAAAACACCGTCGACGGTGTGACCGCACCCTTGTTCTATGCGCTCTTGTTCGGTCCAGTTGGCGCCATAGCCTATAAAGCCATCAACACACTCGACTCCATGTTCGGTTATAAAAATGAACGGTATCATGAGTTCGGATGGGCTGCAGCAAAGCTGGATGACATTGCAAACTATCTTCCTGCTCGATTGACCGTGTTCACGATAGCGTTGGCTGCGGCTATCGGCAAACTTAAATTTTTTGATACATTCAAGGCTGTTTTTCGGGGCGCGAGGCTTCACGAAAGTCCCAACTCAGGTTACCCTGAATCCGCTTTCGCCGGAGCTCTCGGCGTGACTTTGGGCGGTGAACGAAGTTATGGTGGCGTTGTCCATCAGGCACCTTTGCTCGGCGTAAAACTCGGACAGTGCACCCCACTCATCATCCGGCAGAGCATTGCCCTGATGTGGATGACCGCAGTTCTCTTTCTTGGAGCAGGTATGGGTATCAGATTTTTTCTCCAATAAGCCACCGTATATCATTATTTATTACAACATCATGTCAACAACGTGCATATATCTTCTGAAAAACCACGAATAATAAGATGTTATTAACCCAACACTCATCGATATGATAAGTCAGAGAAAAACAGGAAGAATCCATGATCTTATAAAACAAAAACGTATCCTTCTTTTCACTGGTAACGGCAAAGGAAAAAGTACCGCAGCATTCGGAATGCTTGCAAGGGCACTGGGCCATGGTATGCGTTCAAGAGTAATCCAGTTTGTCAAATCTGACGAGAGTGTTGGAGAACAGAAATTTTTCAGTCATCTCAACGGTGTTGAGTGGGAGCAGTTCGGAGAGGGATTTCTTCCGAGAGATCCCGCAAGCCCAAGCATGGAACAGCACAGAATTGCTGCCCGCAAAGGACTTGATGCCGCAATAGCCGCACTTCATTCGCCCGATTACGACTTTGTGCTGCTCGATGAACTCTGTTTTGCTCTTAGCCAGAAGCTCATCCCCCTTGATCCTCTACTTGATGCGCTCAGTGCGGCAGGGGAGGGAAAGATTGTGGTCATGACCGGCAGAAATGCACCTGCGGCCCTTGTTGCTGTTGCCGATACGGTCACCGAGATGACAATGATCAAACATGGCTATGAGCAGGGGATTCCTGCAATGAAGGGTGTTGAAAACTGATGGGTATGAACGATTCACAGTTCTGTGATGAGAACAGTTTCTCTGCTAAAAATCGTCTGAAATCGGAGCTAAGGATTTTTCTTTTTTTTGCAGCAATTATCCTCCTGCTCGCACTCTCCATGCTCCTCGGTCCTTCCGGTATCGGTATTCCCGATATGGAATCCTCCTCTGGCAGTGCAATCTTTTCGCTCCGTTTCAGCCGTCTTTTGATGGGAATGATGACCGGAGCCGCTCTTTCCGCATCCGGTGTTGTTTTTCAGGCACTTCTGCGCAATCCTCTCGCCGAACCCTACGTGCTCGGTGTCAGTGGTGGAGCCGGTCTCGGTGCAACCCTCAGCATTCTTGCCGGATCGGGTCTCTTTGTTTCCCTCGGCCTTCCTGTTGTAGCCTTTATTTCCGCAGTTTTAACGCTGATGATAGTTTACGGTATTGCAAGCCAGGGCTCAAGTGGTCATCCTTCCGTATACAGCCTTATTCTCAGCGGAGTGATCGTCAGCTCAATCTGTTCGAGCGTTATTATGTTTCTTGTCTCTACAGCCAGTGTTGAAGGGATGCACAATGTTATCTGGTGGATGCTTGGCAGCCTGCAACCGGTTTCTTCTGCTCAGCAGCAGCTTTCGGCTGCACTTATTCTTGGTGGCCTTGGTGGTATCTGGCTGCTCTCCCCACGCCTCAATGCCCTTGCGCTCGGTCGGGAGATGGCTCATTATCAGGGGCTCCATGCCGATCTTGTGCTTGTTGTTGGCTTGCTTTTTGCGACGCTCCTGGCGGCAACAGCGGTCTCCCTTTCCGGTATGATAGGATTTGTCGGACTTATTGTACCCCATGTCATGCGCGCTGTTTTCGGTCCAGATAACCGAAAGCTTGTTCCACTTGCAGCGCTTGGAGGCGGTACATTTCTCGTCGTGTGTGATGCATTGGCGCGTACCCTGCTTGCGCCGATTGAGATTCCGGTAGGAGTTGTAACAGCCCTTGCGGGTGGACCTTTTTTTCTGATTATTTTACAACGAAGAATGAAACAGGCCTGGATTGCATAGTATGGAAAAAAATGCTTTGAGCTTCAGGGATGTTTCAGCTGGTTACAAGCATCGAAAGGTGCTTGATCACGTATCATTTACTGTCAGGGAAGGGGAGTTTGTATCCCTGATCGGCCCTAATGGCTGTGGAAAAAGTACGCTTCTTAAAACTGCTGCTGCGCTTCTGAAACCTTTATCCGGAGTGGTTGAGCTGTTTGATCAGGATGTGCACCTCCTAAAACCAGCGCGCCGAGCATCACTACTCGGTGTTGTCCCCCAGAAAATAGAATCCCCCATGGCCTTTACCGTCAGCCAGATTGTCATGAATGGCCGGATCAGCTCGATAGGTCGATGGGGCACTCTCTCTCCCCGTGATCATGATCTTGTCGAGCGATCCATGATTTACACCGATGTTCTTGGGCTTCGGGAGCGCTATTATACTGAATTGAGCGGGGGAGAACAGCAGCGAGTTGCCCTTGCAATGGTGCTTGCGCAAGATCCTGATATGATCATGCTCGACGAGTCGATCTCCCATCTTGATATCAATCATCGCCAGGAGGTGCTCCAGATTCTTATGAATCTCAATCGTGAAAAACGGATGACCATTCTCTTGGTGAGCCATGATCTGACGCTTTCAGCCAGCATCTCTGATCGCTTTTTGCTCATGAACTCAGGCCGACTGATAAAAGCCGGTACACCTGTTGAAGTGTTGGAACCTCAACTGCTCAGTACGGTCTACAATTGCGATCTGCGGGTTCAGCAGGATCCCTACACCGGGTATATGCAGGTCTCGGGAGCGATTGACAGTCTGCATCGACAAAAAAAATTGAACAGGAATGTTCATGTTATTGCCGGAGGTGGAAGTGGTATTGAGCTTTATCGCCGACTTCTTATCGAAGGGTACGAGCTTACCACCGGTGTTCTCAACCGTCTCGATTCCGATGCTGAAGCCGCGAGGGCACTCAACATAGCGGTTGCCCTTGAACAGCCTTTTTCACCTGTTGGAGCTGAGGCGATTGCACAAGCGTTGAAGATGATCGATAGTGCCGACACGGTGATACTCACACCCGTACCATTCGGTTCAGGAAACCTTGTCAATCTTGATCTTGCAAGAGCAGCCCTGAAAAAAGGCAAAACCGTTCTTCTTGCCAATGATATCGCCGATCGTGATTATACCGATGGAAAGGCAGCCGTGCAATTGGTCTCGAGCTTATTAAACGATGGTGCACTCGGCTGGCAATCCATGCCTGAACTCATGCTGCAACTCCAGCAACACTCTTATAACCGGTATCAATGATCTGTAAACAGCGCTTTCCCTTTCGGTTCGGCACAACATCCTACATTATACCGGCCGATATTATTCCCAATGTAGAATACCTTAAAGAGAAGGTGGACGATATTGAGCTTGTACTCTTTGAATCTGATGAATTCAGCAATCTTCCATCCCCTGCCGATATGCAGAGACTTGC
Organism: uncultured Chlorobiaceae bacterium; assembly: GCA_903869365.1. Lineage (GTDB taxonomy): Bacteria > Bacteroidota > Chlorobiia > Chlorobiales > Chlorobiaceae > Chlorobium. The sequence goes on from CAIPYV010000114.1 coordinate 73,486, forward strand.
AGATATTGCCAGCGAATCCTCACTTACCTATTCGGTACATCTTCCGCTCGATGTTTATCTCGGTCATCCTGACAGGGATGAGAGAGCGCGATCGGTCAGCAAGTGTCTCAGAATCATCGAGCTGACTTATAATTTGCCGAAATCCGCCTATGTCATGCACTTCGAAGCTGGTCAGGGTATCGACATCAACAGTTTTTCAGCTGACAGCAAGAGCCGATTTGTCGATTCCCTGAAGGATTCAATGGCGATGCTGCTGTCAGCAACCGATGAATCTGCCTCAGCGTTTTGTATTGAAAATCTTAACTATCCCTTTGAGCTTGTCTGGCCGATTGTCGAAGAGTCTGCTCTTTCCGTCACGCTCGATATCGGCCATCTTGAGTATTACGGCTTCCCAACAGCCCTCTACCTGGAACGATATCTTTCCAAAGCAAAAGTGCTTCACATGCACGGCTCTTTGAATGGGAAGGATCACCACTCATTGTCCTGCATGAAGCGGGAATCGCTTGATCTGGTCATAAACGCTCTCTCAGACCAGAACATGCCAGATCGGGTCATGACCATGGAAATTTTTTCCCATGACGATTTCCTCTCTTCCTGCATCGCTATGCAGTCATTCCTGATTTGAACCATATTTCAGCAAAGGGTGTTGTATATTTCTCCAAATATTTTGATGGTCAAATGAGTATCAAACGTGAAGATGATTCGATTATATTGGGACCGTTTGAAGGAACACCCATTATCAAGGGTAGGGCCCGGGCTTATTACGGGCGTTGCTGATGATGATCCAGGCGGTATAGCGACCTACTCTCAGGCAGGTGCGCAATTCGGTCTCAACATGCTCTGGACGATGCCTCTCGCATTTCCTCTGATGGCCGCCATTCAATCCATGTGCGCCCGTATTGGCAGAGTAACCGGAAAAGGACTTGCGGCTAACATCAAAACCACTTTTCCTCCCATTGTACTTCAGAGTGTTGTTCTGCTATTGCTGATCGCAAATACCCTCAATATCGCTGCAGATGTGGCTGCTATGGGGGAAGTCGCGGAGCTTATTACCGGCTTCAATCGTCATATCATGACAGCAGTGTTTGTGTTCGGAACATTGATACTTCAGGTGTTTGTTCCCTATCATCGCTATGTCAACTTGTTAAAGTGGCTGACCATATCACTGCTTGCCTATGCCGCAGTACTCTTTACTGTTCATGTTCCCTGGTTAGAGGTGATCAAGCGTACGGTCTGGCCGAGGTTCACCCTTAATGCAGAAGCAGCTGCAGTCATCGTCGGAATTTTCGGTACCACGATCAGTCCATACCTCTTTTTCTGGCAGGCCTCCGAAGAGGTTGAGGATATGCGCTCAAAACCAGATGCCGTTTCGCTCATATCCAATGAGCACCTCGCTGATGAAGAGCTGCGTCGTATCCGCTGGGATACCTGGAGCGGTATGCTCTACTCCGATCTCACAGCCTACTTCATCATTCTTGCTACCGGAGTAACTCTCCACGTTTCAGGAATTACAGATATCAATACAGCCGCACAGGCAGCAAGTGCACTCAGACCGCTGGCGGGAAATTTTGCATTTCTTGTTTTTGCCATCGGTATTCTCGGTGTCGGGTTGATCGGAGTCCCGGTACTTGCCGGTTCAGGAGCCTATGCTTTTTCCGAAGCAATGGGGTGGAATTCAAGTCTCGAATTCAAAGCAAATGACGCGAGGGGCTTTTACAGTATTATTTCCATCAGTGTGCTGCTCGGACTTGTCATCCAGTATTCCCCGATCACTCCCATGAAGGCATTATTCTGGAGCGCTGTTATCAATGGAGTCATCGCTGTCCCCCTTATGGTTGTTATCATATTGCTGGTTTCCAAAAAATCGGTTATGGGCAAATTTACAGCCAGCCGGCCGATCATCACTCTTGGCTGGATAGCAGTTGCGGTCATGGGCGCAGCCGCGATCCGTATGTTTCTTCCCGGTTAACGATTAATACATCGTCAACCTGATAAGGCAACAATCTCCATTTACTCCAGCATTGATTTGCCTGAATGAAAAATACTCCTGAGATTGATTTCATGACCTGATCAACCCGGTTTATATATTTATCGGGTATATGATATCTCAGAATATTACTTTTTACTCTCTTTATATTAACTTATATTACTATAAAATATAGGTGTGTAGCTGGATATCGATTGATAACGGAAGTGGAAGTGATCGTTCTGTTGGCGTTCAAACGTATGCAAACCTTAGAGAAGGAGGGGTTGTGGTTAAAAAAAAAAGAACACCGCTGGATTTAATGGATGATATCTACAGCCTTGCCCTCTGGTTGACCGGTTCCGAGACGAAAGCCACTGAACTGGTGAACTGCACTTATGGTAATGTTGATTATGAAAGTTCGGAAACAGAGGTATTTAAAACGCTCAGAGCCTGTTATTTCGACACTCTTGATCATAACGCCACAACTTGCCTGACCGAAACACCTTGCTTTTCAAAAGAACGTGCCGAGACGTCAATGATGAAACGGGATGCAGATATAAGGTTATCAGTATTGTTATCGGCGATTTCTGGACTCAAGCATCGTTCGATATCGAGAATAATAGGAAAGCCTCTTAAAACAATAAGAGTATGGTTGTCTGAAGGACGTAAATCACTGGTAGCCACTCTTGTACATGCCTCTTGTTAACATTTTTTTCTTAAGCCTGAGAGAGAGGTGTTATGAAAAAATTACGCATTGCCCAGATTGCACCATTAGTAGAGAGGGTTCCACCGAAAAAATATGGTGGAACTGAGCGAGTTGTCTACCATTTGACCGAAGGACTGGTAGAAAGGGGGCATGATGTTACCTTGTTTGCATCGGGTGATTCCTTGACAACTGCCCGGTTGATTGCTCCAATCAGAGAGAGCCTGCGTCTGGGAAGAAAGCCTCATACCCCAATAATGGTTACCATGATGATGTTGGCCCGGGTCTATGAAAAAATGCTCCATGAATTTGACATCATCCATTCCCATCTCGAGTACCAGACGTTACCCTATGCTTATAAAGCGCAGGTACCCACAATTCTGACCATGCATGGCAGGCTTGATCTCGGCGACAGTGCCGCAATGCTGAGGTCATACCCCGATATGACCTATGTCTCCATCAGTGATTCCCAGCGGTATCCTGTAAAAGATATAAACTGGGTCAAAACTATTTATCACGGCTACCCATCATCCTGTTTTGAATTTAACGATAAACCGGGCGATTATTTTCTCTATCTGGGGCGTTTTTCAGAAGAGAAAAAGCCTCAAGATGCAATAATGCTTGCACGGGCATGCCATATACCGCTTAAAATTGCAGCTAAAATTGACTCCGCCGATAAAGGCTTTTTTCAAGAAAAAATCAGACCTCTGCTTGATCATCCGTTGATTGATTATGTCGGTGAAGTTGATGACACTCGCAAGGTTGAATTGCTGAAAAATGCAAAAGCACTGCTGAATACGATAGAGTGGCCGGAGCCCTTTGGACTGGTGATGATCGAGGCGCTTGCCTGTGGAACTCCGGTGATCGTCAGGGGATGCGGCTCAGCTCCAGAGGTGATTACGAATGGCAGAACAGGCTTTATCTGTAACAATCGGCTTGACTTTATCGAAGCTATTCATCACGTAGATCTGTTGTCGAGAAAAACCTGTCGCAAAGAGTTTGAACAGCGCTTTACAAGGGAGAGAATGGTGAATAATTACGAAGAACTCTACTATAATACATTGCAGAAAAGTGCGCTGACCCGGGGGAAGATTTGTTTCAATGAAGAACTGATGACATGATATAGAAATTATTACGCAACTCAAACAACGGAAAAAATATCAGGCAGACAAAAAAGTCAGTATAAATTTTGTTCCAATGTTTGGGCTACTTTCTACTGTTACCGTTATATGCTGAAGGTCGGCAAGTTTTTTTACAAGAGAGAGCCCGACCCCAACTCCTCCGGTTTTTGAGTTTCTCGACTCATCGACCCGATAAAACCTGTCGAAAATCTTCACTATATCTTTTTCAGGAATTCCGATACCCTGATCTTCAATACAGCAGGTAATGTCATTTCCATTGTGCTTGATGGTGATTGTTATTGCAGAGTTGACCGAAGAATATTTGATAGCATTCGAAAGAATGTTCTCAAAAATCATTTCAAGCATAGCCGGATCAGCTGCAACCCGCTCAACTTCTGAACCTCCAACCGAAATTGAAATATCTTTTTCGCAGGCAGCCACCTGGATTCTTGACACAACATCATTAATAATGCCTGAAAGTACAATATTTTCAATATTTGGACTGATTTTGTTACCCTCATAAAGGGCAAGCACGAGCAGTTTATCAATGATTCGGCTCATCCGTTTTAATTCAAGAAGGCAGAACTGTATTCTTGCCTCATAGTGGACTCTCTCTCTCGGCTTGCTTATGAGAACTTCAAGGGTGCCTTTAACCACAGCAAGCGGTGTGTTGAGTTCGTGAGAGGCATCAGCTGTAAACTGCTGTTCGCGCTTGAAAGCATCTTCCAGACGGTCAAGTAAAGCATTTATGGTTGCTGACAGACGATACAATTCATCCTGATGATAGGGAAGAGGTATGCGCTGATTAAGATTGGTCTTGGTGATTTTTTCAGCTGCAGTAATAACACCGTCAATTGGATTGATACTTCTTCCAGCAATAAAGCGGGTCACAACAAAAAGTGTCAGAATAATCACAGGAAACGAAAAAAGAAAGATAATCTGCAAATCCTGCAAGAAGGTTAAGGCATTGGTAAGAGCATGAGCAACAATAAGATAGCCTTTCGTGATACCATCAGCATTTACAAGGCGGACTTGTAAATGACGTAACATTGTCCCGCCAACTCTGCCGTTGAAGAACATATCCCCTTTACCTTCGTTATAAAGCAAGGTGGCATTAGAGAGATTGTTTGATTTTTTATAAACCACTCCATGATTGTCTACAAGTTGAATAAATTCAAGGTCATCATCGCCCTTTCCCTGTTTTATTTTTTTTTCTTTATAGCCAGGGTCATCATCATCAAATTTGTTGAAGTGTGCAAGATCATTAAAATTTTTGTCTTTCAGTTTCAGATCAGCAATCGTTTCAGCAACCTCAAACGTCAGTTCATTATCGAAATGGCTCGAAACAGCGCGATCAACCAGAAATAAGATCCCGCTGAAAATGAGAGCAATCAACAATGATGTGGCCACGGTATAATATATCGCAATGCGATTACGCAAACTCATCTCAGGGAGCTTTCCCTTGAAAAATTTGTTGTTTTCTGACGCACCCATTGGTTTAAAGGTCATAAAAGATCTTGCTCCCGGACGATGTACCCCACCCCATAGATGGTTTGTATAATTTTTCTCCCCCCCGCTTTTTCTAATTTCTTGCGTAGAAAGGTGATAAAAACGTCAACTACTGAGGTGTCAGATTCGGACGGAATTTCCCAGACCTTCTGCATGATGCGATTTCTCGTACACACGCTGTCCATATTACGGACAAGGTATTCGAGCAAGGCAAACTCCTTGGGAGTAAGAGTGATCTCTTTAGAATCGAAAAATACCTGATGACTTATGGAATTGATGGTAAGTTTTCCTGCCCTGAGAGTATGGTCGTTGGTGAGGTTCTTTTTGAGTTGCGCTTTAATGCGCGCGAGCAGTTCTTCAAATTCAAAAGGTTTTTTTATGTAATCATTTGCACCGGCCTCGAAGCCGAACACAAGATCATCCAGAGTTTTTTTTGCGGTAAGAAATATTATCGGCACCACGCTTCCTTTCTTTCGAATCTGTTTGCATACCTCAATACCACTGATACCAGGAATCATCCAGTCTAGGATGATCAGGTTATAGGTATTGCTCAACGCAAGATCAAGTCCCCTTTTTCCATCACTCGCCATGTCAACGGAATACGATGCCTCTTCAAGACCTTCTTTGAGAAAACTCGATATGCCCGGTTCGTCATCGATAATGAGCAGTTTAATATTTTGCATAAGTGATTGGGTGTTCAATTATTAATAGGGTTTTCAATACCGTTTTGGGTACAGCAACGTTAAATATACTCAATATGGTGTTACAAAACTTAATGGAGTCTAAAGAAAAGCTTAAATACTGCTTAAAAACAAAATATCCATAAGAAGTTCTTTCTTTAAGTAAAGGTCTTTAGAATGTTTTATTCACTTTTTAAGAACCTTTTATTTTGCTTTTAATTACTTCTTAAGACCATATTTTTAATATTGTTACAATCGTTAAGCACAATGGTTGCAAGCGAAGGGGACCTCTCCCCTCAATAACTGGAACATCTAATTTTAACAGATAGGATAACGCCCTTGTTATCTCTCCGTTTACTGCTAAATGGCTGATAGGCTAATAATTACAATGTCATTTTTTAAAAAATATAAAGGAGTTTTAACTAAGTCTACAATTAACAGTAAAAAATAACATTAACCACGGAGAGTATGTATTATGAGAAAAATTACATTCGCGTCGATTCTTTCGCTCTGTATGGCACCTGCTTTGTTCTGGAGTACAGAGAGTCATGCAATACCATCATGGGCAAGAAAGTATGAAGTATCCTGTTACATGTGCCACTCTGGCATGCCACAGAGGAATGCCATCGGTGAGGCCTTCAAAAACAACGGCTACCGCATGCCGGCAGGTGCCGAAGCTGCATTTACCCGCCAGCATCAGATAAAAATCGGTACTGACGAATGGAAAAAAACTATTAATGCTCCTGTCAATAGCTCTTTTCCCCAATTCGACCCACTGAGCGTTCTTCTAACTGGCAATATTTTAAACTATGTGGCTCCGACACATGACTCTAAAGGTGCTACGGTAACAACCGCGACGTTTAACTATAATGTTCCTGGTGCTGTAGCCCTGTTTTTTGGTGGTTCAATCGGCGACCAACTTACCATTTTTGGAGAAGTTAATGGATTTGGCGGTAACTCTACTTTTGATACCGACGATGATTTAGCAGGTAAAACGGTTTCAGTTGATAGTCCGGCAATTAATGCCAATGTAAGAGTTGTCTGGGAATTTAATCCAGGTCTTAACATTGCGCTCGGTAACAACTTCAGTAATGCTTCCTGGAACGGCGTATCAGTTGGCGGTGTCGTTAACGTTTCCGGTGTGCTTCCTGCACCAGGCACCTATGCTGAATTGAACTATACCAGAGGCGATGTCGGAGGGTATTCCATAACTGCCGGTACAAGCATGGCTGCCAAAAACCAGACACCTATTGTCGCCACAGAGAATAAAATTGATGATATTCTCTACCTGAGAGGCAAAGTAAAGTTGTTTGGAGCAGGCTTGCTTACCGGTGCCAACGGTGAGTTCGGGAACCCCTATACCGGTCTGGACAACCATATTACCTTAGGTGCCGGACTTTCTTACACTGAACACAATATAGCTGTAAAAGATCCAAAAACCGGTGTAACTCCAACAAAAGGGTTTACGGGTGGGTATGCTGGTGAAACACTCGTCTATGGTGGCGATATCCAGGGCGTCTACAATGATTTCCTCGCCGGTGCAGCAATAAGTCATGATCGAGATCTCCAGCTCAACAACTTCAAGGCTGAGGTTGGCCACTATCTCTATTCTTGGCTTTATATCAAGGGCGCTTACTCCGACCTTGCAAATTCCGCAAAATTAACGGCGAAGGTACCGGTGCTTTATGATGTCCATCAGCCTTCGATAGCGGGCAGCCTTACGGCATGGCTCTCGTCAGCTGTTTCGCTCACCGGAACCTACACCCATTTCACAAAGGAAAGAGTTGCTTCAGGTACGAACAATGCAGACACCGTTGCATTGGCTGTCAGGGCTGGTTTCTAAAATATAACTTGAGCCCCGATTTTCTGATGATTGCGTCAGGTACTTCTACTCTAAAAGGCATGGTCGTCTTTACTGTTCATGCCTTTTAGAAGAGGAACTCTCTCAGCGCAAAAAGCTGCAGTCGAAAAACAACATGCGTCGGGCAAATCGATTTATGAATAAATCATGGCAACAAAAATCAATCCAGGGGTTTGAAGGAAAACAAGGGGTGATGCCTCCCAAGGGTGGTAATTCGGTACTGACGCAAGAAGAATTGTCCAACGCTGTTTATTACATGGTCAAAATTTCGCAATGAATTTTTTTTAATTTTTTCCTTTAAATAATCATAATCAAGGATACAACTATGTCTCGTTTCTTTTCAGCACTCAGTTGTACACTCTTAGCCGTTGCAATGATCTCAGTCGATGCAGAGGCCGCGTATGATGTTGCCAGCGGCAAAGCAACCTACGATGCTACATGTGCAGCCTGCCATAACAGTGGTCTCCTTGGAGCACCTAAATTGGGTGATAAAACTGCCTGGGCTCCTCGTATCGTTCAAACATTAGACGACATGGTCAGCAAATCAATCAAAGGTTTTCAGGGTAAGACAGGAACAATGCCGGTAAGAGGCGGAGATGCAAAGCTGACGGACGCGCAGGTCGGCAATGCTGTTGCCTATATGGTAGGACTCGTAGGACAAAGTAAATAAAGCGGTTGTGCGCCGAGTTGCCAAGGTAGCTCGGCGCATGAAGACACCTGTTGCTCCCTGCATGTCACCATTGACTCCTAAGCAAACGGGGAATCAAGTGGCTTCTTTTTTTCGGAAGTCTATTTTCAGCCATTGATCTTCATAAATCGCCTCGGCAACCCTCATTCCTGCAAGAAAAAGAGGGAGAATAACCCCTTTCTGATAATTACCGATTCTCAGGGTAAGCGAGTCACCCAACTGCAGGACATTGGTTTCCATCTTGTTGTCAAAAGCGAACGGCAGTCTCACTTTCATGATATAATGCCCGTCACTGATTTTTGTAATGGCGGTATGTTCCTCGTGATAGAAAATATCAAGAGGGTTTTTGTTGCCGTAGACCACTTCACCCACCTTCTTCAGCATCTCAAGCCCAAGTACCTCCCGACGGAATAACGGTACCTTCGTAATCGGTATAGGCGCAAAAGAGCGTTCGATCTGCTCAATGTAGTTATGCTGGATGCTCTTCCATTCATCCATGTATTGACCGTCAATCTCATCGATGAATACCCGATTGATGATAACCTGATCAACGGTGATACCATACAGGTTGAGGTAGGTGAGCGCCCGCATCGACTCTTTGATAACCATTTTTTCGGGGTTCATGACAAGCCGCACGGTTGTTTGTGCTCCATCCGACAAAAGAGCAATAATACCTTCGACAGAGGAGAAAAGGTGCTCAATCTGATCATAGACTTCAGTTTCCGGCACCAGTTCTTGAAGTCGGCCTATCTTTTTTGACAGGGGCCGTATGACAGGTTTCACCACATATTTTTCCAGAGTCCTTATCATCTTCAGCATCCATCCGAACGTTTCAGGCAGAGAGAGCAGTCGGAGGGTTTCACCAGTCGGGGCACAATCGACCACAAGCAGGTCGTACTCCTTTGACTGGTTGTATCGCTTGATATAAGAGAGCGAAAAAAGCTCCTCCATGCCAGGCAGGACACCCATTTCTTCGACATAGATCCCCTTGATTCCCTGTACCTCCATAAGGTGGGCAAAGTGCGCCCTGACCACTTCCCAGTTCAAGGTAAGGTCGCCATAAACGCTGACTTCCTGTCCGAAAAGGTTTTCGCTAATCTTGACGGGAGATGCACCAAGCTCTAAGTCAAAAGAATCCCCGAGGCTGTGAGCCGGGTCTGTAGAGATCACAAGAGTTTTAAAACCCATTGAAGCTGCCTTAACTGCGGTTGCAGCAGCTATGGAGGTTTTCCCTACCCCTCCTTTTCCGGTGAAGATAATGGTTCTCATAACATATATGATGGCAGTTGAAACTGAAAAATCTCAAGAAAACATAACAAATTCGCTACGCTGAAAATTCATTACTTTTATCTCTTTGCTCCAGCGATTACCATCCCTTTTCGACACGCACCATTTTTTTAGTTATCTATCACTATGAGGTATAGCAGTTGAAAAAGTTTAGAATAAACAGTAAATTTCAGAAAGTTCATGACTACGCGTACACACGCCCCAAAGCACACCTAAAAAAAGTATACATGAAACAAAAACTTTCAGCCATGATTGTGGCACTCCTGTGGTCACTTCCCGCTTTTGCTGCGCATCCATTGATGACTGATGATACCGGCACTCAGGGAAAGGGGAAATTTCAGTTTGAGTCTAACATTGAATATGCAAGAGATAATGAAAATCCAGCTGGGATTACTGAAAAGGAAACCGGAGGCACTGTTGCAGCCGCACTGACCTATGGTATTGTCGATAACATTGATATCATTGTTTGTCTTCCCTGGGAATGGAGTTCCCTCAGTGAGAATGGGGCAATTATTTCCGATGACAAAGGGATAGGTGACACATCGGTCGAAGTCAAATGGAGATTTCTTGAATGTAAGCCACAAGAGTTGAGTTTTGCCCTGAAGCCGAGAATGTTAATCCCTACAGGCAATGCACAAAAAGGCTTAGGCAATGGTAACATCTCTGGCGGAGTTCTGCTGATTGCGACCAAAGAGTGGGAGCATAGGGCACTGCACGGTAATATTGGTTATACCCACAACTCTTATGCTATGGAACAGGATAATGCAATATTGAAACAAGATCTCTGGCATGCTTCACTTGCAGCTGAAGTTCATATAACAGAAAAAATCCGCTCAGTTGCCGATATCAGCATTGACAGCAATAACGAGAAGAAGCCGGATCCCAACCGTATTTTTCTGCTTGGCGGCATCATTTACCGTGTAACGGATAATTTCGATCTCGATCTTGGAGTAAAAGCAGGATTGAACCACGCAGAGACCGACAAGACAATGCTCGCCGGCCTCACAGCCCGATTTTGAAAGCGAAACAGGAAAAACAAGCTGATTCAAAAAAAATTGCTGAAAAGGAGTAGGTGTTGAAGGCCAAGTCAAGAGAGAGGTGATATTAGTATATGTTGCCAAAATAGCGTAAATTTTGGAAACAGGCCTTTTCCTTATAGGCTTTAATTTTAAAGAGGGTAGATTATTTTTCAATAACTTTAACATAAGAACAATTATGGCAAACGAAACAAACAACGATTTTGCTGCTGCACTCAGCAATCTTTTTAATACAAGCGGCGTGCTTGTTCAGCAATCTTTTGAACTGGTGAGCACCGTGATTAAAAGTGTTGTGCAAATTATTGAACCTATCGGCAAGTCAGCTCTCGATCTTGTTGGCAGTGTTACCTGCACGTTAGGTCAGGCTGTGCAGAATGTCACTTCGGCTCTTGCTCCGAAAAAGTAAACCGTTTTATTAGCGCAAGAAGCACCTTGCTGCGACATCAGAGTAGGGTGCTTTTTTCTTTTTTTATGGTGTGTGTCATTTTCGACCCCGTTTCCATAATACAAGGTATTCTGGCATTCTGCAGCCTTGTACGAATGGTTAGGATTTGCGGTATTATTTTTTTTTTTAGATCGGCCAATTTCTGTTAACTTGCGGTAGAGTGTAGAGTAAACAACAAAACCACTGAACATGAGCAAAATATCGGGAATCTTCACGAACTGGGGTGAGGCGTACGGAAGATTAGTAGAAACATACATTGATGGGACGTGGTGGACTGTTGGTGATTATCTGGAAAATGTTGGGAAAGGGACAAAGCGCTTGCTGGTAAATGCCTATCCTTTTTTGTATGGCGGAACCTCATCCTCGGTGTTTAAAGGCTCTTCGCCGAAAGACGGTGGGTTTGCAAAGCCGACAAAGGATGTGGAACAACGTTTTAAGGATTAAAGCGCTCTGTTATGCCTCGTGAACCTTTGGAAGCTTACCTTGAAAGAATGAAAGGTGATGCTGATTTTCGTGCTGCGTTGATGGCAAAGGATGATATTGCTGACCGTATGGAGCTTATCTGTGCTCAGGCGATGCAGTACGCGTTTGAGGATGTGTGCGAAAGCGGGAGCGTTGAAGAGAGCGCAAAGAAGCGGGAAGAAAACAACACTTGTTGCGGCCCTGCATCTGCGTTCAAGGGCTCCTCTCCCTGGACTGCTGGTTATGCCAAGCCGAGCAAAGCAATTGAACAGCGCTTCAAGGATTAAACTACCGAGTGAAGACCAGGCGGAAACCAATATTGCTGCGGCGGTTGTCGGGGGTACGGTAAATACGATATGCCGACCGACAGTACTCGACATCAATACCCCAACTCCCGCCACGAAGAACACGGTTCGAACCGGTTGCTGGTCCCGCAGGGTTGGTCACCGTGCCTGATGCCTTGCATTCGTCATAATAGTTGACCCCGAACCAGTCACTGCACCATTCAAAAACATTGCCGTGCATGTTGTATAACCCCAATGCATTGGGTGCAAAACTGTTGACAGCACAGGTGTTCTTTCTGAACAACCCCGGTTCGTCCTTTATAAATTCGTTGCCATTATAATTTGCCTGATTGGGTAACAAATTCTCTCCGGTATTGAACGGTGTTGTTGTTCCTGCACGGCAAGCATACTCCCATTCCGCTTCTGTAGGTAACCGGAAAGGCTTCTGTGTATTGATCGATAGCCAATTGCAGTAAGCTACTGCATCATTCCAGCTCACATGCAAGACAGGATGGTTCGCTTCAGCCTGAGGCCGTATACCGCCCAATGCTCCATGACGCCAGTTAACTCCTGCTGTTTTCACTGCATCGTTTGAGGTAGTGACACTGAAACTGCCGGTTGCTTCTGCAAATTTTCTGAACTCGGCCACGGTCACCGCATGTTTGCACATATAAAAGTCACTTACTCGCACATGATGCTGCGTCTCCCAGTTCAATCGATTAATTTCATGCACCGGACTCCCCATCATAAATTCACCACCCCGTATCAGAGCGAAGCTGTCGGGGATAGAGTTATCAGTGCTTGTATCCCCAAAAATATGAGTAAACCACTTCACATTTTCTCATTCTAAACAGTTGACCAAAATACATGCCATAATTATAGAAAAAGGCGTAACTATAAGCGATTAATATATATAATGAACAGAAATATATTAATATTTTTACACTATGCATAATTGATATTTTTCGTCCAACACAATCACCTTTCCCTCTTATTTTTTTTGCAGTTCCAGTGTAGTTCTTCTATGTTTCTTTCAATCGGGAAATGTTTGATGATGTTGTTTTTCGGGTATCATACCCGTAGCATTGTCTGTCTGAAGACAATGTTCTGAATAATGTACGGTGTAATAAGAAAGAAATAGATGCACATACCGGATGGATATTTAAGCCCTGAGACTTGCGTGCTCTTTGGTACCGTGATGATCCCGATATGGACGGCCGCTTCAAAAGCGGTCAAGAAAACATTGAGTGTGAGGCAGGTACCCTTTCTGGCGATTGGCGCCGCGTTCAGCTTTGTCATCATGATGTTCAATGTGCCCATTCCCGGCGGTTCAACCGGTCATGCGGTAGGGGGCGTGCTCGTTGCTGTTCTTTTAGGGCCATGGGCTGCATGTATCGCCGTTACCGTTGCCTTGGTGATTCAGGCACTCTTGTTTGGTGATGGCGGAATTACGGCTATTGGAGCGAATTGTTTTAACATGGCTTTTGTACTTCCTTTTTCAGGTTATTATGTTTACAAATTCATCAGTTCCGGCAGCCAGGCCAGTTCCGGCAGACGAGTCATTGCCGCTGGTGCCGGTGCATACGTTGGCATTTGTATGGCAGCTCTCTGTACCGGAATTGAATTCGGGCTTCAACCCCTACTCTATCATAGGGCAAATGGTCAGGCGCTCTACTCTCCTTATGGCCTGAATGTGGCCGTTCCCACCATGGTTTTGGCCCATCTTGTTGTGTTTGGATGGGTTGAGGTGATTGTGACCGCATTGGTTGTCAAATATTTACAGAAGCAGAACGCTGTTTTTTTTGAAGGAGGCAGATCATGACTTTGACCGGAAAATTATGGATAGGTATTGTCGCTTTGATTATACTGTCGCCATTGGGATTGATCTTGCCGTATCATTTCAAGGCAGGATCAGCCTGGGGTGAGTGGGGGCGGGATGAGATTCACAAAATGACAGGGTATCTCCCCCAGGGTTTTCAAAGCCTTTCCGAGCGGTGGAAAGCCCCGATGCCTGATTATGCATTTCAGGGATGGGAGGGAAAAGATCTCTCTTCAATGAGTTTCGCCTATATCATCTCTGCTGTTGCAGGAATTGCTATCATAGCAGGCGTGACCTTGGTCATAGGCAAAGTACTGACGAAAGAACATGCGTAATAAATTACATAAAAGGCGTGATTTTATAGAGCGTTCAACCTTGAGCGCTCTTGCTTTTTTAAAAGATGCAACCTTTGCGGAAGAGTATGCTAATTGCAAAGGTTTTTTGCAGTCGCTGGATCCCCGCTTCAAAACCATCACCTTTTTGCTTTTTCTTATTACGGCGGTCTCCTTGAAAAGCGCGGTTCTGATCGGCTCTCTCTATGGAGTGTGTTTGACACTTGCCTTGTTGTCCAGCATTCCGGTTGCGCACTTTTTGACAAGAACACTGCTTTTCATCCCTTTGTTTTCACTCACTATTGTGCTTCCAACCTTGTTCAGCGTGGTTACACCCGGAGAACCGGTTTGGTCCTTTCATTGTTTAGGCATTCATGGTGTCATAACGCGTCCGGGTCTCGATGGAGCACTCTTGTTTGTGGTCAGAATTGCAACTTCAGTCTCCCTGATTGTTTTATTGTCGATAACGACACGTCACTCAGAATTATTGAAAGTGCTACGGGTATTTGGTATCCCGCAGATTTTTGTTTTAACCGTATCAATGTGTTACCGCTATCTCTTTCTCTTTGCAACGATGGTCGAAAATATTTTTACCGCTGTGAAAAGTCGTGTCGGGATACTCTCTCATCGTCAGCATGGGCAGCAGGTTGTGGCCTGGAATATTGCCAATACATGGAACAGAACAACGCAAATGAGTGAAGAGGTCTATATGGCGATGCTTTCGAGAGGTTACACCGGTGAGCCCCGACTCCTCTCTGAATTTCAGGCAACCCCGAAAGACTGGGTCTGGCTGGTGTGTGCCGTGATCCTGTGTGCCGGCCTGTTCTATAAAGGATATACCCTGTGAGTGATATTATTTTTGAATTGAAGGATGTGCAATACTCCTATCTGGGCAAATTCCCTGCACTCTGCGGTGTTGATATGACTATTCGATCGGGTGAAAAGATTGCTGTCATTGGTGCTAACGGAACAGGGAAGTCGACCTTGCTGCAACTTCTGGATGGACTTATTTTTCCTCAAAATGGTCACATGACCGCCTTCGGAGAGAGACTGCTTGAACATTCACATGCGGATGAAAAGGCAGCACACCGCTTTCGACGAAGAGTCGGCCTTGTATTCCAGAATGCCGATATCCAGTTGTTTTGTCCCTCGGTGAGAGAGGATATTGCCTTTGGGCCGCTGCAGCTGGGCGTTGCCGAGAAAGAGGTCAACAGACGCATTATCGAGGTTGCTCAGGTGCTGGATATTCAGCATCTTTTGGACAGGGTACCCCATCAATTAAGTATCGGAGAGAAAAGGCGGGTTGCCATCGCTTCTGTTCTGGCTATTGATCCCGATGTCTACCTGTTCGATGAACCGACGGCAGGGCTCGACCCTTTAACCGTAAGGCACATCATTGATTTTATTGTTAAAGCCAACCAGAGAGGGAAGACCATTATTACCGCTACGCACGACCTGCATATTATCGGCGAGATAGCCGATACCGTCTATGTGTTTGGCCGGAACAAAAGAATTGTCAGGGGAGGAAGCTCGGAATCTGTCTTGAATGACCGCTTACTCCTGGAGACAAATAATCTTGTACATATTCATCGTCATCACCATGACGGCATGGAGCATGTACATCAGCATCTGCCGTTGGAGCCGCACGACTGAGATTAATGCGGCCTGTTTTTCCGATATTCACCGATGGCATCAGCGGCCAGCATGGCATTGATGACTTTATCCGGTGTGACCATGCCCGCTTCATGATGAATGAATTCGTTTGGAGCACAGGCTTTTTCCGCGGCAGGCATTAATCTGAGACGATCGAAATTGTTCAGGCCGATATCCGCAAGAGTCGTGGGGAGCCCTATGGCTTCGCAGAAAGAAAATACCACTTCCGACTCTTCAGGAGATGCATCAGTGAGTTGCAGCCCGGCAAGAACGCCAAAAGCCACCTTTTCACCGTGGTAATAAGCATGTGTTTCTTCCAGAGCCGTAAGCCCGTTGTGAATGGAATGGGCACTTGCCAGACCGCCGCTTTCAAAGCCGACTCCGCTTAACAGAATATTCGCCTCGACGATATGCTCAAGAGCCGGTGTGATGAAATGCCCCTCAGCAGCTATCTTCGCGATTGCGCCGTATTTGAGCAAGGTGTCATAACAGAGCCTTGCAAGGCTGAGTCCAGTCAGAGTGCTGAGTCCGCCGCATTCGTTGAGAGACTGTGTGTTGCTGCATGACTTTGCTTCAAACCATGTCGCGAGCGCATCACCCATGCCCGCCACGAGAAATCGCACAGGAGCCTTGGCGATAATTTCCGTATCAACAAGAATAGCTGCAGGATTCGATTTCTGATAGTACACCGATTCAAAAACGCCCTGGACAGAATACAGAACGGCGCACCCACTGCAGGGCGCGTCAGTCGATGCGATCGTGGGCACAATAATAACCGGAATATCTGCACGATCTGCAGCGATTTTCGCGGTATCAATTGTTTTTCCGCCACCCATCCCGACAAGAACATCCACCTTTTTTTCATGAATGATTCCCGCCAGTCTGAAGAGCTCTTGTTCACAACACTCGCCTGAGAATCGTTCGACAGGCAGAGAGTGAGCATGAAGGTCCAGACCGCTTTCCGGAAGAATTGTCCTGTGCGCCGTAGGCGACGCAAGGATAAGCCCTTGATGGCCAAACAGAGAGATCAGGGACGGCAACTCGCCGAGAGCACCGACGCCCTGAATATACTTTCCTGGAAATAAAACTTTCTTCAGCATCTGATTTCTCCTACAGGGGACGTTGTTGAATAGCGATAATAGGTAAAATGTGATTCTTTCGGACATCCTATAGTAAGTTAAGAACTCTCTCCCCGACCTTTTTTATGGTCGGATGCAACGTTAGCAGATAGAGAACATACCTTGGGCAAGCCGTTCGCTGAAGCGGCTGATGTCGGCAAGTTCAGCATCAACGATGCTGGCGACTGATTCCTGGACATCCCTGATTGATACTCCTGAGTTGGGGATGATTCTTGCTGATGCTGTAAGTGGCTGGTCGATTGGTTTGCCGATTTGACTGCAGAGAAAAAGTGACACCTCCTGTATACCTTCGACCTCCCGGTAGATGCGTTCGGCGGTCTCGCGTGCCAGTACATTATAGATTTTACCAACATGGTTGACCGGATTTTTACCTGCGGCAGCTTCAAGACTCAACGATCTTCCGAATGAAATAAGTCCGTTAACCCTGTTACCCCTTCCTACCTCACCACCATCAGCTCCATCTGCCGAAGTACCGAGCACCGTCAGGTATATACCGCTCTCGCCGCGTGAAGGATCGTCAAGTGTATTGATCGCTATTGCAACCCTATCGAATGACTGACCTTTTGCCGCGATAAATGCCTGCAAAGCTTCACGGATCGCCTCCTTGCGCTCAAAATAGATGGTTGTATCGGGGATATAACGATCCACAAATGCGATGGCAATGGTCAGAGTCAGGGTATTGCCGTCTCGGTATGCCATAACCTTCACATCTTCGCCTGTTTCAGGAAATGCCAGTTTAAAACTGGTGGAGTTCAGATAGTGTTCGGTTTCAAGCACAAGGTATTCCACGCTGCTGAGTGGTGCATACCCGACCCCTACAGATGTATCGTTTGCTCCGATAACTGTGCGGGAAAAAAGATCAGTAAGTTCAACAGAACCTGGTTTGATCTCATTCTGAAAGATCACATGGATGTCTGGGTCGACAAAACGCAGATTTTTTCTGAGCCACTCCGTTGCCGCTGCTTCAGCAATTTCGGCGACAGGGATACGGATTCCATGGTACTCATACGTGGCCCTGTCACCAAAAATGAATTTCATAGGTTCAACGATTCTCCCGCCTCCAGGTTTTACAGCACTGATACCGGCAATCAGCAGACCTTTGTCGATATTGTGATGCAGAATATGTCCCGTAAGAGTCAGATACTCCCTGCACAGGTTTAAACAGACCGCCTCCATGACGGAGTCGCAGATGGTATCAGGATGACCCTTCCCCTTGCGCTCGACCAACTCGACCCTCTGCATGCCGGCGGGAGTGGTTCCTGCATGTTCAATAACAATGTTTCTTTTACCGTTCAAACTCATCATGCACTGTTTTGGTTTACCGCCATTTCCTGTAAAATATGGATTCCTTGTAAATTTTTTTTGTTTATTAATGCCCGAAGCTTTGTAGTTGTTCGAGGCAAATTTTCAATAACGTGCATGAGAAATGTTATTTATGTGACTGGAGGGGCCCGAAGTGGTAAAAGCTCTTTTGCCTTGCAGCAGGCAGTCCGGTACAAGAAAAAAGTTTTTTTAGCCACCGCCGAGCCGTTTGATGATGAAATGAAAAGCCGAATCGGCAAGCACCGGGCGGAACGGGGAGAACAGTTTATAACGATTGAGGAGCCCCTCTATCCTGAGCAGGCTCTCCTGAATCTGCCACCAGGCAGTGAGGTTGTACTGCTCGACTGCCTGACGGTCTGGGCAGGCAATCTGATGCACTGTTTTGAGGATGAAGGTGAAATAAATAACAGAATTGATTGTCTTCTTGAAGTTCTTCGTCAGCCGCCTTGCGATATTATCCTTGTCTCCAATGAGGTTGGAATGGGAATTGTACCTGAAAATGCCATGGCCAGAAGGTTTCGTGATATAGCGGGTATCGTTAATCAGAAAGTTGCTTCAAGAGCAACGGAGGCCTATCTTCTCTGCAGTGGCTTGCCGATCAGGCTGAAGTAGTACCGTAATAATTTTTAGAGCGTAGTAACCGATAACTTATTATTCGTGATTGTAATTATGCAGAAAGAGTTGCAGCAGCTTTTGAATCGCATTGAACCTGTTGACCGCTCGCTCAGTGCTGCGGCGCAGGCACATCTTGACGATCTTACCAAACCGCAGGGGAGTCTTGGCCGGTTGGAAGAAATTGCTTTAAAATATGTTCTGGCGACCGGTTCGTTGACGCCGTTGCTCACAAAAAAGAAAATCTGCTGTTTTGCCGGTGACCATGGTGTTGCGGCTGAAGGTGTCTCGGCTTTTCCGGCAGAGGTTACACCCCAGATGGTCTATAATATGCTCAATGGGGGTGCAGCAATTAATGTGTTGACACGTCATGCGGGTGCTGATCTTGATGTTGTGGATATGGGTGTCAACCATGACTTTCCCGATATGGCGGGACTTGTGAAAAGAAAGGTGAAGCCTGGAAGTGCCAATATAGCCATCGGCCCTGCCATGAGCGAAGCGGATGCCCTGCATGCTGTGTTGATCGGCGCAGAGCTTGCGGTTGAGGCTCATAAGGCAGGCTACCATATTCTGGGAACGGGAGAGATGGGTATAGCTAATACCACCCCTGCCACAGCACTCTATTCGGTTCTCCTTGATGTGCCGGTTGAGAGCATCACCGGAAGGGGTACCGGCATTGATGATGAACGTCTGAAGCATAAAATAGAAATTATCAAAAAGGCCATCGAAGTGAATACTTCGCGCTCTGCCACACCCTTTGGTGCCCTTGCGGCGCTGGGCGGTTATGAAATTGCTGCAATAGCCGGGTTTGTTCTTGGTGCAGCCTCCTGCAGAGTTCCCGTCGTGGTTGACGGCTTTATCTCCTCCTCTGGTGCAGTTGTGGCTCTCAAGCTCTGTCCGGCAGTTGAAGACTATCTCTTTTTCAGCCATCTTTCCAATGAACAGGGTCACAGGGTGGTTATGCAGAAGCTTGGCGCCAGGCCGATTCTTGATCTTGACCTCCGTCTTGGTGAGGGAACCGGAGCCGCACTCTCCATGCAGCTTATTGAGGGCGCGCTGAAGATTTATAATGAAATGGCAACCTTCAGCGGAGCAAAGGTCAGTGAAAAAAGTGACGAGTAACCGATGCTGAGCGGTTTGGTTACAGCTTTGAGAACGTTAACCGTACTCACAGTGCCGGGAAAGGATACCGCAACCTTCAGCAGCTCTCTTTTCTGGTTTCCGGTGGTAGGGTTGCTGCTTGGACTTTTTCAGGCAGCGATCGGCTATGCCGGTTATGCGGCAGGGTGGAATGAACTTGCGGCTGCGCTTGTCGTGTTTGGAGGGATTATCTTGACCCGGGGAATGCATGTCGACGGTCTGGCTGATCTGGCTGACGGCTTCTGGGGAGGAAAAAGCCGCGAAGCTGCCCTGAGGATCATGAAAGATCCAAACGTAGGATCGTTCGGCGCGGCTGCTCTCTTAGGAATACTCCTGTTAAAATGGATTGCGGTACTCAAGCTTGTTTCACTGGGAGCTTTCGGTTGTATTGCCGCCGGTGTGCTGCTTGCCCGCTGGGTTCAGGTTCTCCTCGCTTCATCGCTGCCCTATGCCAGAAGCGAAGGTGGCACAGCCCACTCTTTTGTCAACGGAGCAGGATGGCCGCATACTCTTGTTACTTCGATCATGACGCTTTTCTTTCTTTTCACCCTTCTTTCCTTTGAACTCTACTCTTTCGTTGTCGCACTTGTTGCAGCACTTGCCGCAGGATTGATGATCGGGATGTTGAGTTACAGAAAAATCGGAGGAGTGACCGGTGATGTGCTTGGAGCAGTCAGTGAGTCGACCGAATTGTTCGTCTGGACTGCCTGTGCGCTTTACGGAATCATTCGCGGGTAGTCCACCAGGCATCCCCGTAATTGTAGAAAAGCTCTTCACCCTTCAGAATATTGCGCAATGCATAGAGAATCATTTCCGGGCCGAGAGAGCTATCTTCCCGATAATAGGCGACATTGGGTGTCGATGAGTGGTTGAAGAGCATACCGTACCCCATGACCACAAGGCGTGCGGTTTCATCATTACCGTAAAACACATAGTTGACCAGTTCGCCGCCGATATCCCGGTCAGTAACCTCAAGTGCAGGGCAGCGTTCAATAATGTCACCCTCTCTGATGTTTTCCGCTGCAAAGGCGCCCCGTCCGCTGACCGGTGAAGCGCTGATACTGATCACCCCTCTTCTGATGGCAGGACGCTTTTTCTTGATGAACATGCCGATAGCAATGCCGACAAGGATGCCGGAGATCAGGACGGCAGAAATGATGACGATAAGTTGTGGTTCCATAGTTTGCTCTATTGGTCAGATACTCTCGGAGCTGCGACTGCAAAAATGTAACACTTTCTCAGCTTGTAGCACTGTAGGATTGCCTGTTGGTTTTTCGGGAATGATGAGCAAGAATTTATAGTTGTATAACTTAAGGCATTCAAAATGATTGTCCTGAGGTTTTTGTTTCCGGGTTGTTTGAAGGTGAGGTTTACCATGAGGAGTTTTCTGCATGTCTGACAATCCAGTTGGTAACGGTCATGCTCCAGCGGTGCTGAAAATCAGTGACCTTTCGAAATCCTACATTATGGGCGAAATAAGGGTGGATGCGCTCAAACATATATCCCTTGATTTTTATTCAGGTGAACTTGCCGTTCTTCTGGGTGCATCCGGAAGCGGAAAATCGACGCTGATCAATATTATCGGCGGGCTTGATACTCCTTCATCAGGTAGCCTCTTTTTTCACGGACGAGAAATTACAGCAGCGACGGAAACAGAACTTACAGCCTACCGTCGCCGATCGATCGGTTTTGTTTTCCAATTCTACAATTTGATCTCAAGTCTTTCAGCGCTCGAAAATGTGCAGCTTGTGACTGAGATTGCTGAAAATCCGATGCCACCTGAAGAGGCGCTCAAGCTGGTCGGGCTTGCACATCGGCTTAACCATTTTCCAGCCCAGCTTTCCGGAGGAGAACAGCAACGGGTGGCCATTGCCCGGGCGGTTGCCAAGCGACCTGAACTGCTCCTGTGTGATGAGCCTACCGGCGCGCTTGATTTTCAGACGGGAAAACTTGTCCTTGATGTCATCGAAAAGGTCAACCGAGAGCTCGGTACGACAACACTGATCATTACTCACAATGCCTCTATTGCCGGTATGGCGGACAGGGTTGTGCGTCTGAGCAGCGGGGAGGTCTCTGAGGATCGGAGAAATCTTACACGCCTTTCACCTTCAGAACTTCTCTGGTAAACTGAGCGATGAAACCCCTGCAGAGAAAACTGCTGCGCGAGTTGCTGCGCCTCAAAGGTCAGATGCTGGCCGTTGCAGCTGTTGTTGCCTGCGGTATCTCAGTGTTTGTTTCCATGAGCAGTGTTCAATATTCACTTGAGGCCTCGCGTGCCCGCTATTACAGCAAGTATCGTTTTGCGGATGTTTTTATGCAGGTCAAGCGTGCGCCTGAGTTTTACCTCGAAACGGTACGCAGCATTGCAGGAGTAGCTTCGGTGAATTCCCGCATTGTGGCTGATGTGACACTCGATGTACCGGGACTCGACGAACCGGCCACTGGAAGGCTTGTCTCAATACCGGAGTACAGAACGCCGGTTTTGAATGATCTGTTTATCAAGAGCGGTCGTTATATCGATCCCGGCAAACCTGAAGAGGTTGTCGTCAGTAAACCCTTTCTTGAAGCCAACAAACTTGCCCCGGGCGACCACATTACCGCGGTGATCAATGGAAGAAAGAAAGAGCTGCTCATTGTCGGGATGGGTCTCTCTCCGGAATATATCTATGAGGTTCAGCCCGGTGCTTTTTTCCCCGATAAGCGCAGGTTCGGGGTTATATGGATGAGCCGCAGAGCCCTTGAGTCGGCGTTTGATATGAGCGGAGCGTTCAATGATCTCTCCCTGACGCTTGCCCACGGCGTCTCGGAAAAGGATGTTCTCCTGCAGCTTGATAACCTGTTCACTCGTTACGGATCGCTTGGAGCCTATGGCCGGAGTGAGCAGCTCTCTGACCGCTTTATTGCCGACGAAATCAAGCAGGTGGGTATTCAGATTACCTTTCTGCCTGCAATCTTTCTTGCTGTGGCGGTTTTTTTACTCAACATTGTTCTCCGTCGACTTGTAGCAACCCAGCGCGACCAGATTGCCGTACTTAAGGCGATAGGCTATTCCAATGAAGATGTAGCCCTTCACTACCTTGGTTTTGCCATGATCCCTACGGCAGTCGGATCGGTTGTCGGGACTGCCCTTGGAGCCTGGCTTGGCCGGGGCATGATGAATATCTATGCCGATTTCTATAACTTTGCCGAGCTGGTCTATACCTTTCGTTTTGAAAATGTTGCACTGGCCGTTCTCTTGAGTTTCGCAGCTGCGCTTGTTGGTGCACTTGGTGCAGTACGCAAAGCGGTCTTGCTGCCCCCGGCGGAAGCGATGCGTCCTGATTCGCCCGTTTTGTACAAACCCGGTTTTCTTGATCGTGCATCGTTGCGCAAAAGAGTGCCAGTATCATTACGGATTATTGTCCGCAACCTTGAGCGTCGCCCATGGAAAGCTTCCATTTCAGTCCTTATGATCTCTCTTGCGGTTGCCATTCTTATTGCTGGCCGCTATACCTATGATTCAGTCGATCGTATGATTCAGGTGGAGTTTGCAGAGAAACATCGGGAAGATGTCACCCTTATTTTCAATGATCCCAAGCCTCCTTCTGTGGTCTATACCATAGCGTCACTCAGCGGTGTACTTGAACATGAGTATTACCGTGATGAACCGGTAAGAATGCGCTTTGGCCATCGTTTTCGCCGCCTCTCCATCAAGGGCCTGCAGTCGGCAGAGGGCCTGCAGCGTCTGGTTGATAAAAACGGGCGTCACTTTTCTCTTCCAGCTGACGGGATTATTCTGACCTCAGCCCTTGCTGACATTCTTGGAGTCCGGCCGGGTGACAGACTGCAGCTTGAGTTTCTCCAGGGCAGGCAGCTCCATCGCGAAGTGCTTGTTAGCGCTGTCATTGACGAAATTCTCGGACTCTCAGCCTCTATGAATCTTGCCCAGTTGAACACTCTCGCTGGAGATGGCGGCGTGCTGAATGCCGCCTATTTGCGTATAGATCAATCAAAAGCCGGTCCGCTCTATACATCACTCAAGAAAATGCCTGGCGTGGCAGGGATGATGATGCTTAAGGCCCTTAAAGAGAGCTTCGAAGAGTTGATTGCCCAAAGTATGACCACATCAACGTTTATTCTTACCTCTTTTGCCTGCGTTCTTGCTTTTGCCGTGGTCTATAACGGTGCGAGGATATCGCTCTCTGAACGGGCTCGTGAACTGTCGAGTCTCAGGGTACTTGGAATGTCGAAGGGTGAAGTTTCCTTTAT
Source organism: uncultured Chlorobiaceae bacterium (assembly GCA_903869365.1). Lineage (GTDB taxonomy): Bacteria > Bacteroidota > Chlorobiia > Chlorobiales > Chlorobiaceae > Chlorobium. The sequence goes on from CAIPYV010000114.1 coordinate 97,795, forward strand.
TCTGCTTGGTGAACAGGCCCTGCTTACCCTTTGTGCCATACCGGTCGGCTTTATGATTGGTATTGCTCTTTCCGCTCTGCTTGCCCATGCGCTCAGTTCGGAACTCTATCGCTTGCCGCTTGTTTTCACTGCCTATAACTTTCTCTTTGCCTTTACGGTTATTGTTATGGTGTCGGTCGTGTCCGGCCTTGCTGTCCAAAAACGTCTTTCAAGTCTCGATCTTGTCGAGGTTTTAAAAACCAGGGAGTAGATGATGGTCTTTTCAAAAACACAGCGCATCGCAGCAATATCCTTTGCGGCAGTCGCCCTCACTCTTTTTGTTATCTTCAAACCCTCCGCACTTCCTGTGGATTCAGGTGAAGTCCGGCGAGGCCCTCTTCAGATTACCCTTGATGCCGAAGGTGTAACTCGGGTGAATGATCGCTTTGTTATTGCCGCTCCGGTAACAGGGAAACTCATCAGAATAACTCTGGAAGAGGGCGACCGGGTACGAAAAGGGGATGTTGTCGCTGCGGTGGTACCTCCTGAACTTAATGCGCGTGAGTATCGGGAAGCTGCAGCAAGGGCCCGCTCAGCCCGTGCAATGCTCGATGAAGCGATTGCCCGCCAGAAAAGAGCCCTTCTTGGTTTTTCACAGGCCGATCGTCGTTCAGAGCGCTACCGGAAACTCTACAGTGAGGGTGCGGTGTCAAAGGAGGCCTTCGAAGTTGCAGAGAACGAAGCCGGAGTGCTGAAAAGGGAGGTTGAGGCCGCCCGTTCAGCGGTCGAAGGAGCGCGTCAGAGTTTTGAGGCTCTTCAGGCACCGGTTGACCTGAAGATATCAGGAAAACCGGTTACTGTTCTCTCTCCGGCTGACGGGCGAATTCTTCGTATTCATGAAAAGAGTGAACGCGTTATCAATGCGGGCTCTCCGCTTGTTGATATCGGTGATTCCACGGCAATAGAGATCGTTATCGATGTCCTCTCCTCTGATGCCACAAAAGTCCGGCCAGGACATCGGGTTGTGATCCGTGATTGGGGCGGCGAAAAGGAGCTTCAGGGAGTCGTGAAAACTATCGCTCCGGGGGCATTCACCAAGATATCTGCACTTGGTATCGAAGAAAAACGAGTGAATATTGTAGCCCTCCTCAACGAGTATGAACCTCTGCTTGGCGACAACTTCCGCGTTCAGGCCAAAATTGTGCTTCGTGAAGCCACTCATGTACTCCAGGTGCCGGTCAGCAGTCTCTTCAGAGGTCGGGATGAGTGGCGCCTTTTTGTGATTGAAGATGGCAAAGCTGTTGAAAGAAGTGTGAAAATCGGCATACGCGGAGCCTTTCAGGCCGAGGTGCTCTCAGGAGTCACGGCGGGTCAGAAAGTGGTGGTGCATCCCACCAATGAACTCAAGGATGGGACAAGGGTGAAGATGCAGGAGTAAATGAGCGATTCTCTCTCCTGTCCACAATTCTGATTGTTATATTGTTATCGAACCCGCTGTCGTTTCAGGTTAAGGTCATAGAAAAGAGGCTCATATTTTTGTTAACTGAATTGGAGTTACTATCGTTATTCAACAACGTCCCCTATCGTTAGTTATTATTGGTGGGGGAGCGGCAGGGATGTCGGCGGCTATTGCTGCAAGACGGGGAGCTGAAGCCTCTGGTATTGCTTGTTCCATAACGCTTTTGGAGCGTAATCAGCGTCTCGGGACAAAAATCAGGATATCCGGAGGAGGAAAGTGTAATGTAACCCATCAGGGTACGCCGGCAGAGATGCTTGAGCAGGGTTTTCTTCGTCTCAATGAACGGCGTTTTTTACGCAATGCTCTCTACGGTTTTTCAAGCAGTGACCTGCTGGAGTTACTGCATTCCCGAGGAGTTGAAACCGAGGTGCGACCGGACGGCAAAGTGTTTCCTTTAAGCGGAGATGCCTCTTCGGTAGCCCTGGCATTTGAAGAGTTGCTCAAGGAGTTGTCAGTTCAGCTGCTCTTTTCCTGCAGGGTTCGGAGTGTTGAACGAAAGGATGGCTTGTTTCATATTACCACCACGGCTGAAACATTGACTGCGGATGCGGTTATTCTCGCCACCGGCGGCGTTTCATACTCCGCAACAGGCACCACGGGTGACGGCCTTGTTATTGCCCGAAAACTGGGTCACACCATCAAAGAGCCCTCAGCAGCGCTGGCACCGGTCTTTACCCTCAAGGCTCCCCCTGCATCTCTTTCAGGAGTATCGCTTCGTTCGGCAGGCCTAGTCGCCTCTGCTGGAGGTAAGTGTATCGAACGGCGCGGTGACCTGCTCTTTACGCATCGCGGCTTCAGCGGTCCTGCAGCATTGTCCCTTTCGCGCGATATCGCCGAACTCTGCCGTGATTTTGGCAGTGCATCTCTTTTTGCCGACCTTTTTCCCGAACACAATCCCGCTGAACTTGATCATCAGCTTCTTCAGCATGCACGCAAACATGGCGCCCAGATGGTTCGAAAGTTCCTCCAGATATGCCCGATAGCTCCCTCCCTCAAAAAAGGGTTCATCGAAGCACCTTATGGCACCATTCCCACAGCTCTTGTCCCCTTTATTATTCGTCACGCCCTCCTCGAAATCGACATAACCTGGAGCACCCTTCAAAAAGAGCAGAGACAATCCCTGCTCACAGTTCTGAAGAGGTTTCCGCTCGGCACCGTGCGCAATGTACCACTCGATCAAGGCGAAGTCTCAGCCGGAGGCATACTCCTTGGAGAAGTAAACCCAAAAACCATGCAGTCAAGAGTTCTCCCAAACCTCTTCCTCTGCGGCGAATTGCTCGACTATGCAGGCGAAATAGGCGGCTATAACCTCCAGGCCGCCATTTCCACAGGATGGACAGCCGGCATAAACGCGCTAAAAAAGTGCTGAATGCTGAGTAAAAAGTGCCAAGTACAAAAAAGAGCCATCTCAGCACTCGGCACTTTCAACTCTGCACTTTCTTTCATGAGCATGAATATGCAGGTTCTTTTGTTGCCAGATTCATCGTTCGGATTTCAAACCTTGTATGTTCGAGGTCAAAGGTGAATTTCGGGTTGTCGTGAAACATGACCAACTTCTTTTCAAAGCGGACTTTCATCGGGACACTCACCTTGCGCTCATCCCCACAGACGTTGTTTTTCACTCCAGGATGAAAGAGTTCCGCGTTTTGTTCCTTGACGGTGACGTGCACGGCATGATCGACAGTACTGAGCGCCTCAATAGAACCATCTTCGGCGAGCTGCACCGAGTTGATGTCTCCGTGTATTCCATTCGGCTCATTATCCCATGAGGTTATGACACCAATCGGGGTAGAGATGTCAATTTTTTTCTGCGGCTCAAACGAACGGATGGCGCCCGATTCATAAAAGGCAAGCCCTTTCCTCACAACAATCTCTCCCATCGGAGTTGTGATCGTCAGTGTCTGACCCGGCCAGAGTGTTATGCTTTTCAGGGCTCCGCTCTCGTAGAACTGCAGGCCGATCAGCTTGGCGGTCAGCGTTCCCAGCGGTGAGTTGAAGGTGATGTCCTGAGCAAGCGCAAACTCGTTTTTCCACGACCAGAAGCCGCTCAGCTTACCGTCAAGCGAAAAAATTCTTTTGATGCTGCCGTTTTTATGAAAAGTAACCAGCTCAGCGGGAATACTGCCGACCGGAGTTTCAAGGATGGTTTGTGATTGCAGGGCAATTGATTTCAGTGAACCGTCCTTATAGAAATACATAGGCTTGACCGAACGTCTTCCCATGTCTTCGGCTTCGTACTGAGGAATCAGCGTGCCATAAGGGGTTTCAAGGCTGTTTTCTTCAGTGACAAGACAGCCGTCCATTTTGCCGTTCGAAAAGAGGCTGCGAAACTCAACCCCTGTAAGGTCGCCGTAGAGTGTGCTGACTGTAGACATGATTATTGCGTTTATTTATACGTTGAACAAGGTGTTGAACAATCCATTGTACCTCTATCATTGCAATAAGTATGCCGATAAAATTAATCCTGTTTTAAGTGCTTATATAATTATGTTTTAGTGTTTTTTATTGTGGACACTTGTCAGTGTGGAATAGTAACAAATTTGTTGGAATGAGATGTTGATCTACATTATTGTAGAAAAAGACACAGAGCCCTTGTGAGACTCTGTGGATGAATAATGCGACGAGAGGTTGTGTATGAACACGGTTATTTTCGGTAGAGATGCATGGTATTGACTGGTTTACCCTGCAATTTCAGGTAATAGAAAAGCTGTGCCTTGTGCTGGTTAAAGTGATCGATCATGCTCAGCAGGCGTTTTCCCAGGTTGACAGGTGTCGGGTCCCATGGTGCCGGTGCCAGCCTGGAGAAAAGATCCTCTTCGCTGCAATGGGCAACAGCGTCAAGAGCTGTTTGTCTGTCTGTCGCGAGCAGTGCAAGTGCCTCCTCAAGAGTGGCGACACTCTTCAGTTTTTCGGCAGGAGGGAGATTTTTTTCAGTTGTTTTATCATGCATATCGCTATGAGCAGGCATTGCCCACTGGCCTGTAGTAAAACCTTTTATAGGCATACCGCATGACTGGGTGAGGTGGAAGAGCAATTGACCAGTGGTCATCCAGTTATTGGTTTCCGACGGCTTCCATGAAAGATCGTTTTCATCAAGAAGCTTTATCAGGCGTTCCGTGACGTTGAACGTTTCGTTGATTTGTTGCTGCAATAGTTCATGCCAGTTCATCTTCTTTTAGTTTAAAGGGTTATTTTCTGTTGCAAAGATACCTCAACCATACAGACACATTTCATGAGCTTCTATAATACATGATAAAATATCAATAAGCACAAAAAGGCGGTTTTCCCTCTTGGGGATTGTATTTATTTAGGGTTAAGTGATCAGTTGCATGAATGCTCTTCGGGGATATCAGTTCGAGTATGGGATAGTAATCCAATTTATCGTTTAATAGTTTGCGTTTTTTGCATAATACATACCTTTAGCAGTCAAAAATCCCCGAAAAGCCAATAAAATCAAGGGGTGTTTTTCTCTTTGTCGTGCCTAATGATAATAAATACGTAGTTATCTTGCTTTCAATTTTTCTTTGGCAGATTATTTTTCTTGTTGTAAACTCCGAGTAAGAACGTTAAATATCAGTAACAAAGCAGAAAATCATACTCATTACAGTGTTATTACGTATAAAATTGGAGAATTTAACAAAAAAGTTTTATTATGTATTTCTATAAAAAAATAAACTTAATTTTAAACAAATTAATAATTACCTAAGTTGATCGATCTG